>JAFQBL010000130.1 GCA_017416695.1 Bacteroidales bacterium | reverse complement strand
TTGCTATTGCTTTTTCGGCAATTAATGCACTTACCCTATCTCCAGCCCTATGTGCTATGTTTTTGAAACCTCATGCACACAAAGAGGGCGAGCAGAAAAAAACGTATATTCAACGTTTTCACATTGCTTTCAATGCGGCATACGATGCAACATTAAAGAAATATACAAAAGGAGTATCTTTCTTTATCAAACATAAGATATTGGCATTTGGCTCAGTTGTAGCAGGTTGTGCCTTGTTGGTGTTCTTAATGGCAACAACACCCACAGGATTAGTTCCTAACGAGGATACAGGTACAATATTTGTTACTCTTGATATGCCTCCTGGAACTTCGCTCGACAAGACAAAAGAGAGTATGGATAAAATTCAAAAACTTGTTGAGTCAAATCCTGCTATCAGAACATACACTGCTATTTCAGGATTCAGTTTATTGAGTTCGGCAACTGGTAGTTCGTATGGCTCGTTCATCTGCAAACTTCACGACTGGGAGGAACGTGATGAGACGCAGAGTGCCGATGCTATTAATGCAACTATCGCTGCTCAGGCAAGAGAACTTATTAAGGATGGCAGGGTGATGACCTTCTCAATGCCTATGATTACAGGATATAGTATATCAAATGGTTTTGAGTTTAACCTCCAGGATAAGACAGGAGGCACCATTGAATCATTCTATGAAGTCTCGCAAGAGTTCTTGGCAAAACTTAACCAACGCCCTGAAATTGCTGCCGCACAAACAAGTTTCAATCCAACATACCCACAATATATTGTTGAAGTTGATGCTGCAAAATGTAAACAAGCAGGTTTGGCACCGTCTGATGTTTTGAATGCACTTCAAGGCTATATGGGTGGTTTGTATGCCTCTAATTTTAATAGGTTTGGAAAACTTTACAGAGTTATGGTTCAGGCTCGTCCAGAGTTGAGAATTGACAAAGATGCCCTTAATGGTATTAAGATTAAGAATGGCGATGAGATGACTCCTATTACTCAATTTATGGATTTGAAGAGGGTTTATGGACCAGATAATATAAAACGCTTTAACCTGTTTACTTCAATTCTTGTTAATGGTAGTCCTGCTCCAGGTTATAGTTCGGGAGAGGCAATCAAGGCTATTGAAGAGACTGCTAAAGAGTATCTTCCTCAAGGTTACGCCTACGAATATTCAGGTATGACTCGCGAAGAGCAGAGCCAGAGTGGAGGTCTTGGTGTTATTCTTGCGATATGTATAATATTTGTATATCTGTTATTAAGTGCCCAATACGAAAGTTATATACTTCCATTGGTAGTAATTCTTTCAATTCCTTTTGGTCTTGCGGGTACATTTGTTTTTGCATGGATAATGGGTATCGATAACAATATATATTTACAAATTGCCCTTATTATGCTTATAGGTTTGTTGGCAAAGAACTCAATACTTATAACAGAGTTCGCTCTTGAACGCCGACAAAATGGAATGGGTATTGTAGAGTCGGCAATTGATGCTGCCGTTGCCCGATTACGTCCTATCTTAATGACCTCGTTGGCAATGATTATAGGTTTGCTTCCTATGATGTTTGCATCAGGAGTTGGAGCAAATGGAAATAGTGCTTTAGGCTCGGGTGCAATTGGAGGTATGCTTATTGGTATGGTGTGTCAGGTATTGGTTGTTCCAGCACTATTCATTGTGTTTGAGAAGTTACAAGAGAGGTTTAAGCCTATTGAATTTAAAAATAGTGTAGCAGAGGTTAAATAATTAGTTATAAAAAGGATGAAAAAATTTATATATATAGCCATAAGTTCAGTTCTGTTGAGTAGTTGTCATATTTACAAAAAGTATGAGCGCCCCGAAGATATTAATGTAGCAAGTACATATCGTACTCCTGAGGGAATGAGTAATGCCCCAACAACAAACAATATAGGAAATTTGGACTGGACAGATATTTATCCCGATGAAAAACTTCAGGAACTGATTAATTATGGATTGGGAAACAACACCGACCTGCTTATTGCCATAGAGAAGGTTAATGAGGCCAAAGCCGCTCTCTCTTCGGCAAGATTATCATTTTTGCCATCAATTTCACTTACCCCCGAAGGAGGTGTAAGCAGTTTTGATGGTAGTGCTGCATCGTGGAGTTATAATGCGAGTGCAAGTGCAAGTTGGGAGATTGACCTCTTTGGAAAACTTCTAAACTCTAAACGTAAAGCACAGGTTGCTTTGCTTCAAAACAAAGAGTATCAACAGGCAGTTCGAACACAACTTATTGCAACAATAGCAGATTACTACTTTACTCTTACAGCATTGGACAAACAACTTGCAATATATACAATTACAGAACAGAGTTGGGCGGAGAGTGTAGAGACTATCAAAGCAATGAAAGAGGGAGGTATGACCAACGAGGCAGCCGTTGCCCAGTATGAGGCATATCACGCATCTATTGCTGCGGCTATTCCTGACGTGAAGGCAGAGATAACAAAACAAGAGAATGCTCTTGCTACTCTTCTTGGCGACTTTCCAAAGGCTATAGCAAGAAACTCAATTGACACGCAAAAGTGCGATATTCCTATTGAAGTGGGTATTCCTGTAGAGTTGCTTTCTAACAGACCAGACGTTAAGAATGCAGAATATCAATTAGCAGCAATGTATTATAATACGAATATTGCACGCAGTTCGTTCTATCCTCAACTATCAATTGGCGGTAGTCTTGGTTGGACTAATGCTGCAGGTGCAGCAATAACCAATCCTGGAGGTTTAATTCTCTCGGCTCTTGCATCCATTACTCAACCAATATTTAACAAAGGGGTAAATATTGCAAAACTTAAAATTGCTAAGGCTCAAGAAGAACAGGCAAAACTTAACTTTAAACAAGTTTTGTTGGATGCTGGAAGAGAGGTTAGTGATGCTTTGGCTGTTTATGACGCAGAACTTAAAAAAGAGAGCAAAAGGGAATTGCAAATTAAGAAACTATCTAACGCAGTTGAATATACAAAAGAGTTATTGACATTAGGCTCTTCAACATATTTAGAGGTCCTGGATGCTCAACAATCGTTGCTGTCGGCACAACTTACAAAAACCGAAGACCAACTAAAAAAACTCAATGCTATAACTTCTCTTTACCATGCTCTTGGTGGAGGAAGGGAGATTGAAGCGAAATAGTTGTCAGTTATCAGTTGTTAGATAACAAACTTAGTTTGTTGAGGTTTATGACAGAAATAGAAAGAGAGAAACGAACAGTTGAAAGAATGATAAAACTCTATTGCCGACATAAGGAGGGCAATAGAGTTTTATGTTATAATTGCAAGAATTTAAAAGAGTATGCCTTTGCAAGACTTGATAACTGTCCTTTTGGAGACAATAAAAGCAGTTGTAAAAAGTGTAAAGTTCATTGCTATAAATCAGATATGCGGGATAAAATAAGAGAGGTAATGCGATATGCTGGGCCAAGAATGTTACTCTACTATCCTATTGATGCAATCTCTCATATTATTAAGGAGTTCAAAACATAAATTAGTAAGGCTGTTTTTTTTATTTTTTAAACAACCTTTATTTTTTGTTTGATAAATCAATACGATTGTTTAATTTTGCATAAACCTGATATGTAATATTAATTTATTAAATATAAACACTATATGAGCAAAGGGAAAATTTTGGTAACAGGTGGTGCTGGATATATTGGCTCACATACCACAGTTGAATTGCAAAATGCAGGTTATGAGGTTGTTATTGTTGATAATCTATCAAACTCAAATGCCGATATGATAGATGGCATTGAGCGTATCACAGGTACTCGCCCAGCATTTTATCAAGTTGATTGCAACGATAAGGTTGCGATGAAAGATGTTTTTGAGAACAATAAAGGAATTAAAGGTATTATTCACTTTGCAGCAAGTAAGGCTGTTGGTGAGAGTGTACAAAAACCTTTGATGTACTATCGTAATAACTTAGACTCTTTGATGACTCTAATGGAATTGATGCCAGAGTATGGTGTAGAGGGTATTGTATTCTCATCTTCATGTACAGTTTACGGACAACCAGATATCCTTCCTGTTGATGAAACAGCACCTATCAAACCCGCACTTTCACCTTATGGAAATACAAAACAAATAAACGAGGAGATTATTCGCGATGCAATCTACTCAGGAGTTCCTTACAAAGCCATTATCCTTCGTTACTTTAACCCTATAGGTGCTCACCCAACTGCAGAGATTGGAGAGTTACCTAATGGTGTGCCTCAAAACCTTGTGCCATTTGTTACTCAAACAGCAATGGGAATTCGCAAAGAGTTGAGCGTATTTGGTGATGACTATGATACTCCCGACGGATCATGTATCCGCGACTATATTAATGTTGTTGACCTTGCAAAGGCACACGTTATAGCAGTTGACAGAATGTTAACTAACAAATCAGAGGAGAAAGTTGAGATATTTAATCTTGGTACAGGTCGTGGTGTTTCTGTTCTTGAACTTATCAACGCATTTGAGGCAGCAACAGGAGTTAAACTCAACTACAAGATTGTAGGTCGCAGAGAAGGTGATATTGAAAAAGTTTGGGCTAACCCTGATCGTGCAAACAATGTTCTTGGTTGGGTTGCTAAAGAGAACTTGGAAGATACTCTTGCATCGGCTTGGAAATGGCAAGAGAAACTTCGTAGAGATGGTATTATGTAAATAATAACATTATAAAAAAAAGAGTGACGGTGTGTCATAATTGACAACCTTAGTATTGTTATCAATATTAAACTCTGATAAAGTTGCGAGAGCAACATCAAATATTTCAAATCTAAAGAGGCTGTGCTAAAATTTATATTTTGACGTAGCCTCTTTATTTTCTTATAGTAGTACAGATGTATAGTCCATTAAAACAAATAATATTCTTTTGTATTAAAATATCAATTGGTAAACTATTATAACTATATATGTTCGTAAGAAAGATGACTGTGAAGATATATAATATAAGGGTAGAGTAATATTGCCTCTCTGTTGGGTATTTGTAATAACCTGCTCAAAATAGAGTTGCTATATATAGTTGTGAATATAAAATTGAAAATAAAAAAAAGAAGCTTGAAATTGTCATAATACTCTTATGAGTCTTATTCTTGACAATTCAACTTCTTGACGAATATATATTGTCATCCTAAACATAGAGGTTTGTAGTGTTTTGCAAACCTTGAGAGAGTGTTGCGTTTTATCGCTAAGTCCTCTCTTGTTTTGGATGTTAGAGCGGGAAACGGGGCTCAAACCCGCGACCCTCAGCTTGGAAGGCTGATGCTCTATCAACTGAGCTATTCCCGCATTTTAGTGGAGAAGTTTCCTTCTTGCCACTATTAAGGTTTCCCTTAAAAAAGACTGTACCTAAGTACAGTCTTTGTGATTCCAGCAGGATTCAAACCTGCAACCTTCTGATCCGTAGTCAGATGCTCTATTCAATTAAGCTATGGAACCGTTTTCCGAATGCAAAAGTACTACATTTTTTTTAATTGACAATATTTTTATATGACTTTTTTAAAAATATTTTTTACTCTATTTCTATCTTATTAATAAACAGTCAATTATAAAATTGAATATATTTTTTATTAGAATTTAAATATGTTCATTTAATATCCCCTTTCGGTGCGAGAGGCATCAATACGTAATAGAATAAATAGCAGAATAGTAAATGACCATAACGAAGAACCTCCGTATGAAAAGAAGGGTAGGGGTATTCCAATTACAGGTGATATACCCAAAACCATTCCAAGATTAATTACTATATGGAATATAAATATAGATGCAACACAATAACCGTAAACTCTAGCAAAGGCATCGCGTTGTCGTTCTGCCAATGTAATTATCCTTAGTACTAATGAAACGTATAAAAGAATAAGGAAGGTCGAGCCAACAAATCCAAACTCTTCTCCAACGGTGCAGAATATAAAGTCGGTATCTTGTTCGGGGACGTATTTAAGTTTTGTTTGAGTTCCCGCCAGGTATCCTTTTCCAAAGAATCCACCCGAACCAATTGCTATTTTAGATTGGTTTACATTATAGCCTACTCCTCGCGGATCATCTTCCATGCCAAACGATACCTTTATTCTTGATTGTTGGTGAGGTTCCAATACATTGTTAAACATATAGTTTACCGATAGCATAAAGAGTATTGATGCAGCGGCAATACCTATAGGTAAAAGTAGTTTAATTGTGTTTGACTTAACTGATAAAATAAAGGTGTATATCGATATTGACAAAATCATGGCATACAAAGTATATACCCAATTTACCGGAGTAAATATGTTTATAATTCCACTAATCAATGCAATTGAAGAGCATATTATAAGCATAATCTTAAATACTCCACGTCTCTTATATCTTGATGTTGTCATCATTACCAACACACTTAGTATAAGAGTTAATACCAATAAATCTCCAACACAAGTTATACCCCAAAATGTTTCGGCATACTTAAGTGCAAGTATAAAATATGTAATAGAACCAACGCCTGTCAGAAGAATTAAGCCAGACATTCCCTCTCTGAAAAGAACTAACGTAAATGCTAAATATACAAGAGCCGAGCCAGTCTCTCTTTGAAGTATAATTATCAATGCAGGAACAATAATAAGCAATATTGCCTTAACAAGGTTTGATAAATTTTTGAGTGTAAAGTTGTAAGTACTTATAAACCGAGCGAGGCATAGGGCAACTGTAAACTTGGAAAACTCGGCAGGTTGAACCCTTATAGGTCCTAAAACAATCCACGAGTGCGATCCTTTTATATTCGGTGCTATAAATATGGTTATTATCAGTATTAATATAGTTAAAGCATATAGAGGGTATGCGTAGGCTTCAAATTTCCGATGATCTATTGACAGTATTCCAAAGGCCAGAATTGTTGTAAGTCCCATCCATAATAGTTGCTTGCCAGCACGACTATCCATACTGAAGATTGATGTGTCATCAAAGTTGTAACTTGCAGCATAGATTGTAACCCAGCCCCACAAGACCAGTATTATATAAAGAACCAACGTAGGTTTGTCAATTTGAGACAGTATGTTTATGTTAGTGTTTCTTGACGCCACTGTAAATAATAGTGTTTGATTTTGCCATTCTCTCTTCTAAAGGTTTGCGGTCTGTAGCAATAGTATCGTTTAGGAATTTCTCCATCATTAAACTACCTATTGGAACAGCATATGTTGCACCAAAGCCAGCATTCTCTACGTACACAGCAATAGCAATTTTTGGATTATTTTTAGGGGCAAATCCCATAAATGCCGAGTGGTCCCTGCCATGAGGGTTTTGTGCAGTACCTGTTTTACCACAAACTTCTGCTCCTTCAATCTCTCCTATACGGCAAGTACCATCAGTTACAGCCATACGCATACCCTCAACAATATCTTCGTAATATTTGCTTTCAACCATAGTGGTGTGGCGTTGAGTGTATATTGAGTCAATCTCGGAGTCTTGTATCTGCTTTACAACATGAGGGGTATAGTAGTAACCACGGTTGGCGATAGTCGCAGATAGGTTAGCAATCTGTAAAGGAGTTGCTAACACCTCGCCTTGACCAATAGAAACAGAAATTATAGTTAATGCTTTCCATCTACCTTTTCTGTAATACTTATCGTAATACTCGCTATTCGGAATAAAACCGCGTTTCTCACCTGGTAGGTCAATTCCTAATTTATAACCATATCCCATTGAAACCATATAGTCTTTCCATAGAGTAAAGGCCTCATCGGTGCGTTCATATTTTGTTCTGTTGTCAAGCATCGCCTTGAAGCCATAGCAGAAATATGCGTTACACGATGTTGCTAATGCAGGTTTCATAGCAATAGGAGCACTGTGTGGGTGGCATCCAACTTTTAGTCTTCCCGAGATAAATCCACCATGACAAGGGTACGATGAAGATGGCTTTATAATGCCTTCTTGTAAAAATATTAACGATTGAGTTGGTTTGAAAGTAGAGCCAGGAGGGTAAACTCCCATGATAGTTCTGTCGTATAAGGGTTTATATTTATCCTTTACAAGTTTAGCGTAGTTTTTGCCTCTCTCTCTTCCAACCAGCGAAGAAGGTTTGTAAGTAGGAGCAGATACCATAGCCAATATCTCACCAGTAGATGGCTCAATAGCAACTATCGCTCCAATTTTATTTTGCATTAAATACTCTCCATATTCTTGAAGTTCGGCATCAATAGATAGTGTCAGGTTTTTACCTGATATAGGGGCCTCGTTGTATTTTCCGTTCTCATATTCACCTTTAATTCTGCCTTTAGAGTCTCTAAGAAGAATCTCAATACCCTTTTCTCCACGAAGATATTTCTCATACGATTTCTCAATACCCAAATCCCCAGTATAGTCTCCTGCTTTGTAGTATGAGTCGTTCTCAATATCCGATGAAGAGACCTCTCTGATATTACCTAAAAGAGAGCCAGCAATATCATATTTATATTCTCTAATAACCCTATTTTGAACATATATACCAGAGAACTTATATAAAATCTCTTGAAGTCTTCCGTACTCTTCAGCAGACATTTGAGATATTAAAAGTTGAGGAGTATAAGATGAGTAACTTGGATTGTAGCGTCTGTCCTTCATTCTCTTTACACGCCCTTCAAACTCCTCTTTTGTAATATCTATTGCGTTGCAGAAAGCCAAAGTGTCAAACTCTTTAACTTCGCGAGGAATCATCATTACATCGTATGCCGATTGGTTATATACCATCAAACGTCCCTCTCGGTCATAAATCATACCTCTTGAAGGGTATTGAACTTTTTTCAAAAAAGCATTACCCTCTGCAAAACGCCTGTAATCGGTGTCAACTATTTGTAACATAAATAGTCGAACAATATATATAATGGCAATAACAACAATAAATCCGCCAATAATATATTTTCTTTTTTCAAGATTGTAATCCTTTCTCATCTTTTCTCTTTAAGAATATACTCTGCACACATAACCATTATGTAAGTAAACAGAGAACTTGTTACTATCTTAAGTATAAGATGAAGGGGAGAGTAAAGAGAAAACGATTGAACAATGAATACTAAAGTTGAGAATGTAAGTGCTGTAATAAGGGCATACACTGTAAAAGGAGCAGTGCCTAATGTCCTTATAGAGGGGTACATTGTTCCATAGTCATCCTCGTGTTGTAAAACCAAAGTAATATAAGGTCTTCTCATAAAAGCAGTTACAACTGATGATAAAGTATATACTCCAGGGGTTGAGAAAAACATATCTATTGTAAGTCCCATAGCAAAAGCAACCGTCATAACAATGTTTGGCGAGGTTGATACAGGAAGCTTCATTATTAGATATAAAAACAAAAATGGCGTAGCAACACCCCATAACGCAATGTTGCTAAGTAAGGTTACTTGCAAAATAATCAAAACAATTGCAAGTATAGAGTAATATCCTATTGTAGCCCTTCTCATTTTGCTTTCAATAACTCTTGTTCTTCTCTCTCAATGTTGTCAATTATACAAACATCTCCCAATTTAAAGTAGTCGGTAGATAGTTTAACTTTTATAGCATTAAAGTTGTCGTTCTTTTGTCGCGATGACTCTTCAACCGTTCCAATCAGCAAACCTTCTGGAAAAACCGAAGAGTATCCGCTTGTTATAATAGTATCACCTTTCTCAAACTTTACATGGCGGGGTAACTCTTCAAGAATAGCATATTCTGCCGATTTGCCATCCCATATTAATGAACCAAAATAACCACTATCTTTAAGTTTGCAACTTAATCTTAATTTAGGATTAAGAATTGATATTACTAAAGAGTAGTTCTTTGAAACAGTACTTATGATACCAACAACACCCGAGCGGTTTATTACACCCATTCCCTCTTTAATACCATCAACTGAACCTCTATTTATTGTTATGTAGTTATGAGCATTGGTGGTTGTTACATTTACTGGGCGGGCAATGCCAATAAGTTTGTTTTTTTGAATAAGACCTTTTGAGAACTCTTCAATACTATTTTCTTCACTTAGTTGTTCAATCTCTTCTTTTAACAGTGATATTTGCAATTGTAATTCACTGTTGCTCTCTTGTAGTTCTGTATTGATTTCTCTTAACCCAATGTATCCAGTAATATTATCTATTAAAGAGTAGTATTTGCCAGCAACAGCATTTGCCGAGTTAAAGTACACACTCTCTTGATATGGGTTAAAACGCAACAACAGTATAATCGATATTGTAACATAAATTACAAATACGAAAATACTGCTATGTGCTATTATAAAATCAATCAACCTGCGCATATCGCAATATTAGAGCCGATTATCGCATTAAGAAGTTGAAACGATCAATGTTCTTCAAGGCAATACCTGTTCCTTTAGCAACTGAGTGTAAAGGATCCTCAGCAATGTGGAATGGGATACCAATCTTATCGGTCAGACGTTTATCTAAACCTCTTAGTAATGCACCACCACCAGCAAGATATACACCATTTCTTACAATGTCGGCATACAATTCTGGAGGAGTCTGTTCCAATGCGCTCAATACTTCAGCCTCAATCTTTGAAATTGACTTTTCAAGACAGTGGGCAATCTCTTGATAGTTTACAGGAACTTCCATAGGAAGAGCAGTCATTCTGTTGGGACCATGAACAATGAAATCTTCAGGTGGATTATCTAACTCAGTTAAAACCGATCCAACGTTAATTTTAATCTCTTCTGCAGTTCTCTCTCCAACACGAACATTGTGTTGACGGCTCATATAATCTTGAATATCAGAGGTTAAGTCATCACCAGCAATACGAATTGATTTGTTTGCTACTATACCGCCTAATGAAATAACTGCAATCTCAGTAGTACCACCACCTATATCAACAATCATATTTCCTTGAGGAGCCTCAACATCCAAACCAATACCAATAGCAGCAGCCATAGGCTCGTATATCATATATACATCTCTACCTCCTGCGTGTTCAGCAGAGTCGCGTACCGCACGAATTTCAACCTCAGTACTTCCCGAAGGGATACAAACTACCATTCTCAACGAAGGAGCAAACCAGCGTTTGTGGGTATCAACCTTCTTAATCATTCCGCGAATCATCTGTTCCGCCGCATAGAAGTCGGCAATCACACCATCGCGTAGAGGACGTATTGTAGTAATGTTAGGGTGAGTTTTTCCGTGCATCTTGCGGGCAACTTCACCAACGGCAATTAGTTTGTCAGTTCTTTTGTCTAAGGCAACAACAGAAGGTTCATCAACAACCACCTTGCCGTTTTTTATAATAATTGTGTTGGCTGTACCTAAATCAATAGCCAACTCTTGTGTAAATGAAAATAGTCCCATTTTTTAATGTTTAAAGTGGCGTATGCCAGTAAATACCATTGCAACGTCGTTATTGTTACAATATTCAATAGTTTCGTTGTCTCTAACCGAACCACCTGGTTGAATTACGGTATCAATTCCTTCATTGTGAGCAATCTCTACACAATCAGCAAAGGGGAAGAAAGCATCAGAAGCCATAACAGAACCCTTAAGGTCAAACCCAAAAGATTTTGCTTTCTCAATAGCGTGGCGTAATGAGTCAACACGAGAAGTTTGTCCAACACCGCTTGCGTATAGTTGTTTCTCTTTTGCCAAAACAATAGCATTAGATTTGCTATGTTTTACAATTTTATTGGCAAATAGTAAATCTTCAATCACTTCGGGAGAAACCGCTTTGTTTGTTACTTGTTTCAACTCTTCTGGTAACTCAACTTTTAGGTCTCGTTCTTGCATAAGTACGCCATTCAATAGAGAACGGTATTGAACTTTGGTATCGATACCTCTCTTTTGAATAAGAATGATACGGTTTTTCTTTTGTTTTAAAATCTCTAAAGCCTCTGCTGTGTATGAAGGAGCAATAATAATCTCAAAGAAAAGTTTGTTAACCTCTTCTGCAGTAGCAGCATCAACTTCGGCATTTGCAATTAACACTCCTCCAAATGCCGATACGGGATCTCCTGCAAGAGCACATTTCCATGCTTCAAGAAGAGTGGGGCGAGAGGCCAATCCACAAGCGTTGTTGTGTTTAAGAATTGCAAAGGTAGTCTCTTCAAATTCTGAAATCAAACTTACAGCAGCATCAATATCCAACAAGTTGTTGTAAGAAATCTCTTTACCATGAATTTGCTCAAACATATCATTGAAGTTGCCAAAGAATGCACCTTTTTGGTGAGGGTTCTCACCATAACGCAACGATTTAGCATTGTCAGCAGCAGCCCTGAAAGCCGATAGTTCACCACCATCAAAGTAGTTGAAAATAGCAGAATCGTACGATGAAGATACCGCAAAAGCCTCTTTTGCAAACCAACGACGCTCCTCTAAGGTTGAAGCAGCACCATTTTTGTTAAGCATCTCCATCAAAGGAGCATATTGTCCTTTTGACGCAACAATAACAACATCGTTATAGTTTTTGGCAGCACCTCTGATTAAAGATATTCCACCTATATCAATTTTCTCTATAATATCAGCATCGCTTGCTCCTGATGCTACAGTCTCTTCAAAAGGATACAAATCCACAATTACAAGATCAATCTCTTCAATGCCATATTGTTGAGCTTGTTGCATATCTTGTTCAAGGTTGCGGCGGCAAAGGATACCACCAAAAATAGCGGGGTGCAAGGTTTTAACGCGACCACCAAAAATTGATGGATATGTAGTTAATTGCTCTACTGGAGTACATTCAATACCTAACGATTCAATAAATTTTTGAGTACCACCAGTTGAGATAAATTTAACACCTTCTGCGTCTAACTTTTTAATAATCTCGTCTAATCCGTCTTTGTAGAATACGGATACTAATGCTGTTTTAATTTTTTTAGTCTCTATCATAGTAAAAAGAATTTTCCAACTACAAATTTAGCAAATAATCTCTACTTTCCCTCATATTTTGAAAGAAAGTTTTAAACAATATAATCTATCAATTTTTTGAGAGAAAAGTTATGCTTTTTTTACAACCATTTTGCACTCCTTGCAGTTGAAAAGCAGTTGCAATTTTGTTTTGCCCGATACAAGGAATAAAGGCTCCTTCCAGTCGTTTTTGCAGTTTGTTTTCAGACACTTGCCATAAGTTCTGCGAATACAGTGCAGTGTAGTCATCAAGGGGGCATCCTTAACGGGATTTAATTCGTATGCACGAGATAAATTTTCTACTCCACGCTCAATATAAAACTCTTCAGCTTTGCAATTTGCAATATTAGCCTCAAAACTTAAATTTTTCTGAGTGTATAAAGGAACTGAATCCTTTTTTCGTTCAGGTCGCGGATAATTTTTGATTCTAAGATTCGTAAGAGCATCAATAGCATTACGTCTTATTTTTGCTAAGACCGATGATGGTATAAACAAACTTTTAGTCTCCTCAATCTCTATCTCTATTGCTTCGTATGGAGTGTTTCCTAATTTAGATAGTTGAGTCTGTTGGTTTGTAGCCTGAACAGTTTTTGCAACTTCTAAACTCTGAATCTCCTCTTTTATTGTAACGCAATTATTATCCTCGTCACAAATCTGTAACAATAAAAATGGTTGAGAGAAACTCAAACTCATTTTTATGGCAATTTTACGCTCCGCAGTAGGAGAGGCAAGGAGTTTGGTGAATTTAATATCACTATTACGGAATACTATATCGCCACATTTAATCTCTGGCATAGAAGATGGGTATAATCTTTTGCCTTCCACTCTGTTAACACCAAATCCTGAGAACCTTCCATCTTTTGAGGTGAAGCAAAGACCATCACCATTGTGTAACTCTACATTTGAAGATACTTCAATAAAATTGGAATTTACTAATTTAACAGTACCAACCTCCTCTCCAATAGATTTTGGGGTGTTAATTGATGCAATATTATTGAAACTCTTATCTCCAGCATAGTATGGGGTAAAACCTCTGTTAAAACTTTTGTATGGATTTGGTGTAAAATTAACTCTTGTTTTCCCCGAAGAGGCTGCAACATACTCCTTGCGTCTTGTAAAAATTTCATCTAATATTGCTCGATAGTGAGCAGTTATGTTTTTTACATACTCAATATCCTTAAGCCTTCCTTCAATCTTTAATGAGGTGACGCCAGCATCTAACAGAGCCTCAATGGAGTTGCTTCTGTTCATATCTTTTAACGATAAAAGATGTTTATCCTTTACAAGAGTGTTGCCATCAGCATCTTCAAGATTATATGACAATCGGCAAAACTGAGCACACTCACCTCTGTTGGCGCTTCTGTTTGCTAATGCCTGGCTTAAGTAGCATCTTCCACTATAACTGACGCATAATGCTCCATGAACGAAAACCTCAATAGGTACACTGCAGTTATTACAAATCTCTTTAATTTGAGAGATGTTGAGTTCCCTTGCTAATACAACTTGCGAAAATCCAGACTCCTCTAAAAACTTAACCTGATCAACCGAATCATTGTGACATTGAGTACTTGCGTGAAGTTGTATAGGGGGGATATTCATCTTTGTTATACCCATATCCTGTACAATAAGGGCATCAACACCAATTTCGTAGAGCGAGGTGATTATCTCCTCAACCTCTCTAATCTCCTCATCTTTAATTATTGTGTTAAGAGCAACATAAACTTTAGCCCCATAAATATGAGCAAACTCAACCAAAGAGGCAATCTCATCTATGCTGTTTCCTGCTGCAACTCTTGCACTAAATTTTGGGGCACCAATATATACAGCATCAGCACCATGTAGAATTGCTTCTCGTGCAATATTAGTGTCTCGTGCAGGTGATAATAACTCAATACGACGAGGCATATATATCTTATTTAATTGATTTTATATCGTATGGAGTCTCTTGATATACAAAGTAGTTTAACCAATTTGAGAATAACAAATTGGCATGAGCACGCCACTTAACCATAGGGTCTTTTGATGTGTCGTTATTTGGAAAATAGTTTTGCGGAATTTGAATATCCAACCCTTTGTTTTTGTCGCGGAAATACTCATCTTTAAGAGTATTGGGAGAGTATTCAGAGTGTCCTGTAATAAAAATCTCTCTACCCTGTCTTGCCATAAGCATATATATACCAGCATCTTTGCTCTCCGAAAGAATTTCAATCTCTTTAATCTTGTCAATATCCTCTCTTTTAACCTCAGAGTGTCTGCTGTGAGGAGCATAAAACTCATCGTCAAACCCTCTGAAAATAGGATTTTTGCGGTTATATACCGAGTGGCTGAATACGCCAAACATCTTTTCTGAAAGAGGATATTTGGGAACTTTGTAGTAGTAGTTCAAAGCTGCTTGTGCAGCCCAGCATATAAACATGGTAGATGTAACGTGAGTTCTTGACCAATCAAAAATTTCTGTAAGTTCATTCCAATACGAAACATCAGTAAATTCAAGTTGTTCAACAGGAGCCCCTGTAACAATCATACCATCGTAGTTATCATTTTTTATAAGAGAAAACTCTTTGTAGAAAGCCTCCATGTGTTCTATGGGGGTATTCTTTGATATATGTCCCGAAATCTTCATAAAATCAATCTCAATTTGTAAAGGGGAGTTTGAGAGTAATCTTATCAAATCAGTTTCAGTGGTAATTTTAAGAGGCATTAGATTTAGAATAACAAGTTTAAGAGGACGAATATCTTGTGATGAAGCCCTTTGCGAGTCCATCACAAATATATTCTCTTGCTTTAATAAATCTACTGCAGGAAGATTAACGGGAATAGTTAAAGGCATATGCTTATTTTCTGTTAACTAATTAAAATACATAACCAAAGCCTATATTGAAATAGACATTGTACATATTAAAACTCATTGCTGTAAAGTCGCTTTTGAAAAGAGGAATACAGCCCCAAGTCAAGTCTCCCGATATTAAAAGGTGTTTGTAAGGAATAAAGTCCACACCAACTTGAACACCAGCATCAACCTTACGCATATCATCAGTAAAGTCATAAACAGCATCAACGCCGTCAACACGAGGTCCTATTGGAGAACCATCACGCATATAGCCGTTGGTTGCAGTTCCTGAGAACTCTCCGTTAACCATAAACGAAGCGTATCCACCAAATTTAAGGTCCCAACGTGGAGATATATCGTAAACTGCCAATAGTGGGATAGTTATGTAGTTATTACGAACTTTTGTTGTAACATCACCAGTGAAAACTCCCTCAATAGTAGAACCATCCATAGATACTACCAGTTGATAATTCTTCACCGAAGTATCAGTTTGCATACCTTTAATATCAAATTTAATACCCGATTGCAAACCCCATTTGTTGTTGAAATTATATTGGGCAGTACCTGATATTGTAAAAGAGAATGTAGGCTTAAATGAATTAATTGTTCTAATCTCAGCAGGGAGTCCCATAGGAGCAGTACCTCCAAGATTAAAACCAGCCTTTGCTGCAAAAACAAATCTGTCGGCAGGAGCGGCCTTCTCAATACGTTTCTCTCTAACTCTTACTTTAGCGGCGTTTATATCTTCAATAGTCAAGCAAGCCAATATAAGAACCAATATTATATATATCTTTTTCATTCTTTATCTATTTAAATTTGATTATTCGCAAATTAACTCAACATCATCAATCCAAAGTTTGCTACCAGGAGCACCTTGGAACTCTGCGCCATAGTAACTTGATGAGAATACTATAGCGATGCTATACTCATAGTTTGCTAAACGTGAAGCATCAATCTGTTTTGAGAAAGTAAATGGTAACTCTTTAAATAAATATTCGTTAGGGTAGCCCTCTTCGTTAGTAGGAGTTCCATATTTGTCGTTGTCCGAAAGAATTGCTCTACCAACCTCAGCCTCGCTCGAAAGAATAGTTTTACCATCCAGGTAATTTTTTCCTTTATATAACTCTTTTGCTTTAACGTTGTCAAACATTACAGCATATATAGCAGCATAGTCTTTGTTTTCAATATTTTGGTTATTTCCGCTATTGTCGTTATCTGTTGTGCGAATACCTGTAATATCACCATCTGCATTATATATGTTTATAGAACCACCACTTTTGTACTTAAACCAAACTTTTAGAGATTTAGGTTTTTTGTTGAAAGGCATACCAAAGCGAGTCGCTTTCATCTGCTCTTTCATAATGTTGATACCTTTACCTGAGAACTCTCCAATAAAAAGGTTTCCTGCTGCAAGAGGAGAACCTTGACCAATTGCCCCAACATAACGAGTCTCCAATATAGTAGCGTATGCACCATTGTGAGCATCATCTTGAGATAGCGTTTTGTAGGTAGGATAGTCCGAAGGTTTTTTTCCGTTACCAGTAATTCTGTAACCCATATTGCCCGAAGCCCAGATGTAAAGATCCGAAACATTACCGTCTTCATCCATTAACTTCTCAAAACAGTCATCATATACACCTGTAGTTGAGCGGTTCTCCGACCAATTTTCAAAATAGTATTCAGTAGGGAATGCCATATCTAAGATTCTCACTTCGTGAGTCTTTTTCCAATTACCATCCTCTGATATAACCTCAATTTCATGAGAAGTAGAGTAGTCAAAATTGTCATTACCTCTAATAATTTTTGCACCCTCAGATAGAACAAACGAAATGTCAGTTATATTTTTTCTATCACCATATGCACCAGGAGAGATAAATATGGTTATACGTTCATTCTCAACTTTTTTACTTATTATAACATCTTTTCCCAATAATACATCAACAATATCGGCCTCTGCATTAGGTAACTCATCTTTAATACAACTGGTAAAAACCATTAAAGGCAATACCAAAGTAAAGATAATTTGCTTAATCGATTTTCTCATTCTTAAAGTGTTTAATATTTCTCTTTTATTTTTTTCGGGTGCAAAGATAATCATTTTTAGCGGAATAACCTCTATTTATGTTCTAAAAACCACGTTTGCCATGTTGTAATAAAAAGAGACTGTCTCAACAACAAATTGCTGGACAGTCTCATTTGATAAACAATAATGTAGTATAAATATTACATTATATATTGTGAACTGATTGACTCATTATTGTGGGCACGACGAATTGTCTCTGCAAACATATCGGCAATACTGATGATGTGAGCCTTTGGACAATCTTTTGTAAAAGGTATGCTGTCTGAGAATATCAACTCTGTCATTTTTGAGTTTGTTACTCGTTCACTTGCTGGGTCAGACATTACGGCGTGACTTGCTATTGCACGAACCGATTTAGCACCTTTCTCAATCATAAGGTCGGCAGCTTTAGTAATTGTTCCTGCTGTATCAACCATATCATCAACGAGTATAACGTTTTTGCCCTCAACATCACCAATAACCATCATACTCTCCACAACATTTGCTTTTGCTCTTTGTTTGTGGCAAAGAACAAGAGGTACACCAAAGTATTTAGCGTAAGTACTTGCACGTTTTGATCCACCAACGTCGGGAGAAGCAATAACCATATCTTCAAGTTTTAGAGATGCTATATAATCAACAAATACCGATGAAGCATATAGGTGGTCAACAGGTACATTAAAGAATCCTTGTATTTGGTCAGCATGAAGATCCATAGTAATCAATCTGTCAATACCTGCAACGCTTAGCAAGTCTGCAATAAGTTTTGAAGCAATTGATACACGAGGACGATCTTTACGATCTTGACGTGCCCATCCAAAGTAGGGAACAACTGCGATAACAGATGCTGCTGATGCACGTTTAGCCGCATCAATCATAAGCAAAAGTTCCATTAAGTTGTCCGAATTGGGGAATGTTGATTGTACTAAATATACCTCACAACCACGAATTGACTCTTCAAACGAAACAGCAAACTCTCCGTCTGCAAAGTGTTGAATAATCATGTTGCCGAGAGGACATCCTAAATTCTCACAAATTTTCTCTGCCAAATAGCGTGTGTTTGTTCCTGCAAATACCTTTACCGGTCTTTCGTTGCTCATTGTAGTCCGTTTTATATTTATTTTTAACTTTAAAGTCTCTCTTAAAAGTTTTACAAAAGTAGTAATTTATTCTATGAAAATGTTATAAAACTCTATTTTTTTTTGGTGCATTTCCAAATCGCTGTTTCGTATGCCAATAATTTGGTAGCAAAAGGAGTTGTTTGAGAAATATTTCTAATCTCTTTCTCTCCTGAAATCAACTCTTTACAGTTATATTCGCCTTCAGTGATTTTGAAATAATCAAAAAGGTGCGATGGGATATTAATGTTCAGTTCAGCCTCTTGCGAACGGAAGTTAACAGCCACAATATACAAATCTTTTTTATAGAGTCGAGCAAACAGATAACTTCTTCCTGTTGAAATAGCATCGTTATTACCATTAACATACATTAAATCAAAGAAGAGCCCATTGCTTATGGCTTTCTCTTTTGCGGCAATGTTTAGTAGTTTTTTATATTTGTTTCTAATCTCCTTCTGTTCTGCGGTTAAGCCACGCAATCCTTTTTTAATCCAACCTCTAACCGAAGGAACACTCCAATAGTCAAAAATAGTAGTTCTTCCGTCAGCACCGCTAAAGCCTTCAGCATCGGTAGCCTTTTCGCCAAGTTCCTGTCCAAAATAGAGCATTACGGGGTTATTGTCAATCAGTGCCGACAAAGCAAACAGAGGGAATGCCCTATGAGGATCTCCAGCAAAAAAATGCGAAGCGGAGCGTTGTTCATCATGGTTCTCGGTAAAGTGTAGCATATTCTCCTTAACATCGCCAATAGATTGCCACCATTTGGTAATAGCACCAGTATGACGTCCTCTAACAATATCTTTAAGCGTGTCATAAAGTCCCACCTTATCATATAGGTAAGTAAATCCTCCACGTTTAACGTAGTTATAGTATTGGTTTGGATTATACACTTCAGCAATGAAAATCATATCGGGATATCTCTCTCTAACTTGAGCAATACACCACTCCCAAAACTCAACAGGAACCATTTCTGCCATATCGCAACGGAAGGCATCAATACCCTTTGCCGCCCAGAAAAGGAGAATATCTCTCATTTTATACCAAGTATCAGGAATAGGATTAAAATGACACCAGCCAGTAGCGTAGTCAACGCCATAGTTTAATTTAATAGTTTCGTACCAGTCGTGTATTGAAAGCGAAGATGTGTAACAATCGTTACCTGTAACCTTATCAGGAAATTCGTTGTAATGTTCCTCTCCTTCTCCTATTGCAAACATAGGGCTAAAGTTTTGACCTGGTAAATAGTAGAAATTGTTTTGAGTAGAAAAAGCCCAAGTGTTGTTATCGTTGCCACCCAAATCAATAGTGCCTTCGGGTGCAGCGTCAGAAGCATATTGACGAGCAACATGGTTAGGAACAAAGTCCATAATAACTTTCATTCCTGCTTCATGGGTTCTGTCAATCAATGCCTCAAACTCTTTCATTCTTGAAGGGACATTATCAGCCAAATCGGGATCAATATCATAGTAGTCCTTTATGGCGTAAGGCGAGCCAGCCAATCCTTTAACAACAAATTTATTGTCAGGCTTTATCCCATATTCTGAATAGTTAGTAGCAGTAGCGTGTTCAATAACACCAGTGTACCATATATGGGTAGTGCCTAAACTCTTAATATCTTTCAATCTTTCGGGTGTGAAATCCGAAAACTTGCCAACTCCATTCTCTTTTAAAGTTCCGTTAGGAACGCAATTTTCTGTGGTATTACCAAACAAACGAGGTAGTACCTGATATATAATAATTTTTTCCATTCAGTTTTCAGATATTAAAAAGTGTAATCAACGCACGCTCTGCCTGCCGCAACAGCCTTAAATATTGAAGCAGCGGCAACGTGGTCAGGGTGATTAGCATATGTAGCCAAATCCTCGTAGTTATTGAAAACGGTAGTAAGTGCCAAGTCGAAACTTTCAGCAGGATTCTCATTTATTTGAGCCTCAATAGAAACAAGACAAGAAATCTTTTCAGGCAGAGCCATAAGAGCATCTCTGAATTGTTCCAACACTTTACGTTTATCATCAGGGTTATCAAAATCTTTAACCTTGAACAGGACTATATGTTTTACCATTTCTAAAAAATATTTTTGTACCTTTGTAATAATATTATCAATTTCCACTATAAAAAGTGAAGATATTGAAGTTTTTTGATAGTTTAACTTTGCAAAGATACAAATAAGCGAGTAAAATAATATCAAACTCGTTTGATATTTTACAACGAGCGAGAGTATTTTCGCAGTAGTTGAACTACTGCAAAGATATAAAAAATAAATTAAAGGAGTAAATTTATGAGTAAACGAGCAAACCAAAAACAACTTGTTTATTGTAAGAATATTTCAAATAAAGGTAAACATATTTTTAAAATAGCATTAGCCTTATTACTATTTATATATGTAGTGGCTTGTTCTAATAATGATAAAAAAATTGTATATCGCGATTGGAACGAAATAAAAACAGAGGTAGTATTACGAGCAATAACAATGCAAAACTCCACATCATACTTTATATATAGGGGAGAGGAGATGGGGTGTGAGTATGAACTGATAAAACAGTTTGCCGACAAACATAATCTCCAACTTCAAATCATCGTAGCACAATCATACGAAGAGATAATCACATTATTAAAAGAGGGAAGAGGAGATATAGCGGTATATGATATGCCACAAAACCTAAAAAAACGCAGAACATTTACCTATTGTGGTCCCGAGATGATAACAACACAAGTATTAGTACAGCGAAATGACTCTACATTAATAAAAAGAGTAAAAGAATTACCTACAAAAACCATATATGTTGAAAAAGGGACAAGATATGAAGTGCGGGCAAAAAACCTAAATAAGGAGTTAGGAGGAGGAATAACCATACTCTATAACACTCCCGATACATCAACAACCGAAGGATTTATTGATGCAGTGGCAAATGGAATAATAGATTATACTATAACCGATAATGTAACAGCCGCATTAAACAGAAGTTACTATCAAAATCTTAATATAGGATTAACAGTAGGATTCTCTCAAAAAAGTTCATGGATAGTAAATAAAGCAAGCAGTCAGTTGGCAGATAGTGTAAACCATTGGGTAGAACAAAACAATAAGACACAAAAATATATCTCAACGCTTCAAAAATATTTCAAGATGAGCAAGTGGGGAAGTGAGCATATCTCACCAAATGAGATGGCAATATCACTAAAAAATGGGGTAATATCTCCATACGACCACCTCTTTAAACAATATGCCGATACACTTGGGTGGGATTGGCGAATGTTAGCATCAATAGCATATAACGAGTCCCAATTTGATTCATCACTTGTCTCGTGGGCAGGTGCAAAAGGTATGATGCAATTGATGCCAGCAACAGCAAAACACTTCAGTGATGAGGGGTGGAGTATGACAAATAACAGAGAAAACATTGCGGCTGCAACACGATATATAGCATCATTGAACAAAAGTTTAAGAAAAAGGGTTGAAGATAAAGATGAGCGAATAAAATTTATATTGGCATCATACAACTCTGGATTAGGACACATATTTGATGCAATAGCACTTGCCGAGAAGTACGGAAAAAATCCACAAGTATGGTTTGGCAATGTTGATGAAGCATTGCTATTAAAGAACTACCCTGAATATTACAATGATTCAGTATGCCGATGTGGATATTTTAAGGGAAGAGAGACTATTGCGTACGTAATAAAAGTGATGGAACTCTATCAATTTTACAAACAAAATATGCCTGAAGATTAATAAATTAAAACACGAAAACACTTTCAAAACATAATTTTATTTAAAAAAAAGAAAAAAATATTGTTTATATAAATTTAATTATTTAGTTTTGAAACAGCATTAAAACAAAGAAAACTTTATTATTAACGGGAGCGTAGCTCCATAGTATTCACTTATAAATTAAATTATTATGAAAAGAAACAAACTAAACATTGCGTTGGCATTAGTACTATGCTGCAGTTTGACTTTCTCATCTTGTATCGGATCATTTGGATTAACTCACAAAACTCTTGATTGGAATAAGAGTATTGGAAGCAAATGGGTAAACGAGGTAGTATTCTTCTGCTTTATGATTATCCCAGTATATGAGATTACTGCATTGGCAGACGTATTAGTTATTAACTCAATTGAGTTCTGGAAAGGAACAAACCCTGTTTACGGAAGCAAATTTGTAGAGGGAGAGAATAGCAAATATGTAATCAATAGCCACGAAAAAGGATATACTATCACAGATGAGAACACAAATCAAACAGTTGAGTTAGTATATGATAACACTGACGATAGTTGGAGTGCAGTAGTAAACGGAGATAGCCACAAATTCTTAACATTTGTTGATGATAACAATGTAAACGTTTACGACCAATTTGGAAATGCAACAACAGTAGAGTTGAGCGAGAGCGGAGTATTGGCATACAAAGATGCAGTAAAAGCATTGATGCCTGTTGCTATGAAATAATCTAAATTGCAACATAACTAAAAGAGGAACATCCACAAGGGATGTTCCTCTTTTAGTTTGCAGTTTCTGTTACTTCCCTTTCTATGGAGGAGTAAATGTAACTTTATAATCTTACTCTATAAATTTGGGGTTATACATAAGAATACCAAAGTTGATACCAAAGTTCCAGTTTTTACTTGGATAAGAGTAATAGTTCCCAAATAAACTAATAGAGGCAAAAGGTAAGTTGTATGCAATAGTAATTTCGCCTAAGAATTCAGGATTACGCATAAATTTACCATATACAGCCTTGTCAGGATTGGTTGCCGATTGTTCAATCTTAAAGAATGGCATAAAACAGTAAAAATCTCCTCTAAGTTGCAGGTTCTTAATAATATGCCAAATAGGGATAATACCTGCAGCAATATATTGATTGGCCCTAAAAGCCTCGTTAAATACCGTTTTACTATGAGGAGTTGGAGTAAAGGCAGGAGCCTGAACAATAGTAGATGTGTAAGTATTATTGAAGTTCTTAGTAGAGAATAAGAAATCACCTAACACTCCTATACCAAAATGTTTATTAGGGTTAAAATATTTACTTGCATTAGCGTGCATAACCAACCATGAGTGTAGTTTCTGGTATGTAGTATTATTTGCATTGCCAGGTCTATATTTTTCTTTACCAGATATAAATTCTCCAATAATTGCAACTCTCTTGCCATCCCATGGATACATTAAATTGTTAAGAGTGTTATGCTCAAATTTTACTGAGCCCATAAATAGGTTATAACTACTTTTGTCATTTGGAGTATTAGCATAATCAATAACATTGGTAGGGTAGTACTTATCAGTTAAGTAACCATAGCCCAATGAAATTTCGGCTTTACTGCTTGTTAGGAAAGGTAACCCAATTCTTACTTTGGCAAAAGCCTCTTGATTTAAAATAAATGTAGGAGCCTCCTTTTGAACAAACAAACGTTCACTCTCATAATACTTTTTCCTTGAGAAAACTCCCATTAATTTTAAATATACAGGAACTTTGCTTGGTAACTCAAACTTAACCGAAGCCATTCCCGAGTTATATGCTCTACCAATATATCCGTTAAGGTCAACATCTAACGAGTAAAGGCTTAGAGTCTTATATTTGGCATCTAAGTACATCATATTTGTACTGCCCGATGATACATAACCACCTAACCCAAATTCAAAATTATCCTTAAGATTAGCATCAAGAATCAGAGAAAATACACCTGATGAATCGTTGTATACGGCATGGGGAACCATGTCAGAAATTTTATTATCCGACATAAGTTTATAATAAGCATTCTCCATACCTTTTGCGTCAAGAAGACCAGTAGAGTCTTTTTCAACTTCAAACTGTTTGCGAATAAAAGATTGTTGAGTATTATTACCACCGTTAACAATAATGTTGTCAAATACAAGTTCAGGAGTTTTGCTCTTCCACTCCGCACGTTGCATACTCTTCGCTGCAAGAGGAACACGACGGTCAATTCTACTCTTGATAGAGTCAGCCATATCCAAACCCTTTTGATAACCCAAAGCAAAAATCATATCAGCCTTTGGAAAATCCAGTAAACCAACTATTGTATCCAATTTAAAAGAAATAAGAATTCCCTCATCCTCATCAACATTGTAATCGGTTTTTTGCATAACCATAGCATCAATTTGAGCCATAAGGTCGCCATCTTTTGGATTTGTTGGATTACTTGCAACTTTACTTCCAATAATAAAATCAGGAGCAAAATCCTCTCTCATAACATCAATAGGAAAGTTATTATATATACCACCGTCGTATAGTAATATACTATCCTTCTCAATAGGTTTGAAAACAAATGGGAAAGTCATTGATGCCCTAACAGCATCACCTAAATCTCCACCTCTAAAAGTGACAGCCTTTTTATTATATACATCAGAAGCAACGCATCTAAAAGGGACAAAAAGATTATCAAAATTACCATTTGCTTGAGCAGTATAAACTGAAAAAAGTTGAAGGAATCCGTAGTTCATCGGAACAGGATTAATCAAACTCGAAGGTAAAAAGGTTGTGGTCACCTTTTTACTACCTTCAGCAAGTCCCATATTTATAGCAACAAAGCGAGATGAGGGTTCATTCTTTCTAAAATAGTATTGTTGTTCCTTGCTTATAACACCAGTACT
Organism: Bacteroidales bacterium; assembly: GCA_017416695.1. Taxonomy (GTDB): domain Bacteria; phylum Bacteroidota; class Bacteroidia; order Bacteroidales; family G3-4614; genus Caccoplasma_A. The sequence goes on along the minus strand of JAFQBL010000130.1, from coordinate 16,033 downwards.
CCAACTCTCAAATTGCGGAGATTTAACAACCTCCATCATCTCTTCAGGAGTATATCCCATAGCATATAGAGCACCAACAATAGCGCCCATCGAAGTTCCCGCTACATAATCAATAGGAATTTCATTCTCTTCAAGAGCCTTAATAACACCAATATGAGCAATACCTTTTGCTCCACCACCACTCATAACCAAACCCACACTCTGAGCATAAGTGTGGGCTGAGATAATAAGAGATATAATAAAAAGCAAAAGTTTATGAATAAATTTCATACTGCTCTATATTGTAAAGTTTAGTCGTTAAGAGGAGAGTTATAGTACGAATCTTTAAAACCTAAGAAATAAAGAATACCATCCAAACCAATAGTTGAAATAGATTGCTTGGTATTAGCCTTAACTTTAGGTTTTGCGTGGAATGCAATACCCAAACCAGCAGTGTTTAGCATAGGAATATCGTTAGCCCCGTCTCCAACAGCAATAGTTTGTGCAATATTCACATTCTCTATTTGAGCCAATAACCGCAAAAGTTCCGCTTTGCGTTTACCATCAACAATATCTCCAACATAACGTCCAGTAAGTTTGCCATCAACCACTTCAAGTTCATTAGCATAAACATAGTCTATACCAAATTTACGTTTCAGATATTCGCCAAAGTATGTAAAACCACCCGAGAGGATAGCAATCTTAAATCCAACAGTCTTTAGAGTTTTCATTAAACGTTCAATACCTTCTGTCATAGGAAGGCTCTCCGCAATATCTTTCATTACACTAACATCCAACCCTTTCAGAAGAGCAACTCTTCGGGTAAAACTCTCATGGAAATCAATCTCGCCTCTCATTGCCGACTCTGTAATCTCTCTCACCTCTTTACCAACTCCAGCGCGGTCGGCAAGTTCATCAATAACCTCAGTTTCAATAAGAGTAGAATCCATATCAAAGCAAATCAATCTACGAGTACGTCTAAAGATATTATCCTCTTGGAACGAGATATCTATACTCAATCTTGAAGAGAGTTCAATAAACGATGCTTGCATCTTGTTTTTATCCTTAGGAGTACCTCTGACCGAGAGTTCAATACAAGAAACACCCACTTCAGTCTCCACCTCTTCCAAAGGCATACGACCAGTAAGTCTTCGTATAGCATCAATATTAAGTTCATTTTCGGCAACAATCTTTGTTACCTCGCCAATTTGTTGAGCAGTAACACGTCTTCCCAATATAGTAATAATATATCTGCTCTTACCTTGTCTTCCAACCCAACTATTATACTCCTCTTCGCTAACTGGAGAGAATCTAATGTTTATACCAATTTCGGTTGCTTTAAAAAGAAGTTCTTTAATAATACAACCAGAATTTATGCTATCGGTAACAAACAAAATACCTAACGACAAAGAGTGATGAATATCAGCCTGACCGATATCCAGAACAATAGCATTGTACTTAGCCAAAATGTTTGTTAAAGCACTTGTAACACCAGGACGATCATCACCTGTAATCTGAACAAGAATAATCTCTTTTTTATTAACCTCTTCCATGACGAATGATAATAAGCGGAAAAACAAAAATATTATATGGCGAAGTTACAATTTTTTATTAATAAAACACAATATCAACGTAATAAATAAAAAAAATCATATCAATACCAAAAAAACAAAAAGCGGAAACACTTGTTCAGAGTCTCCGCTAATTTGAAATTAAAATATAAAATTACTAATCTTGCCAAATAATTTTTGTGCCATTTACAATGTAAATACCATTTGAAAGACCTTCAAGAGACTCAGCATTTACTCTAATCAATCTTCCGTTCAAATCATACACATCGGCAGGGAATATCGAGTAGTCATTAGTTGGAATCTCAATACCAGTTGCCTCTCCATTGAACGATATAATATATCTGTCAAAAACCTCACTGTCATTAATCTGCAACATAGTCTCAAAGGGTAACCAATCCTCTTGTAACTTCTCAAATCCACCAACAACGTACTCATAAAGGTTTCCTGTTGTAGCACTTTCCTTATAACTACTTACTAATGAAGCATTGCTACCTCCAATAGATATTGCGTTTGGAGTAGCCTTGATAGTTGTGTTTTCTAATGGAGTAACAATATTATCACTGCTCTCTGAGTAAATCAAATAAGGAGTATTAGCACTTAACACCCCACTATATGAAGTAAAGTTTACCATATTACCCTCAACCTTGTCAAAAGCGTAAACATCACCATTAATACTATTACTATTCACATCAAACGGAACAACCAACAATCTCATCTCGTTAGCATCAATACCTCTATCAAAATTTACCTCAGTAGCAGTAAAGTTGTATGGAGCATAGAAATCAACATTATCTTTTAAAACAACCTCTGAAGCCATATTATAGGCATTAATAACATTTTGGCTATTTGTCAAAGTTGAGGGAGCATCATATCTGTTGCTACCAGTAATAAAAGCAAGAGCATTATCGGGTAGGGTAATAGCCTCTCCATTTGAGTAGATAGTCTTCTTCTCATTCTTGCCATAATAAACATCTAAATTATATAGAGTTTCATTTGCATTAGCAATAGTGATATCCTCGCCATTACTTTCAGTTGCCATAATTTCAAAGTTACTACCTAATGAGTTTAAAATATCGGTTGGTATAGTAAACTCTTTAGTATTTGATATATAAACTAACTCTCCGTTTTGGTCATACACTTTAAAACCAACAGCCCCCTCACCCTCAATAGTAACATTACCATTGTTTGAAGTAAACTTGTATCCATTACATTTAAACTCGTCAGAGTAGTCGTTATATTGACCAACGTCACCAACCTCACCTATTGGGTGTTCATTATTAAAGTCGCCTCTTAAAGCACCAATAGGCATCCCATCGTAGTTTGCAGGAGATGGTTTAATACGGTCATCAATAAAGATGATGCTGCTATTTTTAGGATAGTTTTTGCTCTTAATATACTCAAGAGTAGCCTCAATATCTTCAGCCGTAGTAGTTGGGTTTGTGTCAATATAGAAATTGCCATAATCGTCCTTATGGAAACCTAAATCATTACCATTATTTTGTGGAGTTTCAAAGAAACCAAACACTTTAAAGAACTCAGTTAAGTCCTCTCCAGCAACATCGCATACGTGGCGGACAAATTTCAAACTCTCATCTTTAAGTCTTATGGTAACACCCTTTCTTCTGTCCAACGGATCGTTACGCAACGATCTAAACAAGTTGGGATAGAACTCGGGATTATTACCCAAAACATGGTAATAGTAATAAAGTTTTGTGTACATTAAACATTGCTCCCAAATATCACGAGCAGTCCAATGCACATTATTTGCAAAGTTATTAATGGTAGTAGAAAGTTCATCGGCACGCATTGTAAAACGACCTTGCTTATATACTGCAACATTAGAGAACAAATTATTGGATACCTCTGTGCATCCCACCATATTAATAACGTTTTGGTGAATATGTCCATTCTCGTGAGCAGGACCCCAAATAGCACCAGTTGCGTTCATCTCCTCATAGTTCATTACACTTGGCAGAGTAGTTTCGTTATAATATGTACCATACGAACTTGCATACATATAACTATTACCTATTGAGGCAGCAATAAGCAAGTTGTTAAAATAACCCTCATAATCCTCAAATCCCATAAGTTCGCGTTGCGACTTAATAATATTATCCCAAATAGTTAAAAGTTCAACCATATATACAGGGCAATATTGTTTAACCAACTCACAATTCATATTAAACATCAAGTAGTCAGTCTTTAAGTTAATCACCTCACTGTCTTTGAGTAGGTAAGATTGCAATTTACTCCAGTCAATGTTGTTATCTCCTTTTGTGAGGTCAAAATATCCGTTAACGCTACCACCCTCAATATGAATCTTTATATCTGCAATATCTGAAAGTTTAGGATAAGAGTAGTTGCCATAACCATCGTTGGTAACATCGGCAGTATAGTATATAAATAAGTTTGCATCTTCACTTAAAATAATAGAGTTTAAACCTTTTGCGAGAGGAGAAGTAACTCCAGCGCTACTTGTTCCATTAACGGCCTCTATTTGTAGCGACACACCGCTTGGAATATCACTATCCACCAATATTAAAATAACATCACCGCTCTTACCACATATACCAGTAGGGTTGCTCAATCTGCTAAAGCAATAGCCATTTTGAGTAATAGCAGTCCAAGCATCCCAATCCCAATCGCTATAAACCTTATAGTCTGCAATACGGAATGTCTTTTCGGTCTTATTCCAAGCAATATCGTAAGTTTGCCAACTATTGTTTTTAACTTTAAGAATCATCTCTTGCAATAGAGGATTGAAAATATCTTTATTCTCCAAGTGCATTAGTAAAATATCATCGGTCATCGATTGATATTCAGTTTTAAGAGTTGTGCAAGCATAATCCTCAAAGAAATACATTAAACGAGTTTGAATAGCAGCTTTGTTATCTTGTAAATCCTTAAAAGCATTATAACTTCCTTGGGCTTCTTCAATCTCGTTGTCAGTTAAATTAACTGATTGAACACGCCAAACCGAAGCATCTGTATTTGTATACCATCCCACAACATAGTTCTCTTGTGAAGAGGCACAGTGTAAACCAACAGTATTGTAATCAGTAATGGTAAATGAAGATATCCATTTATCTCCTCTGCTATTAATAGCAAAAGTATGTTGCGAAGTTCCGGTAGAGTAGGGAACAGAAAAAGTACCTCTTTGAGCCTGAATATATCGTTCAGTTAAAACATTTTGTAAAATATAGTTATCTCCGTTGGCAATCACTCTCCAATATTGAGCATAGTTGTTCTCATCAAGAGGCATACATTTAACAGAGTTATTTGTGAATAGTTCAGTCATAACATTCCCGTATGAGTTGCTGATAAATCTATAAATTTTACCCGCAACAATTTCAGAGTCCACACCAGACATTTCAGTAAAATGGTCTCTTATATTATCTTCTGTAATATTAGTAACAACCTCCAAGGTCCAGTCCGAAGCAGTGGAGTTTCCACCACTTCCTGCATCCCAAACCACGAGGTTTTGTCCACCACCTGCACAAGCATAGTTTTGATGGTGCAAACTATTTCTCCCCGAAAAATCATCAGTAGCACTAATAGTAATATAGTTAGTACTTTCACTTGAGTTATTATCTCCGTATTTAATATAATAAACTTTTGGTTCAGAACTTGAAGAGCTTGTAGAGCCTGTTGATAAATCATTAATATACCTGCCCGATTTGGCATTACGCAAAGTATAACCGCTACCACTTGGTTCAATAATCCATATTTGAGAAAGGTCTGTGTCAGAAGTTTTTTCTTTGATGCTTAAATTGTTATTATCATTTTCTGAAAGCATTGGATTACTCCATCCAGTAGAGTATGCATTTCTGTTTTTAAGTCTAAAAAGAGAGTGGTTTTCCAATTGATATTCTAAAAGTTCTGCACCCGATAAATTGGTTGGATTACCTAAAGTAACAGGGTATAAAGCCCAGTCGTTATTGCCATTAGTGGAAGTTACATTACCATATCCCCAACCTGCAAGTGAGGCATCGCCGGGACCATTGGCATCCATAATCATATTGTTGCCATCGTTAAAATAGAAGTGCCCGACATTTCCGTTAATAGTATTACAACTATAAAGCACACTCTTATTGGCAGTAATACCATTATTGTTTCCTTCAGTTAAAGTTCCAAAATAGTTACCATTGCCTGTTTGTATATAGTATTTATCGGTAGTGCCACTCTCCACCAAACGAATTAAAAAAGCACTTTTTGAGGAGGCATTATCTCCAACAACAGGAACTTCGCTATTTTTAACGTAAATCATACCATTAGAGCGTTCGTAGGCGTATGTGCCTCTACCTCTATTATACATCAAGTACCATTGATTAGTAGTAAAAGATGAAGTCTCACTGCCAATCGCATTAATAACTTTACTAGATAGTTCGCTCAACTGAGCCATTGCAGGAGTTGTAAAACAAAGTAACAATACCCATAAAATAAGAGTACAAAACTTTCTCATATTAAACATTAAAAATGTGTGTTGATTTGCAAATGTATAAAAAAATAGTAATTTTGCAAAGTTGATAAAATAACACTATGTTGCATAAATAAAAACAAGAAATTGCCTATGAAACATTAGCGTATAGTTTATACGCACATCTTGAACATATTGAAAAAAGCGTTTTAGTAATTATTCATTCTCTGACAAAAGTTTGGCGACTTAAATAGAAGAATATGAATAATAATAGAACTGCTCACGTTATGCGTGGGCTTTCGGTTATTTCTATTCTTCGGGTACGCCAAACACCCTGTCAGAGAGAAATACTGAAAGTTCCTCGCTTTTTTTATGTGCGTATCTGCAAAGTTATGAAAGGAACAATTATAATAACTTAAAAACACATTGAAATGAAAAAAATATTGAAGATATTTTACTTTGTTGTATTGTTGCAAATATTTATACCCTCTGTATTTGCAAAGGATTATATGAATGTTTATCTGACCGCACAAGGTGCATTTCAGTCAATCAATATTGACGAAATAGATAAAATTACCTTCCCGTCGGAAGATGAAATAAGCATTACCATTTCGGGCATTGTAACCCCTATGGCAATAGAAGGAATTGAGGTCATCACCTTTGGCGATACAGATATTACAGCCATAAAGGAGACAGAAATGGAAACCACAGATATAGTGATAACCTATTACAGAGGCGAAGTACGTATAACAAGTCATGAAGTAATCAATCAAGTACAGTTATACAATATGCAGGGTGTGATGATACAATCACTTGTATTAGGAGAGAAAGTAGCAAACCTTAACGTTAGCAACTACCCCTCAGGCGTCTATATTGTAGCAGTACAATCAAATGGAGAGATAGAAACAAAGAAGTTTATAAAATAAGTTGTTAGTTTTTAGTTGTACGGTACTTCGTACCTTAGTTTTTAGCAAAATAAAGACTCAAACAACTACCCGTAGGGTGGCAGAGTTTAGCGATGTCGACAACAAACAACACAAACAAAAAAACAAAAAAAGATGAAAACAAAATTAATAACATTACTAATAGCAATATTTGCCATATTTGGCAGTGCGTATGCACAAGATAAAGTATTAAATATCTATAAAGGCAATACTATAATATCAACCTATGAAGTATCCGATATAGACAGTATAAAATTTGAAACAGCACACAATGGACATCTCTATGTTGACCTTGCACTATCTGTAAAATGGGCAACTTGTAATGTGGGAGCAACATCACCTGAGGCTTATGGCGACTATTTTGCGTGGGGCGAAACAACTACAAAGAGCAGTTACACACTAAGTAACTATAACTACACATCAAACCCTACTACATTGCCTTTGTCTGCCGATGCTGCTAATGTAAATTGGGGAGGTAATTGGCGTATGCCTACAAAAGCAGAGCAAGAAGAATTAATAAATAATTGCAACTGGGAATTTACTGTCCGAAATGGAGTAAACGGATATAAGGTAACAAGTAAAATAAATGGCAATTCCATTTTTATTCCTTCAGCGGGATTTCGAGATGGTAATAATCTAAACGATGCTGGTAGTCGTGGTTACTATTGGACAAGTTCTCTTGTTACTACCTATATTGAATTCGCCTATTACTTGAGTATATTTCCAAACCGTGTATTCATCGACGACTACAGCCATATTTATGGGTTTACTGTTCGCCCTGTTTGTGAGTAGTATATAATATCTTTTGTATGAATGAATAACCCCGCTAAGCAGAATAAAAGTTCTGAGTAGCGGGGTTATATTTTAGTATCTGGCAATTTACTCCACTTCAATAACCAAATATTTTGAAGTATTCCAGAAAAGTTGGGTATCCAAAATTTTAAGAGTTAAATATCCGTTACTATCCTTGTCAATAGAGTAACTACCATTAGGATGAGTAGTTAAAACATCTGCTTTTTTGCTACCAATCTCTAACTCAGTAATATCACGCATATCAACCTCTGTAAAGTACTCTTTGTTGAAATCACCTTTTAGAAGATTACGACCACGCTTCTCAATAATCTTATTCTCTCTTAACTCTTTCGAAGTGCCAAAAGCATAATATACTCTGTTGAGTTCGCTATCTTGAGAGAGTATCATATCGCTTTGAGAAGCATTAATTTGGGTAAGAGTGGTAACCGCATCATCAAGTTCGGCAATTCTTATATCGCGTTTAGCAAGTTCGCTTTGAAGGTTGGTAATAATTTGAGTCTTCTCATCCATCATCTCATTTAGCGAGTTGATAGTCTCTTTAAGTTGGGCAGACTCATTTTGGCTATTGCTAAGTTGTTTTTGAAGCCTGTTAATCTTTTCTCTGTTCTCCTTGAGAATATTTGAGATAAGAGTCATATCAGAGGCAATCCTCTCTCTTGTACCCTTGCTTAAATCATCACCAATGTTATTGTTAACAACAATGTAGTTCTCGGCACTCTTGATTTCGTTAAAACCTGCTTGGATTTCGTTTATAAGCATTAAAACTTCTTCAAATTCTGCCTTTGTTTGAGCATTCTCTAACATTAAAGAATCGTTCTCTTGTTTTAGAGCCTCAGTCTCATCATTACTGATTTTCTGACACGAAACAACGCATAACACACAACCACTGATCAGTAGCGATAAAAAACTTTTATTCATAAATTTGTATTTTAATATTTGTACGAAAGTATATATTTGAAATACAATTTCAAAAAATATAAATCTTTTTTATGTCAAATTAATATTTGTTTAGGAGCGAGGGGTAATAATTAGGAATTCTGTGATTGAGCAATGCCGAGCGAGAGCAGATTCAACAAGCATAGGCTTGATAATTAGCAATTAATACTAATCCTTATTTATAAATACTATTTTCCTGCAACCACAACAACAAATTCGCCTTTGGGTTCGTGAGTTGTGAAATGAGCAATAGCGTCGGCAATAGAGCCTCTTACAATCTCTTCGTGAAGTTTTGATATCTCTCTGCAAACAGCACACTCTCTTTCGCTGCCAAATATCTCAGAGATTTGAGTAAGAAGTTTAACAATGCGGTATGGCGATTCGTAAAAGATAATAGTCCGCTCCTCTGTTGATAATTCAGTCAATCTTGAAACCCTGCCTTTCTTTTGAGGTAAAAAGCCTTCAAAGCAGAATCTGTCGCAAGGCAATCCCGAAGCAACAATGGCAGGAACAAAAGCGGTAGCACCAGGTAGGCACTCAACCTCAACACCTTGTCTTGCACACTCTCTTGATAGCAAAAAACCAGGATCCGAAATACCAGGAGTTCCTGCATCTGAAATCAGAGCAATATTTTCACCCCCTTTAATACGTTGAGCAACACTCTCAATAGTCTTATGCTCATTGAATTTATGGTGTGGTTGAAGTTTTGATTTTATATCAAAGTGTTTCAGTAGAATACCACTTGTTCTGGTATCTTCAGCCAATATACAATCAACCTCTTTCAATACCCTTAAGGCACGTAGAGTTATATCTTCAAGATTACCAACGGGAGTAGGAACAATATATAGTTTTGCCATCTTGTCTATTCAAAACATTGTTTAACTCTCTCAATAAACTCAATAACCATCTCTTCGGTCTCAACGTCGCCACCAAAATATTCGCTTATAAACTCCATTGCGTCATCAAACGATTCAGCCTCATCAATACCATCAAACATATCGGTCATATCAACGTCGCTGTTACCAAACAACTCTCTCTTGTATAAGAATATGTCGTTTATACTCAATACGGAGCGAATCTTTTTGTGGTTACATTTTTTGAAACTCTCTTTTGTGGCAAAGAGGTCAATATCTTTATCTGTTGTGATAGAGTCTTCATCATCTTCAACACTCTCCTCAACCTCTTCTTTCTCCTCAATGTACTCAACATCAAAAGGAGGTTCATTATCGTTTTCAAGGTCACTATAAACGTAAGTATCCTCTTCCTCTTCTATGGTTTCCTCCTCTTCTGTATCTTGAGTGTCAAAGTAGTCCTCTTCCTCTGTCAAAGGAATATTCTCTTCAATTTCAAACTCTTGAACCTCAGTCTTAACCTCTTGTGGTGTATAATCATATTCTGAATTATCAACCTCACTCTCTTCACAATCTTCACAATTCTCCTCTGTTAGTTCCTCCTCTTCTTCAGAGTCTGTAACATCATCTAAGATAGGGAAAATCTCTTCTGCTTGAGGTTCTATATCTACACTCTTTTGGCTCTCTTCAACATCTTCAATCTCCTCTTCTGTTTGGGTAGCATCTATTTTATATTCAACAACATCTTCGCCCAAAGATAGAGCCTTATAAATTTCAGAACACTTTTCAACGGCAAGTTCTTTAAGAATTTGTGGAGTATTGTTGCCACTATCTTTAATAACAACTAAAAGGTCCGATAACTGTCTAAGTTTATCGATAATCTCTTTTGAAACAGTGTTCATAGTTCTTTTATTTGAAAGTTAAGAATTAATATTCAAAAGTTCCGAACTCCGATTTTATGATAAGTTCCTTTTTATCTGAAGCCTCAACACGTCCCACAATTTGAGCGTCAATATTGAAACTTTTACTTATAGCAATAACCTCTTCTGCATACTCAGGGCTTAGATATATCTCCATACGGTGTCCCATATTGAATACTTTGTACATCTCTTTCCAATCAGTACCCGATTGCTCTTGAATAGTTTTGAATAGAGGAGGAACAGGGAATAAGTTATCTTTAACCACTCTAACGTTATCAACAAAGTGAAGAACTTTTGTTTGGGCACCACCAGAACAATGCACCATACCATGAATTTTTGAACGCATAGCATCCAAAATCTTCTTTATAACAGGAGCATATGTACGGGTAGGAGATAGCACCATTTTACCAGCATCAATATCTAATCCCTCTATTGCATCAGTAAGTTTCAATCCACCTGAATATACCAAATCATCGGGAACAGCAGCATCGTAACTCTCAGGATATTTCTCTGCAAGATATTTTGAGAATACATCGTGGCGAGCAGAGGTAAGACCATTGCTACCCATACCACCATTATACTCTTTTTCGTATGTTGCTTGTCCGTATGATGATAAACCAACAATTACATCACCAGGTTGAATATTGTGATTTGATATAACATCACTTCTCTTCATTCTGCATGTAACGGTACTGTCAACAATAATAGTTCTAACCAAATCGCCAACATCAGCAGTTTCGCCACCAGTTGCGTATGCGTTCACACCAAGTTCACGCAACTCAGCAAGAAGTTCATCGGTACCATTTATGATAGCCGAAATAACCTCGCCAGGGATAAGAAGTTTATTTCTTCCAATAGTAGAAGAGACCAAAATATTATCAGTAGCACCAACGCAAAGAAGGTCGTCAATATTCATAATCAAAGCATCTTGAGCAATGCCTTTCCAAACCGAAATATCTCCAGTCTCTTTCCAATATAGGTATGCCAATGAAGATTTTGTACCAGCACCATCAGCGTGCATAATGTTACAATATTCATCATCACCACCTAAAATATCGGGAATGATTTTACAGAATGCTTTTGGGAAAATACCCTTGTCTATATTTTTAATTGCGTTATGTACATCCTCTTTCGATGCTGAAACTCCACGAAGGTTATATCTTTGGTCGCTCATAATATTTAGTGAACTTGTTATAGTGTTATAAATTAATTTTGTGATGTATATTTTTGAAGACGGCTAATATATTTGCCAATAATATCAAACTCAAGGTTTACAACTGTGCCAACTTTGAAAGTATGAAAGTTAGTATTCTCAAAAGTGTAAGGTATGATAGCAACACTGAATGAATTGTCGCAACTATTACAAACAGTAAGACTAACACCATTAACAGTAACAGAGCCTTTTTCAACTGTCATATAACCTTCAGCGGCCATCTTTTTATCAAACTCATACTCAAAAGTAAAGTATGTGCTTCCGTTACACTCACTAACTTCGGTGCAAACAGCAGTAGTATCAACGTGACCTTGAACAATATGTCCGTCTAATCTGCCATTCATCATCATGCTACGTTCAACATTAACTTTATCTCCAACATTTAGCAAACCTAAATTGCTTCTCTCTAAAGTCTCTTTAATGGCAGTAACGGTATATTCTTCTCCATTAATATTTACAACAGTCAAACATACGCCATTGTGTGCAATACTCTGATCAATCTTGAGTTCAGAAGTAAAACTGCACTTCATTGTAATGTTTAAGTTTGTACCCTCTTCTTCAAGATGAGTAACAGTAGCAAACTCTTCTACAATACCTGAAAACATTATATTTCTATTAAATAATTAATCAAAAAAACTTCTTTATTATCTCTTGAGTAGTAGAATAGTACAAATATAAACAAAAGTCAAACTACTCCAAACTCAAAAATAAATTTATGCACAGAATATCAAAATCAACAACTGTGCAGTTAGAACACGCATAAACATTGTAAGAGGATATACGGTAGAGTATGCAACAGCAGGAGCATCATTATTTGCTAACTTATTAGCGTATGCAAGAGCTGGGGGATCTGTCATACTACCACTCATTAATCCCATCATAGTACAATAGTTTAGTTTGAATTTAAGACGTGCAATAGTACCAATAATCAAAAGAGGCAATGTAGTTATAATGAATCCCCAAAGAACCCACCAAAGACCATCGCCGCTTACGATAGTATCAACAAAACTTCCTCCTGCCGAGAATCCCACACTGGCAAGGAATAAGCAGATACCAATTTCGCGTAACATTAAACTCGAACTTGTTGATGTATATGTAATAAGTTTTAGTTTATATCCAAAGCGGCCAATCAAAATAGCGGCAATTAGTGGACCACCTGCCAAACCAAGTTTCATGGCGGTACTCATACCAGGGAATTGGAAAGGAATACTTCCCAATATGATACCTAACAGAATACCCACAAAGATGGTAATCATATTTGGTTCATTCAAACGTTTCATTGAGTTACCCATACGGCCAGCAAGGCGATTAATATCTTCTAACTTACCAACAACAGTTATACGGTCACCCATTTGAAGTTTTAAGTTAGGAGCAGCAACAAGGTCCATACCGGCACGGTTTACGCGTGTAGCATTAAGTTGAAAACCTGCATGTAGTTTTAGAGAACTAATGGAACGACCATTGTATTCAGGTTTAGTAATTAATATTCTGCGAGAAACAACAGGAGCATCAATAGCATCCCAATCCATTTCAACTCTTTGACCAATGAAAGCCTCAACAGCCTCCTCATCCGAAGGAGAGAGTACCAAAATCATATAGTCACCTTTGTTAATTATGGTTGTTGATTGAGGAATTATAACCTCTCCATTCTCTTTCTTAATACGCGAGATAACAAAATCTCTCCCTAAGAAATCAAGAATTTGTTTAAGAGTTTTACCATCCAACATCTTATTCTCTACCATAAGACTAAGAATCATAGGCTTTTGAACAGAAGCTTCGTTCTCTTCTTCAATAAGTTTACTCTCTTTGGTAGCACTTATTTTAAAAATTTTCTTGATGACAATCATTGATATAATTATTCCCACAACTCCAAGAGGATAAGCGGCAGCATAACCAGCCGCAGTGCTTGGAATATCAGAAGATTTTCCTAACTGTTCAAGAGCCTGTTGGGCAGCACCCAATCCAGGAGTATTGGTAACAGCACCTGAAAGAACTCCAACCAAATCTTCCATTCTTGCATCAGTTAAGAAGTAAATTGAAATAACAGTGGCAATATTCAACAGAATAACACCTAATGCTAAGGCATTAAGAATCATACCACCTTTTTTGAAAGATGAGAAGAATCCTGGACCAACTTGTAAACCAATAGAATAAACAAACAAGATAAGTCCAAGTTCTTTAGCAAAATCCAATACATCTTTGTTAATTGAGAAGTAGTCGGTAAAGTGACCAACTAAAATACCTACAAACAAAACAAATGTAACACCAAGAGAAATACCAAAAATTTTTCTCTTACCCAACCAAACTCCCGCAGCAATAATAAACGAATATAATATTACTGTATTTGCTAAACCTGGAGTAAAAATAAGATTACTTAACCAATCCATAATCTATATATAAACAATACGTAAAAACTTATATTGTGCAAAATTAATTATAAATAATGATATGATGGTAATTTTAAACAAAATAATTTGTGTAATTTTGGAACATTATAAAATATTGAGAAAATGAGAATTTCATTATTGTTGTCAATGGTACTATTGGCAATTAATATATTGTCAGATATATACATCATTAAACAACTTCCAAATCGTTTCAGGAATGCCATTTTTAAGGTTGTAATATGGAGTATAAATACTTTGGAGTATATACTTTTTTTAGTGTTTGTGTCACTAATATTTGTGAAAAATACAACTATTATAAGCCAGAATATTGAACTTGTAGTATTTATATTCTTTCTTATCTCTCTACCTAAAATAATATTCTTAATAATTTCGCCATTAGATTATCTTCAAAAGATATGGAGTAAAAAACGAAAATACCATTTTACCATAGTAGCAACAATAATCTCTATTACTCTATTTACAACATTGCTATATGGTATGGCAGTAGGCAGAAAAAAGATAGTGTGTAATAGCATTGAGATAGTATCTAAGCAACTACCAGCAACGTTCAATGATTTTAGAATTGTTCAAATATCAGACCTGCACCTAAAAAGTTTCTATGGCGATACCACTTTTATTGCAAGTATGGTAGAGAAGATTAATTCTCTAAATCCTGATATAGTATGTATAACAGGCGATGTAGTAACACTCTCTTCCGATGAACTACTCACATATAAAACACAACTCTCAAAACTGAAAGCAAAAGATGGTGTATATTCAGTATTGGGAAATCACGATTACGGCGATTATGTAAATTGGAAAAACCTCTCTGAAAAACAAAACAACTTACAAAATCTCAAAACCTATCAAAAGGAGATGGGTTGGATAATGCTTAACAATGAGAGTAACACAATTATTAGAGAAAGAGATTCAATAGTGGTTATTGGCGTTGAGAATTGGGGAAATCCACCATTCACACGTTATGGAAATTTGAATAAGGCGTATCGTACACTCAATGATAATAAATATAAAATCTTGTTATCTCATAACCCTGAGCATTGGCAACAGGTGTTAGATGAAACAAATATAAATCTAACACTCTCTGGGCATACCCATGCAATGCAACTAAAATTCTCGTTTGGAGATAAACAATACTCTTTAGCATCGTTACGAGGAGATTGGTGGAGTGGATTATATCAAGAGGGAGAACAATCACTCTATGTTAACGATGGAATAGGATGCACACTATTCACCTTCCGTTTAGGAGCATATCCCGAGATAACATTAATAACC
Source organism: Bacteroidales bacterium (assembly GCA_017416695.1). Classification (GTDB taxonomy): domain Bacteria; phylum Bacteroidota; class Bacteroidia; order Bacteroidales; family G3-4614; genus Caccoplasma_A. Next base: position 709 of record JAFQBL010000130.1, on the reverse strand, counting down.
CTAAAATCCAATAATAATGAATAGAGCAATAATCGGTATCGGCTCAAACATACCCACAGCAAAGCAAAGAGTAGAGGAGTGCTGTGCAGATATAATAAAAATGGTTATTGAGGCTCAATTCTCATCAATATACGAAACCGAAGCAGTTGGCTCATTACCCCAACCAAATTATCATAATTGCGTAGGAGTTATTACCACATCTTCAACCTTTGAAGAGTTAAAACTCCGCCTGAAAGAGTATGAACGCCAAGCAGGGCGTTTGCCAGAGCATAAAGCAGACGGGAAAGTAATAATTGATATAGATATAGTAGTTTGGAACAATGATGTAATAAAACCAACCGATCTCGCTCGCTCCTATATGACAATAGGGATGAATGAATTGAACATACAGGTATAGCGTAGATGATATTTCATATCTCCCCAAAAGGTAGTAAATTTGTACTTCAATAGAACCAAACAATATGAACACTCTAATATCACTAATACACCCTGTTCCACGAATGTCTGAGTTTAGGTTTAAAACACCCATAATGTGGAATATAAACAAAGGCGAGCAGTGGGCTATTGTAGGCGCAAATGGCTCAGGAAAATCGCTATTGGCAAATATGATACAGGGGCGAATAGCCTTGCGTGATTTAGACGGAGAGATAAAATATAACTTTAACGAGCCACTATTTGAAGCAATACGCACAATAGCATTTAAAGATAT
>JAFQBL010000129.1 GCA_017416695.1 Bacteroidales bacterium | reverse complement strand
GCATTGTATAGTTGCTTGCCTCTGCCGCATCGTTATAGAAGAGGTTGTTCATATCAAACTCAAATCCTAATCGATTGTTGTTGCTTCCTATTCGTGCTGCAAGTTCAAGGTTTGCTGTTAGGTGATTTTCTCTTCCTCCCTCTTCTCCAATTATATATCCTATATTGTTATAGTAACCAGTAAATCCAATTGATGCGTTTATTGTTACATCTTTGTTTTTTGTGGAGCGGAACGATGTTCCTGCTGCATATTGATTTACTTTTTGATATTCGGTCTCGCTAATAGTTGGTATGTTGGGTGTAAGTTTTGCTCCATAGTAGTTAAATTTGTTATGTTTGTATGCAAAACTTGTTGTCCACTCTAACTTATCGAAGGCGTGTTTATATGTTGCATTTAATACATTGCTGTTTAAATGTTGGTAAACTTTTTCGCCTCCATATACTGGTACGTTGTCTTTATATTTAAGATGTCCTCCTGTTGAGGTGTGATTATACCATACGCCAAGTTGATTGTGTTTTGTATTTATGATTCTTATACCTGCATCGGCGTTTATATTGAGATTGTTTCCCATCCCAAAATTTGCATATCCACGTTGATTGTTAAAATTATCTTCGCTCTTTAGTTCGCTAAACAATAGTGGTTGCGATGTGGGGTTGCCCGATAGTGGTACTGCCCAAGTGGAGTATTCGTTTACTGGTTTCTCTACCAGTGGATTCTCTGCTTGAGGAATACCTGTTTTTTTTACTGCTGCATCAACCTCAGGTGTATATTCTTTCTCTATTGTTACTTCGCGGTCAATGTTTTGTGCTTCTGCTTTGTTGATTACTATACTTAGAAGCAATGTTGCAAATAGTATTAAGATATTATTTTTCATATTTTGTCAATCTTGTTTTTATCATTTGTTGTATATCATCATTTTCAGTATAATTGCTTTTTAGGCTATTTAGGTACTGTTTTGCTTTAAAGTTATCGCCTTGTTTGGCCGATATGTCTGATAGTAGAATTATACTGCGTGCAATCCAATATCTATCCTCTCCGCTACTTGCAAGGAGCGAGTTTATACTCTCTTCTGCTTGTGTTATGTTGTTGTTATTGAATTGTGTCTCTGCTATCATATACTTTGCCTCTGATGAGTATGCTGAGCGTGTTGCTGATAGTATAGTCCAATCGTCTATTGCCTTTTGGCTTTCTTCTGTTGCAGCGTAGGCTTTTGCTCTATAATATCTTATTTCATCTATATTTGGTATATCAGAATCGGCAGATAATATTTTGGTAGCAGTTGATATTACATCGTTATTCTTGCCACCCAAACTCAAAACTCTTACTGCTGATGACTGTGCCTCTTTTCCGAGTTGTGTTATTGGATATTCGGTTATGAGGAGTGTGTAATATTGGTATGCTTTATCGTAGTTTCTCTCTAACTCCTCTATTGTTGCAAGGGCTTGTAGTGTCTCTTCGAGCAGCATTACGTTTTTGCTTACCAATACGTTTTCAAAGTATAGACGTGCTTCAGTAAAGTTATTGTTGTTATATCCGTATTGTCCCACATAGAATGATGCGTTTGCCTTGAATGTTCCTGCTGGGTATTTGTTTATGTAATTCTTTAACTGATTTACACTCTTTTCAGAGGGTGATTGTAAAAAGGCATTCTCGGCTGCATAGTATGTGAGAGAGTCCATTTGTATGTTGCTATATACCTCTTCTCCTTTTATTCTCTTTATATATTCAGCGTATGGCTCTATATCTCCTTGTTGTATATGGTAGTTCTTTAAATCTTCCATTGCAACCTTTGCCTCGTTGCTGCCAGAATACTCCTCAATAAGTGTTTTATATGCTGATATTGCTTTATTGTTATCGCCTATGTTCATATATATCAGAGCCGATTGTAGCAGTGCTTGACGAGCCTCTTCGCTCTTGGGATATTTGTCGTAAACGTTTGCAAATGTTATTAGTGCGTTATCGTGTTGAGTGAGGACTATTTGAGCATTTCCTTTCTCAACTAATGCTTTGGGTGCATATACCGATTGTGGGTATTGTGTGATAACTCTGTTCATAGCCTCTACTTTTTGAGATTGTTGTTTCTCTACTCCATATATTATTCCCTGCATATATATTGAGTAGTCAGCCAATTGGTTATCTGTTTTTTCGGCATTGTTATATGCTTTACGTGCATTAGCATAGTTTCGTATCATATACAGGCAGTCGCCTTTACGGTTATATGCGTCGGCTTTTGTTGTTTTGTTTGTTTTGTTTTTTGCAATGTGATTGCTGAACTGTTTCTCTGCTTCGCTATATTTTTTTTGCATAAATAGTGCATATCCAAGTGAGTAATATGAATTCATATCGGGCTCTTTCAATAGCGAAATATGTTTCTTGAAATCGGTTTCTGCTTGTGAGTAATCTTTAAACAGATAGTTAATTTCTCCTCGCCATAGATATGCTTTGGCAATTATGTCGGTTTTGTAATTTCCTACTTTTATACTTTGGTTAAAATAATTTTTTGCTTTTGAATACTCTTTTTTCTCATACTCTTGTGTTCCCAAGTTATAGAGTATTATCTGTTTTGCTGCGAGTAGTTCTTTTCCAGGATTCTTTACTTTATTAACCGATGATAGTGCCGCTTTATAGTTCTTTGTTGTCAGATAACTTACAGCCAATATCTGGTTTATTGTTGCTGAGTTATTGCTATTTGGAAATTGGTTTATGTAGTTTTCGTAAACCTCAATTTTTTTATTGAATGGTAGTATATTGTTCTCTTCAATTATGATGCAGTAGTTATACATTGCACTCTCCTTTGCTTCAATGTTATCGCTCAATGTCATTGCGTTTTCGTATGCGAACATTGCTCCGTTTTTATCGTTTAGTTGCAAGTATGAGTGTCCTAAATAGAGGTATGCACTTTGCGAGAAAACGTTTTTAGTATCTGTTACCTCAATCAATGTTTTAATAGCATTGCTATATTGTTTTGTATTGTAGTATGCCACTCCTAAATGATATAGAGAGTTGTAGTCATTACTATTGCTTTGTGTATATTGCTGAAGATATTTTATTGCAATGTTGTTGTTGCCTGTTAAAAAGGCACTCTCTCCGCATATCTTATTTAATGGCATAATATATTCTTGAGAACAACTATTGTTGTTTAATAGTTCAATACCCAGTTTAAGGGCTTCTTGATAGCGTTCTGTGGCAAAATATATGTTTGTTAGATAGTATTTTGCATTGCTTCCAAAGATTTTGTCGTTTATGCACTCTAAGAATCCTACTTCGGCTGTTATATACTCCTCTTGTGCATAGTTTGAGCATGCTAAATAGAATATTGCTGGTATGTTATTTGATGCTCTCTTTGTTACTATTTGAAATAACTCCTCTTCGGCTTTTTCATACTCCCCTTTGCTAAACAGCAGTATGCTTCTGTTTATGATATAATCCTCTTTGTCTGCTGCTGATAGTCTATTGCAATCAACTTTGTTGAAATATTTTTCAGCCTCTTCAAAGTTTCCATCTGCAACATATGTGATTGCTAACATCAAGTCAAGTTTTTGAGTGTATAGAGGATCGGTATTGTGGTTCTTGAATTCGATTATTTTACTTATAATATCTTTATCTCCTGAACGATATGCACTCTCTATTTTAAGAAACTCTCTCTCTGACGCTGTTGTTGGATATGTGTCAGTTGTTGTTTCGTTAAATGCACTACTTAGTTTGTGGTTTACTCCCAAATAGTTTTCGCTCTTATACATATTAAGAAGCGAGTGCGATACGGTAAAGGGTGTTTTTCTCTCTTGTGCATTAACAACTAAATGGAGTGTTATAATTATTGAAAATAGTACGGCGAGGTTTATTTTAAGGTGTCTCATTTTATTCTTTTAGTTTATATTGCAAAAATACATACAAACAAGCAAAATATAAAACTTGCTTTAATAATTTACAGTATATCTACTATATTTTAGTTGTTTGTAGCAAATATACGGATTATTTAACATATAGAATTGCTTTTGCCTCTATCTAACATCTTTTATTCCATTGTGAGTACTTTTTTGCTCAAAGGTTTATTTTAGAATCTCTCTTTTATATATTTCTAACATTTTTTGAGTACTCTGATTGCTCTGTTATTATATCAATTTACCAAATTTTGAGTATTTCATCACTCTCTCACGCAGGTTAATTTTGCATTGGAAAATTAAGTTAACATAATAAACTTTTTTAAATAATCATATGAAAAGATTTTACTATTTGATTTTATTTATTCTAATAGTTCCTTTTGCTGTTTTTGCGGAGGAGACTATTAGTTACGTAACAGAGACACCTACTGATGCTAATATATCGGGACATGTTTTAAGTCTATCAACAAAAGAACACTTGCCATATATTATAGTTGAGGTAAAGGGTACAAGTTTTTACACTAAAACCGATAGAACAGGACACTATTTCTTTAGAAATCTTCCTGTTGGCAATTATGTGATTGAGGTTAGCGGAATGGGATATAAGAGTGAGAGTAGAAGTGTTGAGATTATTGCTAATAAAACTCAGGAGATTAACTTTTCGCTTGAGGATATGTATGAGGAACTTGAGCAGATTGTTGTTTCGGCAAATAGGGGCGAACTCAAAAGACAGAATGCCTCCTCGATGGTAAATATTCTTACAAGCAAAACGCTTGATTTGGTATCTGCTCCTACCCTCTCGTGTGGACTAAACTATCAACCAGGTATCAGAGTTGAGGATAATTGTCAGAATTGTGGTTTTATGCAGGTCAGAATTAATGGTCTTGATGGTCACTATTCGCAGATACTTATGAATTCACGTCCTATATTCTCGGCTCTTACTGGTGTTTATGGTCTTGAACAGATACCTTCAAATATGATTGAACGTGTTGAGGTAATTCGCGGAGGAGGTTCTGCTTTGTTTGGCTCATCTGCCATAGGAGGAACAATAAATATTATTACCAAAGAACCAACCCAGAGTAGTGCTGAAGTTTCTCATTCGCTTACATCTATTGGCATATCTAATGCTCTTGATAATAATACCACTTTTAATGCTTCTCTTGTTAACGATAACTATAAGATGGGATTAACTATTTATGGACAGAGTCGTAAGCGTGATTACTACGATCATGATGGTGATGGTTTTTGTGAAATCCCAGAGATTAACGGCAAGACTGTTGGTTTAAGTTCTTATATACGAACTGGTGATTTTGGCAAGGTTAATCTTCAATACCACAGTATAAATGAATTTAGACGTGGTGGTGATGCTTTTGATCTACCTCCCCATGAGGCTATGATTGCTGAGCAGACCGATCATACTATCAATGGGGGTGAGTTAAGTTACGACCTCTTTTTTAAAGAGAATAGACATAAATTGAGTGTTTATACTTCTTTCCAAACAACTAAACGTGATAGTTATTATGGTGCAAAACAAGATCCCAATGCGTATGGTAAAACCAGCGACGTTGTTTCTGTAACAGGTGCTCAATATAGTTACAAATTTGATAAATTGTGGTTTCTCCCATCAGAACTTATGGTTGGTGGAGAGTATAGTTATAATAAACTTATTGATAATTTTACAGGCTACGACCACTACGTGAAACAGAAGGTAAATATTGGTAGTGTGTTTCTTCAAAATGAATGGAGAGATGATAAGTGGGGCTTTCTTGTGGGTGTTCGTATGGATAAACATAATTTGGTTGATAAACCTATATTCTCGCCACGAATTAATTTACGATACAATCCAATTGCCAATGTTAATTTGCGTTTGACCTACTCTTCAGGATTTAGAGCCCCTCAGGCTTTTGATGAGGATTTCCATGTGGCTGTTGTTGGTGGTGATAGGGTTGTAACGGTTTTGGATCCTAATTTAAAAGAGGAGCGCTCTAATAGTCTGTCATTCTCTGCTGATATGTATAAAAACTTTGGTAGAGTGCGTACTAATTTGATGGTGGAGTTGTTTTATACCGATTTAAAGGATGCTTTTGCTCTTCGTAAAACTGAGGAGCAGGATGCTAAAGGTAATACCGTTATGGTGCGTTATAATGGCTCTGGTGCAAGAGTTGCTGGTGGAACAATTGAGGGTAAAATTGGTATTCTTCCAATTTTTCAGATTCAAGGCTCGGCAACTATTCAGTATAGTGGTTATAAAGAGTTGGAGTATTGGAGCGAGAATCCTGATGTTCCGCCTGTGCGAAGGATGTTTCGTTCGCCAAATGCCTATGGTTATATAATGGGAGTTTATAATCCTATACCTGCTCTTACGCTATCGGTAAGCGGTACTGCTACGGGAGCGATGATGGTACAACATTGCGAGGGCTCAGGAACTGATATTGACAGGGCTGAGCGTACATCTCCTTTCTTTGATGCAAACTTTAAGGTTGCATACGATTTTAAGATATGGCGTAGTGCAACTTTGCAGTTAAATGCTGCTATAATGAATATCTTTAACTCGTACCAGAAAGATTTTGACCAAGGTCCTGACAGAGATTCGGGTTATATCTATGGCCCTGCTCTGCCTCGTAGTATTACAGTGGGTGTTAAGGTTAGTATATAATTATAATATCACACAAAAAAAGGCTATCACAACTATTATTGTTGGGTAGCCTTTTATTTTTTATTTGAAGTTTAATACCTACTTCTTATCTACTTGTACTATTTTGAATAGTTTGTCAGATGGGCGTATTTTGGTGCCTACTGCTATTGAGAAGAGGTCGCCTTTTACAATCTTAGTGGCAGGTTTAAAGTTTACTCGCATATCTTTTGCCTCTATTGTTATGGCTCCTGTTGTGGGACCTGTTATCAATAGTTTGTCTCCTTCGTTAATTTCGCCACTCTCCATCAGAAATTCGGCTACTCCTATGTTTGAGAAGTATTTTGTTCCTTTTCCTATGTACTCTTTTCGCTCGGTTGCTTCGCTTCCGTAACTTGATGACCACTCACCCAAGCGTTGTCCAAGATAGTATCCGTTCCAGAATCCTCTGTTGAATACGGTTGCTAAACGGGTGTCCCAACCTGCAATCTTCTCTTCGCTGAATGTTCCGTCAATGTAACTCTCAACTGCTTCGCGATAGCACTCTACAACTGTACGCACATATTCGGCACTTCTGGCACGACCTTCAATCTTAAATACTCTTACTCCCGAATCAATCATTTTGTTCATGAAGTGGATTGTTTTAAGGTCTTTGGGCGACATTATATATTGGTTCTCTATATCTAACTCTATGTTTGTCTCTTTGTCTTTTACGGTGTATCCTCTGCGACATATTTGCAGGCATGAACCTCTGTTTGCCGAGTGATTCATTTCGTGCAAACTTAAATAGCACTTGCCCGATACTGCCATACAAAGGGCTCCGTGTGCAAACATCTCTATTCGTACCTGCTCTCCTTTAGGTCCAACTATGTTCTCGTCTTGTATTCTGCGATAGATTCCTGATACCTGATCAAGGTTTAACTCTCGTGCCAGTACCACTACATCGGCAAATTGGGCATAGAATTTTAGTGCCTCAGCATTTGATATGTTGAGTTGTGTTGATAGGTGTACCTCTACGCCTATTGAGTTGGCATAACTCATTGCTGCTACGTCTGAGGCTATTATTGCACTTACTCCTGACTCTTTTACTGTGTCGATGATTTTTCGCATCAACTCAAGGTCTCCGTCGTATATTACGGTGTTTACGGTCAGGTAAGTTTTTATTCCGTTTTGGTTGCATATTTCTGCTATGTTGCGTAGGTCGTCAAGGGTGAAGTTGTTTGATGAGCGCGAACGCATATTTAATCCTTCTACTCCAAAATAGACCGAATCTGCTCCTCCTTGTATTGCTGCTGTTAGCGACTCGTATGAGCCTACTGGAGCCATTATTTCAAAATCTTTGCGTTGTAACATTGTATTATCGTCCTAATAGTATTTTTTTTATATCATTTAGTTTGTTGAGTGCCTCAACGGGTGTAAGATTGTTAATGTCTAACCCTAATATCTCTTTGCGTATATCTGATAGTACAGGATCATCTAATTGGTATAGTGATAGTTGCATTCCTCCTTGTTTTGCTGCTGTGGGAATGGGTTTTGTTATGTTTCTATTCTCACTTCCCTTCTCTAACTCTTTTAGTATTTCGTCGGCACGACTTACTATGTTTCGTGGCATTCCTGCCATCTTTGCAACGTGAATACCAAAACTGTGTTCGCTTCCTCCGCGTATCAGTTTGCGAAGAAATACAACTTTATTGTCAACTTCTTTTACCGATACATTGTAATTGACTATTCGCGAAAACTCTTTCTCCATCTCGTTTAACTCGTGGTAGTGGGTTGCAAAAAGGGTTTTTGCTTTTGCCTTATCGTTTTCGTGTATATGTTCGACTATTGCCCATGCTATTGATATTCCGTCGTAGGTACTTGTTCCTCTTCCTAACTCATCAAATAGTACGAGACTTCTTTCGGAGATATTGTTGAGGATATATGCTGCCTCGTTCATCTCAACCATAAAGGTTGATTCTCCAAGTGAGATATTATCTGATGCTCCAACTCTGGTAAACACCTTATCTACTATTCCAATATGAGCCGATTGTGCAGGAACAAAGCATCCTATCTGTGCCATTATGGTTATAAGGGCTGTTTGGCGGAGAAGTGCCGATTTTCCTGCCATATTGGGACCTGTAATTATCATTATTTGCTCATTCTCATTGTCGAGTCTGAGAGTGTTGGTTATATACTCTTCTCCTACTGGAAGTTGTTTCTCTATTACAGGGTGGCGTCCCTCTTCAATGTAAAGTGTTAATGAGTCATCAAGAACTGGGCGTATATATTTGTTCTCTTTTGCTGTTGTGGCAAATGATATTAAGCAGTCTAATTGTGCTAACATAGTGGCGTTGCGTTGCATGGCACTTATGTGTAGCGTGGTTGCTTGTACCAACTCATTGAATAGTTGGCTCTCTATTGCTAATATCTTCTCTTCTGCTCCCAATATCTTCTCTTCATACTCTTTTAACTCTTGGGTTATGTAGCGTTCGGCATTGGTTAGAGTTTGTTTGCGTATCCATCCTTCGGGTACTTTATCTTTGTGTGTGTTGCGTACCTCTATGTAGTATCCGAATACGTTGTTATAACTTATTTTTAGTGATGGAATACCTGTTGCTTCGCTTTCGCGTTGTTGTATGTGCATAAGATACTCTTTCCCCGAGCCTGACATCCTGCGAAGTTCATCCAGTTCTTGGCTTACCCCTTCGCGTATGATACCGCCTTTGTTTATTAGCGAGGGGGCATCCTGCATTATCTCTCTTTCAATGCGGTTGCGTATCTCCTCGCACAGTTCCAGTTCTTTTGCAAAGTGTGCCAATACTGGGTTTTGGCTGTTTGAACATATTGTCTTTATTGGCTCTATTGCTGCGAGTGCAACTCGCAATTGTATCATCTCTCTTGGGGTTACTCTTCCTACGGCAACTTTTGAGGTTAGGCGTTCCATATCGCCTATTAGCGACATCTTCTCTTCAAGTGCCTCTTTATCTTCTGGTGAACGGAAAAGATGATCTACTACATCTAATCGTTGATTGATTGCATTTATATCCTTCAATGGGAATGTTACCCAACGACGCATC
>JAFQBL010000128.1 GCA_017416695.1 Bacteroidales bacterium | reverse complement strand
GTATAATGAAGAATATATTATAGAAGAAGAAAATTTTAGAATGACAATACCAGCATATGCTCTATATGACAACTATATACCCCAATATTCAAAATCAGATACTTTAAAAGTAGGTAACTATTCGCAAATACATACAATAGAACCATACTATGCAGGAGTAGATAAAAATTGTAAACTTTCAATAAAGATAGATGTCGATACTATTCAAGATAAAAGCAAATATTATATAGTATCAATCAACAGTGTAGGGAAGAAAAAAGGTAAAGTGTCCCAAGAGTATATCTCTGAGTATAGAGATGCTTGGTTAACAACACAAGTTAAAACATTCGGACAGTTTGCTGTAAGAGCCGATCAAACAAAACCATATATAAAATATCATGGAGTAGTAGATGGGGAAATACGATTTACCGTGAAAGATGACGAGAGTGGTTTGAAATATTTTAAAGGAGAGGTTGATGGCGAATTTGTAGTGTTTACATACGATATGAAAGATAAGATAGCACGTTATAAAATTGATACAAAAAAATTTGAACAAGGATCAATACATACATTAAAATTTGAGGCAATTGATAACTGTGGAAATGAGAAATTATATCATGGAAATTTAAGATTTTAGTATGTAAACAAAAAAAATATCTCAAAATAGAACAATATATAAATTAATTGTTTAAATTTGTGAATTAGACAACTTTTAAAATATAAATATATGCAAAACGACGAATTATTACAACAAGTAACCGAAAGAGCCCAAGTATGGTTAGGTGAAGGCTATGATGCTGAAACTAAAGCCGAAGTGAAAAGACTATTGGAGCAAGAGGACAAAACAGAGTTGATAGATGCGTTCTATCGCGATTTAGAGTTTGGAACAGGAGGTTTGCGTGGAATAATGGGAGTGGGAACCAACCGTATGAATATCTATACAGTAGGAGCCGCAACTCAAGGACTTTCTAACTACCTTAAAAAAGAGTTTGCTGATCTACCTCAAATAAAAGTTGTAATCGGACATGATAGCCGTAACAACAGTCGTAAATTTGCAGAAATATCAGCAGATATATTCTCTGCAAACGGAATAAAAGTATATTTGTTTGAGTCGTTACGCCCAACTCCTGAGATGTCGTTTGCAATACGTCATTTAGGTTGCCAAAGCGGAATTATTCTTACAGCATCACACAACCCCAAAGAGTATAACGGATACAAAGCATATTGGAACGATGGAGCACAAATGATTTCTCCTCACGATAAAAATACAATTGCAGAGGTAAACAAAGTTGCAGGAATAGAAGATATCAAATTTAAAGGCAATCCTGAACTAATTGAAGTAATTGGTCAAGAGATTGATGATATATATGTAAGCAAGATAAAAGAGTTATCACTATCTCCCGATTTGGTAGCACGTAATAGTGATATGAAGATTGTTTACACACCAATACACGGAACAGGAGTAAAATTAGTACCTGCTGCACTACGTGCATTCGGATTTACTAATATCATAAATGTACCTGAGCAAGATATTCCTGATGGAAACTTTCCAACAGTAGCATCACCAAACCCAGAAGAACCTGCTGCCTTAAATATGGCAATAGAGAAAGGAAAAGAGGTAGATGCAGATATTATTATGGCATCAGATCCAGATGCTGACCGTCTTGGAGTAGCTGTTAAAAACGATAAAGGAGAGTTTGTATTAATAAACGGAAACCAAATAGCAATCCTATTATTAAACTATATAATGACTCGTTCACGTGAAATGGGAACATTAAAAGGAAACGAGTTTATTGTAAAAACAATCGTGACAAGCGAGTTGATAAAAACAATTGCTGACAAGAACTCAATCAAATGTTACGACTGCTATACAGGATTTAAATGGATTGCATCAGTAATTCGTGAGTTAGAAGGAAAAGAGAGATACATTGGAGGAGGAGAAGAGAGTTACGGATTCTTGGTAGAAGACTTTGTTCGCGATAAAGATGCAGTGTCAGCAATACCAATGATGGCAGAGGCTGCTGCGTGGGCAAAAGAGAATGGTAAGAGCGTATATGAAATGTTGCAAGACATATATGTAAAATACGGATTCTCAAAAGAGAAAGGAATCTCAGTAGTCCGTAAAGGAAAGAGTGGAGCAGAGGAGATAGAGGCAATGATGAAAAACTTCCGTGCAAACCCAATAACTGAGATAGCAGGTTCAAAAGTAATCTTGATAAAAGATTATGCAACACTAAAAGGAACAGATGTATTGGCAGGAGAGACATATACATTAGATATGCCAACTACAGCAAATGTGATCCAATACTTCACCGAAGACGGAACAAAAGTTTCAATACGTCCATCAGGAACTGAGCCAAAAATCAAGTTCTATGTCGAGGTACGTGGAACATTATCTTCACCTGCAGAGTACGAGGCAGTAAATGCACAAGCAGAAGAGAAGATAAAAGCAGTAGCAACATCACTTGGAGTTTAATAAATAATTACTAATTAAAAATAAGAAAAGATGATAAGTTTTATTATTTGGTTATTAGGATTAATCCTATGTATAAAAGCCGTACTTGATATTTGGAAAATGCCAATGTCTGGTTTAGCAAAAGTATTAGCAATAATAATATTGTTACTAACAAGTTGGATTGGATTAGCAATCTACTATTTTGTTGCGAAAGACAAACTACCAGAGTGGTTTAAAAATATTAAGTAAAATAAATCCAATATTTTAAATGAAATAAGAGTTGCACGTTATAGTGTAACTCTTATTTTTTGTGATATAATAATAAATTCAGAAATTATTATTATTTTTGTAGAAATACTTTTGTTATTGTTCATTTGTAACCTAAAACGACCAATTTAAGAAAATGCTAATGAACAAGTGTTATAAGTATGCTCCTATATGGGGTGTATTTCTGTTGCTTGTTTTAATGCATTTGGGTGCTTGGTCGTACCTCGGTTACATAGGATGAGCGTAGGAATGCACCTTTTTTATTTGTGATTATTAAAAAATATAATATTAACAAACTGATTAATAAAAACGAATAGATAATAAATATAAAAGCAATTAAATAGAAAATAAGTTTGAATTTACATATTAGGCATCGCTGATTTCTCGTAATCGAAAACGACCAAATTTAAGAATAAATGTAGAGAGAAGCAAAAGTTGATGCACCCCATCTCGGAGGTGTATTTCTGTTGCTCTATCTATAAGGTAGAAATTCAGGAATGCACCTTTTGGTATGTAATAAGAGAATACTGATAATAAAAGTAGGGGAATATAAAAATTTAAAACTATGAGAAATGTATTGTTTTTTGTTGTAATGATTTCAACCATTATTATGATTAGTGCTCAGGCAAAGAGAAACAGACAAGAGAATATCTTTGATTCTAACCAAACAGAAAGTTATATAGAGCAAGTTTTAGGCTTGGGTATGAAGATGATTTACGTAAAAGGAGGTCCATTTATTTTAGGAACACTAAATAAAGGAGAGGGATATAGTGATGAATATCCAGCAGTAGAGTCTTTTTTAGATTCCTATTATATAGGAGCATTTGAAGTTACTCAAAAACAGTGGCAAACAATTATGAAAGACAATATAAGTATAGAAGAGAATTTGCCTATTAATAGAGTAAGTTGGAATGATGCACTATTGTTTTGCGAAAAATTAAGTGAACTGACAGGAAAGCATTATCAGTTACCAACAGAAGAACAATGGGAATATGCAGCGCGAGGGGGAATAAAAAATAATAATCGAAAATATAGCGGAAGTGATGAAATTGATAAAGTTTCATGGTATTCTACAAATAGTAATAAAGAAATTCACCTAGTTGGATTAAAACATCCAAATGAATTAGGTATATATGATATGAGTGGAAATGTATATGAATGGTGCTTAGATACATATATGTCATATACCTATAAGAATGATTCTGTAAAACATCACAGTGTAGGAAATAACAAAGTATTAAGGGGAGGATGTTGGAGCGATTATGCTTCAAGTTGTAGAGTTACACATCGCTTTTATGATGTATCATCATCAAAAAATTCTAAAATTGGATTTAGAGTTGTGTGTGTACCTTGAAAATCCTAAATCTACAATTAATAAATAACATAGATAAAATATAGGAAATGCTATAAAAGTACATAATTGTTAATATTATTATTTATCTAAAAAAAAAGGTCGGTTGAAAAACCGACCTCTTAACGTTTATAGTTGTTTAAGTTGTTACTTATTCAACAGCAGCCTGAGCAGCAGCAACACGTGCGATAGGCACACGGAATGGGCTACAACTTACGTAGTTCATACCAAGTGAAGCGCAGAATTTAACTGATGAAGGCTCACCTCCGTGCTCTCCACAGATACCAACTTTTAAGTGGCTCTTAGTTGAACGACCTTTTTCAGTACCCATCTTAACAAGTTGTCCAACACCCTCTTGATCTAAGATTTGGAATGGATCGTTTTTCAAGATACCTTTCTCTTGGTAAACTTTCAAGAATTTTCCAGCGTCATCGCGAGAGAATCCGAATGTCATTTGAGTAAGGTCGTTAGTACCGAATGAGAAGAAGTCTGCAACCTCTGCAATCTTATCAGCAGTAAGAGCAGCACGAGGAACCTCAATCATAGTACCAATCTTATAGTCAACTTTTGCACCACGCTCTGCAAATACTTTCTCTGCAGTTGCTGTGATAACCTCTGCTTGCATTTTTAACTCATTCAATGATCCTACAAGAGGAACCATAATCTCTGGAGTTACTTTTACGCCCTCTGCTTGAGCATCCATTGCAGCCTCAATGATAGCACGTGCTTGCATCTCTGTAATCTCAGGATAAGTACATCCAAGACGACAACCACGGTGTCCTAACATTGGGTTAAACTCTGCAAGTGAATCAACAGCGTTCTTAACCTCTTCAATTGTTAATCCCATCTCTTCAGCAAGTTCTTTTTGAGTTGCTAATTGATGAGGTACGAATTCGTGTAGAGGAGGATCAAGAAGACGGATAGTAACACCAAATCCATCCATTGCTTTGAAGATTCCGTAGAAGTCTTGACGTTGCATTGGAAGAAGTTTCTTAAGAGCCTCGCGGCGTCCCTCTTCATCTTTTGAAAGAATCATCTCACGCATTGCTTTGATACGGTCACCCTCAAAGAACATGTGCTCTGTACGGCAAAGACCAATACCTTTTGCTCCAAAACGGCGAGCTGTCTCAGCATCGCGAGGAGTATCAGCATTTGTGCGAACATCCATTTGAGTGAATTTCTCAGCGATATCCATGATAGCACCAAAGTCTCCGCTTAAGTCAGCCTCAACTGTTCTAACTTGACCATCATAAACTTCACCTGTTGATCCGTTCAATGAAATCCAATCACCCTCTTTATATACTTTACCACTCATCTCAATTGTACGAGCCTTGTAGTCAACGATGATTTCTCCTGCACCTGATACACAGCATTTACCCATACCACGAGCAACTACGGCAGCGTGAGAAGTCATACCTCCACGTGCAGTAAGGATACCTTGAGCAACGTTCATTCCGCGAAGGTCCTCTGGAGAAGTCTCGATACGAACAAGGATAACTTTTTTACGTTTCTCAGCCCATGCCTCAGCGTCATCAGCAAAGAATACGATTTGACCTGATGCAGCACCAGGAGAAGCGGGAAGACCTTTCGCCATTACGCGAGCCTCTTTAAGAGCCACTTTATCAAAGATTGGGTGTAGTAACTCATCAAGTTTTTGAGGCTCCATACGTTTCAATACAGTCTTTTCGTCAATTTGTCCGTCGCGAAGCATATCCATAGCAATTTTCACCATGGCAGCACCTGTACGTTTTCCATTACGAGTTTGCAATAACCACAATTTACCATCTTGAATAGTAAACTCAAGGTCTTGCATATCTGTAAAGTAGTCTTCCAATTTTTGTTGAGTCTCAATAAGGTCTTTAGCACACTCAGGCATAGCCTCTTCAAGAGAAGGATATTTTGAAGCACGTTCCTCTTCGCTAATTCCTTGAAGTTTTGCCCAACGGCGTG
The DNA here is from genome assembly GCA_017416695.1 of Bacteroidales bacterium. Lineage (GTDB taxonomy): Bacteria > Bacteroidota > Bacteroidia > Bacteroidales > G3-4614 > Caccoplasma_A. The sequence continues at coordinate 7,163 of JAFQBL010000128.1, read as the reverse complement.
AACCCTCGATTGTGATTTGTTGAGGAGTACGGATACCAGCAACAACGTCCTCTCCTTGAGCGTTGATTAGATACTCACCGTTGAAAATATCCTCACCAGTTGCAGCATCACGAGTAAATGCAACACCAGTTGCAGATGTGTTACCCATGTTACCGAATACCATTGCTTGTACGTTTACTGCAGTACCCCATTCTTCTGGGATTTGGTTCATTCGGCGGTAGTAGATAGCACGCTCGTTCATCCAACTGTCAAATACAGCACAGATAGCACCCCAAAGTTGTTCCCAAGGGTTATCGGGGAAATCTTTACCTGTTCTCTCTTTAACTGCGCTCTTGAAAAGTTTTACCAACTCTTTAAGATCTTCAACGTCAAGTTCAGTATCTAATTTAACACCTTTAGCCTCTTTTACTTTGTCCATAACCTCCTCGAATGGATCGATGTCTGTTTTGCTTTTGGGTTTCATACCAAGAACAACGTCTCCGTACATTTGTACGAAACGGCGGTAAGAGTCCCAAGCAAAACGAGGATTGCCAGATTTCTCAGCAATACCCTCTGCTACCTCTTCAGTGATACCAAGGTTAAGAACTGTATCCATCATACCGGGCATTGAAACGCGAGCTCCTGAACGAACAGATACTAATAGGGGATTTTTAGCGTCACCAAATTTTGTACCCATTAAACTCTCAACGTGAGCAATTGCTTTCTCAACGTCCTCTTTAATCATTGCAACTACTGCATCTTTACCCTCTTTAGTGTAAGTTGTACAAACTTCTGTTGTGATGGTAAAGCCCGGAGGAACTGGAACTCCAATTAAGTTCATCTCAGCAAGGTTTGCACCTTTACCTCCGAGAAGATTTTTCATATCGGCACGACCTTCTGCTTGTCCGTTACCGAAAGTATAAACTCTCTTCATTCTTTAAGATGTGTTTAGTTAATATATAGTAATTAAAAATTGTTTTTTTCGTATTTTACGAACCAACTACAAAAGTAATAATATATGTCTGATTTTGCAAGTGCAATAAGGGGTAAATGATAAAAAAAATAAAAAAAATATTTTATGACGGAAATTCGGGTAATTATGTGTAACTTTGAGAGGTCTTTTTAATAGAAAATAGAGTGTAATCCTATAAATAAAATTATAAAAATTGGCACGTAAAAAGAGAGAATTACCCTTGATTGAGGGTGTTGAAATAAAAGGAGTTGCGGCAGAAGGTAAAGCAGTAACACGAGTAAATGATTTAGTTGTGTTTATCCCTTATGCAGCACCAGGAGATGTTGCAGATATTCAACTTACTCGCAAAAAGAATAGTTATGCAGAGGGTAAAGTTGTTGCTATTAAAGAGTATTCTCCATATAGAGTTATTCCCAAATGTAAGCATTTTGGAGTTTGCGGTGGATGTAAGTGGCAGCACCTCGACTATTCAAAGCAAATAGAGTATAAGCAACAACAGGTAATTGATAATTTAACACGAATAGGTAAAGTTCAACTGCCAGAAATCTCTCCTATATTAGGTTCTGAAAAGCAATATTATTATCGTAATAAGTTGGAGTTTACATTCTCAAATCGTTCGTGGCTAACCAAAGAGGAGTTGGATTCTCAAATAGAGTTCTCTTCGCGTGATGCTTTGGGATTTCATATTCCGGGAATGTTTGATAAAGTTCTTGATGTAAAGGAGTGTCATCTACAAGATGATATTTCAAATAAGATACGATTATCAATAAGGGAATTTGCCATACAAAACGGATATTCATTCTTTGATTTGCGGGCACAAGAAGGAGATATGCGAGGTCTTATCATTCGTACATCTTCAACAGGAGAGATAATGCTTATTGTTATCTTTGCTACAAATGATAAAGATAAAATCTCTGCAATGATGAATCATATATCATCATCGTTTCCTCAGATAACTTCGTTAATGTATGTTGTAAATCAAAAATGTAACGATATAATTAGTGATTTGCCTATTGAAGTATGGAGTGGTAAAGACCATATAATTGAACAGATGGAAGATTTGAAATTCAAGGTAGGTCCAAAATCGTTCTATCAAACAAACTCAGAGCAAGCATATCGTTTATATAGCGTAGTTCGAGATTTTGCATCATTAAGTGGAGATGAATTTGTTTATGACCTTTATACTGGAACAGGTACAATAGCAAATTTTGTTGCCAAGAAAGCAAAAAGAGTTATTGGTATTGAGTATGTGCCTGATGCAATAGAAGACGCAAAAGTTAATTCTCAACTAAACAATATTGATAATACATATTTCATAGCGGGGGATATGAAAGATATTCTTACAAATGAATTTGTTGAGAAAAACGGACGTCCTGATGTGATTATTACAGATCCTCCACGTGCAGGAATGCACGAAGATGTTATAAATGTTATACTTGCAGCCGCTCCTGATAAAATTGTTTATGTAAGTTGTAATCCAGCAACTCAGGCTCGCGATGCTGCAATGTTGGAGAGTGCTTATAAAATTACAAAAGTTCAACCAGTTGATATGTTTCCTCATACTCACCATGTTGAAAATGTAATGTTGTTTGAAAAAAGATAAATAAGTAATATAAAATTAGAGTATGCAAAAATTAAGTGATAAATCATCTGTGAGATGGGGAGTTATGGTAATAGTATCATTTACTATGATGTGTGGCTATATTTTAACCGACATAATGGCTCCATTGAAAGAGGTGTTAGAGAATGAATTAAATTGGAGTAGTACCGATTACGGAATATTTTCAGGAGCATATGGATACTTGAATGTCTTCTTGTTGATGATTATTTTTGGAGGTTTAATACTCGACAAATTAGGCATCCGTTTCACAGGATTAACATCTGCTTTGTTAATGATAATTGGTGCAACAATTAAATATTTTGCAATTGATGCTTTGCCATCAGATAACGAAATCTTAGGCATAAATAGTCAGGTGCTTATGGCATCGTTAGGATTTGCAATATTTGGTGTCGGATGCGAAATAATGAATATTACAGTTACAAAAATAATTGTAAAGTGGTTTAAAGGAAAAGAGATTGCTCTTGCCTTAGGATTGCAGGTAGCAATAGCCAGAATAGGAACAATAGTTGCGTTAATGTTTGCAATGCCTATTGCAGAGTATTTTGGCGTAATGCAAGATGGTAAGTTAGTTGATTACAATCAAGCAATGCCAATACTTATGTGTTTGTTGTTCTTATGTATAGGTTTTGTAGGATTTATAGGTTACACATTCTTTGACAAACAACTTGACAAACAAACCAATGGCGAATTAAACGCAGAGAGTGATGAAGAGAAATTTAAACTCTCGGATGTTAAAAACGTAATTACCAATAAAGGTTTCTGGTTGATAGCAATAATATGTGTGTTTTTCTATTCTGCGGTATTCCCATTCTTGAAATACGCATCTGATTTGATGGTACATAAATATAATGTGGAACCATCATTGGCAGGAATTATTCCATCAGTATTACCTTTTGGAACAATGGTTCTTACACCTCTCTTTGGAATGATGTATGATCGTAAAGGTTATGGTGCATCTATAATGATTTTTGGCTCGTTACTTCTTGTTGCAGTACACTTACTTTTTGCAATGCCAATATTTAATAATTGGATATTTGCCCTAATATTGATGTTCGTATTAGGAGCCGCATTCTCGCTTGTGCCATCTGCAATGTGGCCATCAGTTCCAAAAATAATTAATGAGAAAGAGTTGGGTACAGCATACTCTCTAATATTCTGGGTACAAAATTGGGGACTTATGGGATTCCCTCTATTGATTGGTTGGATTCTTGAAAAGTATTGTATCGTATCATCGGTGACAGATGATAAAATTAAATACGATTATACACTACCTATGATAATTTTTGCCTCTCTTGGTGTAATAGCAATGCTATTTGCTATATGGTTAAAGAGGGAAGATAAAACTAAGTCATACGGATTAGAGGAGCCCAATATAAAAAGATAAATTTAATTAGTGGAATTATATATCGAAATATTTGGTACTATTGTAGGTCTTATATATCTATGGCTCGAATATAAGGCAAATATATATTTGTGGTTAGCAAGTATAATAATGCCTGCTATATACATATATATATTCTACAATGCAGGACTTTATGCCGATTTTGCTATTAATATCTACTATTTGCTTATAGCAATTTATGGCTGGTTTGCATGGAAGTATAGTTTTCAAATATTTCCCTCATCATCTAAAAAAAACAGAGAAGAGGAGTTGAAAATTTCATCAATTCCTAAAAAAATATGGATGAGATTAATCCCTGTCTATCTTATCCTTCAATTTATAATAACTTGGGTGCTTATTACATATACCAACAGCAATGTGCCATGGCTCGATTCATTTACAACATCAGTTAGCATTATAGCAATGTGGATGCTGGCTCGCAAATATATAGAGCAATGGTTGGTGTGGATAGTGGTTGACGTTGTAAGTGTAGGTTTGTATATATATAAAGATTTATATTTTACTTCGGTATTATATGCCCTGTATGCGGTTATTGCAATTTTGGGATATATTAAATGGAAGAAGATGATGCAACTTGAATGAGTCTTTTATATGATAAATTTTAACGATAATATAGATGCGGTAATTTTGGCAAACGGAGAATTTCCTGCTCATGAAATACCTTTGCAAATATTGCAAAATGCAAAGTATGTTGTATGTTGCGATGGTGGGGCAGATGCTTATATTGCAAGAGGTTATACTCCCAATGTGATAATAGGAGATGGAGATTCATTAAGTGCCGAGAATAGAGAACGTTATTCTAATATTATCTATTATGTGCCAGATCAAGATACAAACGACCAAACGAAAGCCGTTGATTTCTTAATCTCAAAAGGATGTAATAGAATTGCTATTGTTGGAGCCACAGGAAAACGAGAAGATCACACAATAGGGAATATCTCATTACTATCTGAATATAAAAGAAAGGGTTTAAATGTTGCCTGTTATACCGATTACGGAGTTTTTGTACCTTGTAAAAACAAAGTAGAAATGCTATCAAGAGAAGGAATGCAAGTATCTATATTTAATGTAAATGCTTCGAACTTTTCGTCAAAGGGCTTGAAATATCCAATTTACGACTTTACATCGTTATGGCAAGGAACATTAAATTGTTGCGAGACAAATAGTTTTACAATAGATGCTAAAGGCGAATATCTTGTTTTTATCACCTATTAAATTGAATTTGATCTATTTTATTCTCCCTTTTATGTTATACATATATGATAGAGATACAAGTATAGATTGGTTCGAAGATACTGAAAAGTAGTCTGCACTCTTATTGTTGAATATATCAGCAAGACCAAAGTAGTATCTGCCTTCCAACATAATTGCGTGGTTGTTTTTGATTCTTACTTCACATCCCAATCCTCCAGTCAATCCATAATCAAAAGGTTTATCAACGCCCATATTGTAATGGGTGGTCTCCCTATTGATAGAAAACTTAGGTATAGAGCCTAAATCAAAATTTGATTTTGTCTTTTCTCCAACGCAAATACCTATTTGAGGTCCAATGTTTACGAAAAATCTAAAACTTTTTTTGCCAAAATATATATGAGCCAAGAAGGGTAGTTCAATATAGTTTAAAGTCCTGCTGTATTTATATTGCGAATCGCTATCTTTAAATTTCTCTTTCCATCCTTTTTCGGCATAGTTTAGTTCCAAAACAATACCAAAGAAACGCTCTTCAATGTATCTCATTGAAACACCTCCTAAATAGCCCATCTCCATAGATTGTTTAATGCTTGGACTAATTGAGAGTTGAGAGAATGTTACACCACCCTTTGCACCAAACCATAACTCTTTATCAATTTTTTTCTGAGCAAATGAATTGGTTATCGAAAATAAAATAATAGTTAGGGTAATTAAAGTGCGTTTCATTATTTAACTTTCTCTTTTACTATTTTATAATCAGGAGTAAATGTAATAAAGTATAGGTTGGTATTAACCAATCCGCTCTCGTTTGATAATCTTGTGAACGAGAAGTCTGTTTGAATACTTTGAGATTCAATTGTCTCTAAATATTGCTCAAAATTATTGTAATGTCTAAGCAATCCATTTATCAAGTACATACCAGCGTCAAATCCCAATAAGTTTGGGGATGGAAACATTGGACTCTTTTCTGGTCCAAACCAGTATCTGAAATTTTTATTAAACTCTTTCCAATTGTTTTTAGTAGGCTCGCTGTAAAAACGTGAGAAGATAGTTGTGTTTAATGTATGGAAAGTTTCTAAATAATCTTTTATATATGTTTGCCATTCAGGGTATCCAAAGATAGATACAGATATAGTTGGGTTGCCCTCTTTTAGTCGGGTAGCAATAGCACAAGTTTTAGCAACACCACTTTTGCTTGAAGATGAAGCAACAAGCATAATATTACTATTGTCGTTAATAGAGTTTTGTAGAACTTCATAATCTGTAACTTCATTGAATGAGAACTTTTTAAACTCTTTTCCGTTTAATCGTAAATCATTGCATATAATATCAACAAAGTCGGCTTTGTCATTTTGTTCCTGATTGTCTATTAAAAAGATAATCTCTTTGTCAGATGTTGTTTCTATTAAATGTTTACTTGTAGCAGCAAAGAACATATTGCTTGGAATATGCCCCTGAATTATATAAGGATTGTTTTCATACTCTTTATTTTTAACAGAGAATGAATTAACAAGATAAATTTTATTCTCTTTTGCAAAAGCACTTAAAAGAGAAATCTCTTCATTCTTATCCGAGCCAAAGATAATGTTGACATCTTTCATTTCGGGTTTATTAAGAATCTCTTTTAGAGTATTAATATCTCCGTTAGTGTCAAAAGTATAAACATTTGATTTTAATCCATTATTTTTTAAACTATCTAATGCCAATAGTAATCCTTTGTAATAGTCTGAATATGGCGATTGAACTCCGGAAATTGATAATTTGAAAGGAAATATAACAGCAATATTTATATTGTTATATTTTGTCTCATCATTGTTATAGTTAAGTATAATGTGTTTATTCTCCGCTTCATATTCATTTACAACCTTTTTAACCTCTTGAGTTAAGGGTATGTATAAAATATCATCTTTTTTTATGATGCCCCCTAAGTTAGGATTACATGCAATTATAGCATCAACAGTTGTATTGAATTTTTGCGATATGCTGTATAGCGTTTC
>JAFQBL010000127.1 GCA_017416695.1 Bacteroidales bacterium | reverse complement strand
GCATAGTCTATTATTTCATCATCGGCTATGGTTATCTCAGCATTTTCATCTTCTTCACTCATAAATCCTTTGCTTTCGTAGAAGTCGTATATTAAATCTACTACATAGTATATATCATCTTCTGATATATTTTTTGATAGTTCTGGTTCTAAATTTTTGCGTATGTATTTTACTGCGTCTTCGTCATCGTAAAATAGTTCTTCGTTTTTTGCCATATCGTATTTATTTTGGTTTTACTGCGCTAAGTTAATAAAAATTGTGGAGAGTTTTTGTATTATTTTGTTTTTTTATGTTTTTGTTATTTTATTTGATGTGCTATTCAAAAAGTTATTGTAACTTCGTGTCTGCAATTTTAACGTTTATGAGAAAGTTTATATTTTTTATTGTTTGTGCAATAATTGTTATTGGTTTTGCTTCGTGCAACAGAGATGGTTGCGGTTGCCAGAAACCTGTTATTAAAACAGAAACCCGCGTATAGTGTTTATGTTTTTGTTTGAATTTTTAGCAAATAGAAAGGACTGCCCCAAAGGACAGTCCTTTCTAATTTTATTGCTTTGCTTCTAATTATTTAGAGGCTTTTTTTGTTGCCTTTTTTGCAGGTGCTTTTTTTGCTGGTTTCTCCTCTACTGGAGCCTCTTCTTTTGCTTCTGCTTTTGGTGCTGCTTTTTTTGTTGCTTTCTTTGCTGGTGCTTTTTTTACAGGTTTCTCTTCTTCTGCTTCTCCTGCATTTGCTTTTGCACTGGCCAACTCTTTTTTCAACACCTCTATCTCGGCTGCTTGATTACGAATTGTTGTGATTAGTGCATTCAACTCTTCGTTCTCTATTGAGTCGGGGAATTGCTCTTCTACTCGTACTATAAAGTCGCTTAATACGTTCATATAGTTGGTGAATGCCTCGTATGCTGAATCGTATGGGCTATAGTGACTGTGTACGGCTCCGTCGGCAAAGTGTTTTGTACACATGTAGTAGAAGTGGTCTGATGCTTGTAGATAGTTCCAGTCTTGTTTTAGTCGTGTGTCTGAACACAAGCGTACTCTTTCTGCTACTGAGTATAGTTTCTCATATGCCTCTTTTTGTAATATGTTTCCTAACCATGCTGATGTGTCACGCTCTTCGTCTGCCCATGAGATTGGATCGTTTACTGAGATTACATCTACTGGTTTTAGTTTTGATATTACCTCTGATGGTGTTGAGAATGTGATGCCTTTATCTGCCGCAAAGCGTGGTAGGGCTTTCATAAATCCAAAGATTCCTGTTTCTGCTGATTGTAGTTCGCCTAATGTGTCGTATGTCATAAATAGGTTTACTACCTCCTCGCTTTCGGGCAATGAGCCTATCCATCCCATAAACTTGTCGGCTGTCAATGGATATTCGTTCCATTCGTAATTTGAGAATCGGAATGTTATATCATCACTCAACTTGTAGTTTTTAAGCAACAATTTTACTTTTGGCGCTGTTGCTGGGGTGTATAGATAGTTAGGACTCTTCCATCCTAATATGTGTTTTGCTCCTTCGGTGATGATTCCTTTGAAGCCCATTGATGCTACCATTGCTGCAATGTCATCGGAGTATATCAACTCGGTGTTACGGAACACTTTGGGACGTTGTCCGAATAACAACTCTATTTTATCATCGTGTGCTTTTACTTGGTTGATAAACTCTTCAGGATCTGCTAACGATGCTAATGAGTGTGCGTATGTTTCTGACAAGAACTCTACGCATCCTGTTTTTGCCAAGTCTCGCATTGAGTCAATAAACTCGGGTACATACATCTCTAATTGCTCAAGTGCTACTCCTGAGATTGAGAATGCTACTTTAAACTTATTACCCGAATCTTCTATCATCTCTAATAATGCTCGATTTGCGGGTAAATATGAACGCTCTGCTATTCGACGGATTATCTCCTCGTTGTTGAAATCGTCATAATAGTAGTGGTCATTACCAATATCAAAGAAACGATAACGTTTCAAACGGAATGGTTGATGAATTTGAAAATAGAAACAGATTGTTCTCATTTTATTGCTGTTTTTAAAGTTTTACCATTTCATTACCTTACGGTATATATCTATCACTTTTTGTCCTGCGTACTCCCACTTGATTTCGTTTACTTCGCGTATTCCTTCTTCTTTCATATGGGTGTACATCGCTGGATATGTTATTATTGAATATACGGCATCTGCCATTGCATCTACGTCCCAATAATCGGTTTTTACTACATTATTTAAAATTTCGGCACATCCCGATTGTTTTGAGATGATTGATGGCACTCCTACTTGCATTGCTTCAAGCGGTGATATTCCAAATGGCTCTGATACTGAGGGCATCATATATACATCACTCGATTTGAGCATCTCATATACTTGTTTGCCTCGCAAGAATCCTGTGAATTGGAATTTGTCTGCTATGTCGCGTTCTGCTGCAAGTCGTATCATCTTGTTCATCATATCGCCACTTCCTGCCATCACAAAGCGTACGTTGTTTGTTTTACGTAATACTTGTGCGGCTACCTCAACAAAGTACTCTGGTCCTTTTTGCATTGTTATACGTCCAAGGAATGTTACTACTTTTTCTTTGGGGTTGCGTGGCATCTCTATTGCCATAATCTCCTCGCTCATTGGCTCAACGGCATTGTGTACTGTTGTTACTTTGTCGGGAGATATTCCGTATTTCTCTATTACGGTTTGACGTGTTAGATTACTTACTGTGATAATATGATCGGCATAGTTCATTCCGTCTTTCTCAATTCGGAATACATCGGGGTTTACATTTCCACGACTGCGGTCAAAATCGGTTGCGTGTACGTGTATTACCAATGGTTTGCCTGTTATCTGTTTTGCATGTATTCCTGCAGGATAGGTTAACCAGTCGTGCGAGTGTATTACATCGCATGGTACTGTTCTTGCTATTACTCCTGCTACTATTGAGTAGTTGTTTATCTCCTCTAAAATGTTATCTGCGTAACGCCCTGAAAACTCTATACATCCAAGATTGTTGGTGTGAATATAGTTGAAATCGGCATAAATGTTATTTCGCAAATCGTAATAGGTTTGCGGATTCATGGTATTGCCTATTTGATTTTCTACTGTATTCCAATCTACATCTCGCCATACTACTGGTGTGTTGTTGGCTCCTATGATATTGGCAAAGCCTTTCTCTTCATCGCCCCAAGGTTTGGGTATTACAAATGTGATATCCATATCGCCACATTTGTGCATTCCCTTAGTTAGTCCGTAACTTGCTGTTCCGAGACCTCCGAGAATATGGGGAGGAAACTCCCATCCAAACATTAATGCTTTCATACCTATATGTTGTTATTATAATTTTTCATTAGGTTTAATACTCTCAATATCTCTGCTACGTTTACAGCATAACTGATTCCTCCGCGTCCGATAAATGGTGGGTTTCCGTCAAATAACTCAGAGATTGTTCCTATACAGTTGTTTGACATCTCCTCTTCAAATCCAATCATCATTCGCTCTATAAATGAGACTCCACTTAATCCGAATATTTTTAGATATGCTTCGGCGTATGCTCCCATCAACCATGGACGTGCTGGTCCTTGATAATAGGCTTGCTCTCGGTCATAGCGTGGTCCGTAATATACTGGACGGTATCCGTAACTCTTCGGACTTAATGTGCGTAATCCTTTTGGTGTTAACAACTCTCTTGTGATTACATCCAATACTCCTTTACGCTCTTTGCGTGTTAGTGGTGAGTACTCTAATGAGATTGCAAATACCATATTGGGGCGTACACTTAATTCGCCATATCCGCCATCAACATAGTCATATAGATATCCATGCTCATTTAGGAATGTTTCTTTAAATGATACATCTACCTGCTCTATTAGGTCTGATATGGTATTGCGTACGGCTGCTTTCTTTTTATCGTGGATTGTTGAGTGACAGAATTTTAATGCATTATACCATAATGCGTTAAACTCTACCAAATATCCTGTTCTTGGTGTTGCTGGACGTCCGCCTTCGGCAAGGGTTGTCATCCATGAGATTGATTTCTCTCTGCCATCGCTATATATCAATCCGTTTTCGTGTACAAATAGATTTGGATGTCCTCCTCCTATTATATAGAGAATTATCTCCTCTAATGTTTCGCCATATTTTTTGATACACTCATCGAATGATACTGCTTGTGCATATTGTTGTATTGCCCATATTGCCCATAATGGTACATCGGGTTGGTCTATTCCTTTTATTACGCTATCGAGTTCGCCTGTTGCCATGAAGCGTTTTAATGCTGATAGGGCTGTATCCATCATTTTGTGATACATTGCTTCATCGTCAATGTATAGTGAACATCCTGGTATTGATATGAAGAGATCACGTGCTCTTACTTTAAACCATGGATAGCCTACAAGCATATAGTTCTCGTTATTGCGTTTTAGGTAGAATTGTTGTGCTGAATTTTTTAAACAGTTATAGAATGATGTTCGGTGTGGTCGCACTTCTAACTCTTTATCAAACATTGCTGTTAGACTGCGTGGTTTTACCTCTTCTATTCCTGCCGAGAAGATTATTGACTCGCCTTTTTTTATTGGCATCTGGAAGTATCCTGGAACAAACAAATCTTCGCGATATGAGTATCCTCTCTCCTGGTCTTTTACGTACTCTATTCCGTTGTACCAATGGGGATCACTTACAAACTCTACCTTTTTGCTATATTGCATATAAAGGTTGGGGTAACCTGGATATAGACAACAACTTATTCCGTTTGCTACCTCGTTATACTCTTTGTTTATTTGATTGTTCTCGATACATACATCGTTTGCATTACGAAACGCCAAGAATGGACGGAACTGTAATGTTGTTTCAGAGTGTGCATCTACTAATGTGTATTTTATCAGAATACGACTTTCATGAGATACGAAAATTTTCTCTTGTTTAAGAACTACTCCTCCTACTCGATATACTGTTTTGGGGATATCATCACAATTATACTCGCGAATGTATTTGTGCCCATTTGGACTATATACATTGCCTTGATACTTGTGTATTCCCAAATTGAAAGGTGCTCCGTGTTGTATTACGGTGGCATCGAGTGAAGATAACATTACATGATTTTCATCATCCATCTCAGGTATGGGAATAACTAATAATCCGTGTTGCTTGCGTGTGTTACATCCTACAAGTGTTGTACAGTGATACGCTCCGGATTTATTAGTTCTCAAAATCTCACGCGGTAATGACTGCTCGAGATTTATCATCAAACTTTTATCAAACTTAAGATAGCTCATAATTGTTGATCTTGTTTTTTGATTTATTTTATCACTAATTTATAGCGTATTTAATTATTTTTTACGAAAATATAGGTTTAATTTGTTTTAAGCAAATTTTTTTAAGGATTTTTGTTTTAATTTTTTTTTAGTTTATAATTTATCCAACATTTGTGTGATGTTTTCCATAAACATTCTGACTGATATTGCTAACAATATTATTCCGAATACGCGTTGCAATACATATATTCCGCCGTCTCCCAATACTTTCTCAAAGAACGATACTAATCGGATTGCAAGGAATATTACTATTACATTGGCTATGAGGGATAGTAATATGTCTTGTGTTGAGTATAAAGCCCTTAACGAAAGAAGGGTTGTGAATGACCCTGCTCCTGCAATTAATGGAAATACTATTGGAACAAATACACTTGAACTCTTGGGCGTGTCATCGGTTTTGAAAATTTTTATTCCGAATATCATTTCAAAAGCAAGTGCAAATATTACCAATGAACCTGCAACCGCAAAAGATGCGATATCTACATTGAACAAATTTAACAATGCTTCCCCCACAAACAAAAATGTTACAAATGCCGCCAATGAATATAGCGAGGCCTTTGTTGCATTTATCGGGTTGCCTTGTCGCTTATAATTGATAATGATAGGCATTAACCCTGGTACATCTATCACCGCAAAAAGTACGAAAAACGCACTTAACACATCTTTAAAATTGAAAGTTAAAAATTCCATAACTATATATTGTTTTTAATTTATTGCAAATATAATAATTATTATGAGTAGTTATTATTTGTAAGCAGTTTTTTTCAAAATCTTTTTTTTACTCTCTCTTATTATTATATTAACAACACGAATTTATCTTTTTTGTTGGATGTTGCTTATCTTTTATTACTTCCTATTTTTGTTGTGAATTTTGAATGTTATATTTTTTAATAATAACTTAGTTTATTAATTTTTATGTGCTTTTTAATTAAAATATTCTTTTTTTTAACTACATTTGTTCATATATATTTTTTACGTTTAATTATGAGCATATACGATTCTATTCTGCAGATACCTCTCTTTAAAGGTTTAAGCGTTGAGGCTTTTAATAAGATTATTGAGAAATATAAATTTGATTTTTTGTCTTATAATAAAGGTTATGCTATTATTAATGCTGGAGACGAGTGCGATAGTTTTAAGTTTATAATTTCAGGGAGTGTCCGTTTGGAATATATTAACAAGAAGGTTAAAATTAAACTTTCTGAAACTATTACTGGTCCTAATAATATTGTTTCGAACTACTCTATTGGAAACAATAAATATCCTGTTTCGGTTTATGCTTGTGATGACAATACTGGTATTTTGTCTATTGACAAACAAGACTTCATATCTATTATGCAAGAACACCGCGTTATTCTTCTAAATTACCTGATTGATTTATCTCGTAAGTCTCAAACTCCTTTTGAGGCGTACAACCAAATTGCCAATGATAATGTGAGGGCTAAATTTGCTTTCTGGATTTTGTATTTTACGAGTTACAACTCTTCTGATATTGTAATTAATGCTAAACTCCGAGATATTTATATGTTCTTTGGCGCTCAACGTAGCGTGTTTAATATGGTTCTGGATGAAATGAAGGAGTTGGGTATTATTAATTTCTCTTCTAAAGAGATTTTTATTCTTGACCGTAATCTGCTGAGACTTTATTACAGACAAAAGTGCGAAGAATAATTTTTATAGGATAAAGATATTGTATCATAATATAAATTTTGAAGAGAACCTCAAAGTCTCTAACAAGAAACTTTGAGGTTCTCTTTATTATGATACTTAGTTTTTTTTATTTGAATATCTTTTCATAGAAAATTGGCAGAATTCCATCGGCTACCATATATGATCCTTCTTTAGTGGGATGGACTCCATTGATTCCTACTACCTCAGTAGTTGAATCATTTCTATCATTAACGTCTAAATTACCTTTGGGATAACCATTATCTGTATCAAAGAATAAATTTACTGGTGCATAATATATCTTATTAGTAGCGCCATAAGTATTAACTAAATCTTGTAACATGGCATTGTATCTTAAAAAGGTTAGCAATGTTCCATACCTATTAACGTTGTTTTCTGTATTACTATTATCATAAATATTTGTACCTTCATCTGGCATTGGAATTGCTGATAATATAATCTTTCCATTAGGAAATTCTGCAAAGTATCCTTCAATAATTTTTTTCGCATGAGTTATTTCGCCTTGCATCCATTGGTTATTTTCCCATAACGCTGCATTTACTCCAATATGTGCTATAATAACATCTATTGAGCCATTGCAATATTTGTCGGCGTAATTTTTAAAGTTTAATTTGCCGTCTTGAACAAATGGTGATTGCTGTGATACAAAGTTACTCCAACTCCAACCTCCAGTTGCTTCTAATAAAATTGTCTCTTTTGTTCCTGTCTTTCGACCTACAAAACTAATCATATCATTATTAATTTTTCTTTCCAATTCAGCACTCCACCATCCTGTTGCTGTTGCACTTGCTCCTATACACAATACGTTTGTTGGTGCTGAGATTTGTGGCTTATCTATTACATGAATTATAGTTGTTGCAGATCCTAATATATTTAAATTATCATCACGGACTTGTATTGTTAATGGATAATCTCCTAATGGTACGGATTTATCTATCTGATAATATCGGGGGTAAGTTTTACCTATATCACACATTACTTTTATATCGTAATTGTAAGGATTTACAGCCTTTATAAAACCTCTATAAAATATTTGTGATTTCTCATCTTGTAAAATATATAATTCTGCTGGCATACATACTTCTATTCCTGCCATCTCTTGTTCGGGATTTAAATTTCGTTTTAGGGTGAAACTTTCTGATGTTATTTGTATGTTATTTCCATTTGCATCTTTTGTATTTATTACTAAAGAACATATTTCGGTATAATCATCTTGTTTGCGAGAATCTTCTACGGTCAACATATATTGTCCTTGCAAAATTTCGCCATTAGCGTTGGTGGATTTTTTTAAATCTGATATGTTATAATTTGAAGATTTACTAACATAACTATCAGCGTATGTTTGCGATTTTAGTTTCAGACAATCTATTAATATATCGTTTTTTAATAATACCGCATTTGAAGGATTTACTCTAAACTCAATTGTTACAAACCCTCCTTTTTCGGTAAATAAATACTCTTTATTGATAAGCATTATGGAAGTGGGATAATTTATCTTTTGCAGAAAGTTGTATTCTTTTCCGTTCTGCATTTTTATTGTTACTACTCCTTGTGTTACATCCTCTAAAATTGATGATATTTGATTCTCGGGATTGGCACTATATGGCGTAGCAATTACTGATATAGGATTATTTTTGTCTTCGACATATGTAACTATTTCATAATTGTTCTCACTATTTATTCTAATATCGATTGAGACTCCATCTTTGCCTGTTTCTCCTTTTGCTGAAATTGGATTTCCTTCACTGTCTGATATTTGCGTAAATGTTTTGAAATCATCATAAGAAACTACCCAATATCCTTCTACGTCAATTTTAATATAGGGCGTTATTCCATCTTTTCCTGAAAAGATATTTATTGTACTATTATCTGAAAATGTAATTTCCCATCCCCCTTGTTCAGTTGTAACAGGTTCTACCTTGGTAATTATTTTCCCAGATTCATACGCTCGTTTTAGATTGTCAACTTGGTCTTGTAATTGTGAGATGTTGTCTGTTAGTGCTTCTATTCTATCTGAATAATCACATGAAATTAACTGCGAAAGCATTATTAAAAATAATAGTTTTGAATAAATAATGAACTTTCTGAGATTTTGTGCTAGTTTTCTCGAATTCATAATTGTTTTGATTGATTAATTGATTATTAAAAATGTTTTGAATACAAAAAAAACGTGAGTTGTATCTCACGCTTCGAAAGGTACTAGCACATACCTATACATACAGAGATAATACAACCCACGTATATGAACGCAGGCGTTTTGTACTCATGTCTCTTGTATGTATGCTTATTGAAGGTGCTAGTTTCTCGAAGCATTTGACATTAGCATAAACGCTATTTAGATAACAATGTTATAACTACTTTGTAGTTACTGCAAAGATAAATATTTTTTACGAGATATAAACATATGTGCCATTTTTTTAACAGAAAGAGGGAGTGATATTTTAGGTCACTCCCTCTTTCTGTTATATAAATTTAATTTTAATCTCTTCGTGATGTGAATATTAGTATGTAATATACTAAGGTTGCTAATGAACTTAATGCTGCTACTACGTATGTGTATGCTGCCCATTTTAGTGCATCTTTTGCTTTGGGATAGGTTGATACGTTTGTTAGACCTGCTCCGCTTAACCTCATTAATGCTCGTGAACTTGCATTTATTTCTACTGGCAAGGTTATGAAACTAAATAGGGTTGTTGTGGCAAACAGGATTATTCCTATAAGCATTATTTGGGGCATTGTCTCTATTAATAGGATTCCTGCTAATAATACCCACTGCATCCAACTTGAGGCGAAACTTACAACGGGAACTAATTTTGATCGCATTGTTAAAAATGGGTATCTTATTGCGTGTTGTACTGCATGTCCGCATTCGTGGGCTGCTACTGCCGCCGCTGCTATACTACAACTGTTATATACTGGTTCGCTAAGATTCACAGTTTTTGTCATGGGGTTGTAGTGGTCGGTTAATTGTCCTTGTACTGATACTACTTGTACATCGTGTATTCCTGCATCGCGTAGCATCTTTTCTGCTACCTCTCGTCCTGTTAATCCTGATGGTAGGGCTATTTGCGAATATTTATTGAATTTTGTTTTTAATACTTGCTGTATTACAAAACTCAATAGGGCAAATGCTATAAATATTACATATATTGACATTTTTGTTTGGTTTTATTTGTTCAAAAAAAAAGTTCTATCTTTTGTGCAAAGATAGAACTTTTTAGTTATTTGATATGTTAAATATATTTTAAATATACTCTGCTTTTGTTAGAGTTTTATAAATTGTTATACTACTGCACTAAAGATATAGTCATATATCCAACTTACCAATCCTAACAATACAATACCTAAGCCTGTTATAAATATTACTGTCTTTGTATAACAGTCTGATTTTATTGGGGCTATTGGGTTCTCGCTCTCTTTTAGGAACATTGCTTTTACTACTAATAGGTAGTAGTATAGTGATATGATTGTATTTAATAATGCTATGAATACTAATACATACATTGCTCCTATTCCTGTTTCTATTGCTGAATAGAATATGAAGAATTTACTAAAGAATCCTGCAAAGGGTGGTATTCCTGCTAATGAGAACATTGCCAACATCATTGCCACACTCAACTTTGGATTTGTTTTGTATAATCCATCGTAATCGTTGATATTGAGTTTTCCGCTGGCTCTCTCTATTGCTCCTGCTACTGCAAAGGCTGCAATGTTTGAGAAGATATAGACTAATACATAATATAGTAATGAGGTTGCTCCAAAATCGTTACATGCCATCACTCCTAACATTATGTATCCTGCTTGTGAGATTGATGAGAATGCCAAGAAACGTTTTATGTTTTGTTGACGAATTGCAAATAGGTTTCCGATTGTGATTGTTAGTATTATTACAATGTATAATACATTAATCCATATTCCTAATGCTTCTTGACCAAAGGCTGTCATCAAGGCTATCATCAAGGCATACGCTGCTGCTCCTTTTGAGATTACCGATAAATAAGAGGTTACTACTGTTGGTGCTCCTTGATATACATCGGCTGTCCATAGATGGAATGGTACTAATGATAGTTTAAAGCCCATTCCTGCCAAGAACAACACCACTGCCATTATTGTTAATGGTGTTACAGTGAATGATGCTGCTATTGTTGAATAGTATAGGCTTCCGACTGCTCCATAGATATATGATAGTCCTAATAGCATTAATGCTGATGAGAATACTGCAAAGAAGAGATATTTGGCTGCTGCCTCATATGAGTTCTCTTTGTATTTCTCTATTGCTACTAATGCTGTCATTGGTAATGATGCTGTCTCTAATCCTATAAAGAATAGTAGGAAGTTTTGAGCCGACATCATAAAGTACATTCCTAACAGAGTGATGAGTGTTAATACGTAGTATTCTCCTCTACGAATCTTCATATCATCATCTTTTACCCATGATGCTGCCTGAATGAATACTAATATTGTTCCTATGTTCAATATTATTTTTGCTACATTTGACATTGTTGTTGTTGAGTACATTCCTCCAAACAACAATGCTTCTTGTATGCCTCCAAATGCTAAATATAGTGTTTGTATAGCAAGTAGTGATACTGCTGTTATGGGTAGGTATTTACCTGATTTTTGTGAGGCAAATGTATCGTATATGAATAGGAGTATTATAACTGCCATCAATGACAATTCTGCTCCCATACCTAAAAATTCTGCGTAACTCATATTAAAAGTTCTTTCTTGTTATTTTATTGTATTATTCTTTCACTTATCACTTTTATACTTTCGCGTATTAGGTCTGATACCCATAATGGGAATATTCCTATTCCTGCTACTGCTATTATAAGTACTATTGTTGAGAATTTCTCATACCATACTGCATCGGTTAACTCTAAATGGTGTTTGTCTTGTACTGGTCCATATAGTATTTTTCCGACTACTCGTAAAATATATACCGCTGTTATTACTATTGAGGTACATGCCAATATTGTGAATACTCGGCGGAATGTATCAGCATGGTCAAATGCTCCTACAAAGATTGTCATCTCGGCAACGAAACCACTTAATCCTGGTAATCCTAATGATGCTAAACCTGCTATCACATAACATACTGACAAGAATGGCATTATTTTCATTAATCCTCCCATCTCTCGAATATCGCGTGTATGTGTACGACCATATATCATTCCAATTAATGCGAAGAATAGTGCTGTCATTAATCCATGTGATAACATTTGCATTATTGCTCCTGTCATTGCTGTGGTGTTCCACATTAGCAGTGCAAATAATACTAATCCACAGTGGCTCACTGATGAATAGGCATTGATGTATTTAAGGTCGGTTTGTACACATGCACTATATGCTCCATAGAATACGCTGATTCCGGTTAGTATCAAGAATATCCACGATAACTCTTGTGTTGCGTAAGGCATCAAATACATTGCTACTCTGAAACATCCGTATCCTCCTAACTTCATCAATACTCCTGCGTGTAGCATTGATACTGCTGTGGGGGCTGATGCGTGTCCGTCGGGTGACCATGTGTGGAAGGGGAACATTGCTCCTAATACTCCAAATCCTACAAAGGTTAATGGGAAGAGTATGTTTTGTAGTGTGTGGGGTATTGCATTGTTCTTTGCTATCTCCAATATGTTCATTGTTAGATTGCCATCGGCTGATGAGTTGAAATATATTCCTAATATTCCTAACAATAGTAGTGCTGATCCTCCCATCAACATTAGTGTTAGTTTCATTGCTGAATAGTATTTCTTTCCACTTCCCCAAATTCCTATCAACAAGTACATTGGTATCAAGGCTACCTCATAGAACATAAACATTGTGAATAGGTCTATTGAAATGAAGAAACCATATACTCCTATTGACAATAGTATTAACCACATGAAGAATTCTTTTGGCAGTGGATCAATTTTCCATGATGCAAATACTCCTGCAAATACTATTATTGCAGATAGTAATATCATTGCGACTGATACTCCGTCAACTCCTACTGCATAGTGTATGTTTAATGCTTGAAACCATACGTGGTCTGCCATAAACAACATTTCTGCTGTGTCTCCTGCTGCTCTCTTACCACAGAATAGAACAACTAAGGCTATGGCTGCTATTAGTTGTAGCGCCGAACCTACGGTTGCTACTGTTCGTATCTGTTTCATATTCTTTGAAAGAAACAGACCTCCCAACATTAATATGGGAATGATTACGAATATTGATAAAATGCTCATATTGTTTGTTTTTTTCTTTTTTCCTACTTAATACACAATGTATATATTGCTGCCGCCGCTAATATCATGGCTCCTACTATATACACCCACACATACATTTGTAATTTTCCTGATTGGAAGTCTTTTATCTTCTCTGACACAGAATTTGTTACTGTTGCAAACATATCCATTGTTCCGTCAATTATGTGACGATCAAACCATGCTATTGGTTTTGATATTTTTGCAAAAATGATTTTGTGTGTTATAAATTGATATACGTTATCCATATAGAAACGGTTGTATGCCCATTTGTGCAAACGTGGTAATGCTGCCTGCATCTTCTCTGGTTTGCTGTTGGGTTTTGCAAATAACCATGTTGCTAATAGTATTGCTACTACTGCACATACTACACTTGTTATTGCTACTGTCATATCAAGGTGTATGTGGTATGATTCGCCGTTTGAGGTTACAAATTCTCCAAATGGTATAAATCCTGCTACACATGTAATAACTGCCAATATTATTAGTGGTATAGTCATTGTTGCAGGTGATTCATGAGGTGTATGTTCGTGTTTTGCCTCTTTACCCCAGAATATTCCAAAGTATAGACGGAACATATAGAATGCTGTGATTGCTGCTACTATTGTCATCCATACTCCCCAGAACATACTCTTATTGAATGCTGCGGCAAGGATTTCATCTTTACTGAAGAATCCTGAGAATGGAGGTATTCCTGCTATTGCCAAACATGCTATCAGGAATGTTATGTGTGTAATGGGCAGGTATTTTCTTAATCCTCCCATATGACTCATTTCGTTTGAGTGTACTGCATGGATTACTGCTCCTGCTCCCAAGAATAACAACGCTTTGAACATTGCGTGTGTGAATAGATGGAACATTGATGCCATATAACCTAATCCTCCCTCTGATGGTACCATTGATGTACATACTCCTAAGGCTACTATCATAAAGGCTATTTGCGATATGGTTGAGAATGCTAATACTCGTTTTATATCGCTTTGTACGCATGCTACTATTGCTGCATATAGTGCTGTTATTGCTCCTACCCATGTTATTAGTTCTAATACATCGGGTACTGATAAATATACAGGGAACAGACGTGCTACAAGATATACTCCTGCTACTACCATAGTTGCAGCATGTATCAATGCTGATACTGGTGTGGGGCCTTCCATTGCATCAGGCAACCATATGTGTAGTGGGAACATTGCTGATTTTCCTGCTCCTCCCATGAATATCAATGCCATAGCCCATGATGCTACTGAACATCCCATGAATGTTGCTCCTGATGTTGTGGTTAAGAAGAATCCTCCGTCGGCTGTTAGTTGATCAAATGAGAATGTCTCAGTATAGAATGATAGTAATAGTATTCCTATTAGGAATCCTAAGTCAGCAAAACGTGTTACAATGAACGCTTTTTTAGATGCTGATACTGCTGAGGGTTTTGTGTAGTAGAATCCGATTAACAGATATGATGATACTCCTACCAACTCCCAAAAGATATACATTTGGAATATGTTTGTTGCTACTACCAATCCTAACATTGAGAATGAGAAAAGCGATAAGAACGCATAGTAACGTTGAAATCCTTTCTCACCGTGCATATATCCCATACTATATATATGTACCATTAATGATACTGTGGTTATTACTACAAGCATCATTACTGATATAGGATCAAGCAATATTCCTAAATTGATTGTTAGTTTTTCTGTAAAACTTAACCACTCAAAGTTGTATGGTATCAGCGCTTGACGTACTCCATCTACTCTTTCCATCCCAAAATATTGGAATGCTACCATATATGACAATACTGCTATTGTTGCCAATCCTAATGTTCCAAGGATTCCAGCAAACTTTTGCGACATCTTATTTCCGCCTAACGCTAATGTTAGGAACATAAATAATGGTAACGCAAGTATTACAATTGAATATGAAAAATCCATGTCCTCTTATCTTTTAGTTTTTCATCTTATCTAAGTTATCAGACTTGATGTTTTTGATGTTTCGATATATGTTTATTATTATGGCTATTGCTATGGCTGTTTCTGCTGCTGCTATTGCTATGGCAAATAACGTAAAGAAGAATCCTTCGAGTTGTGATGGATATAAATATCGGTTAAATACAGCAAAGTTTATATCTACCGCATTTAGCATCAACTCTAACGAGATGAGGACAGCCAACATATTGCGACGTGCTATGAATCCATATACTCCAGCAAAGAACATAACACCGCTTACT
>JAFQBL010000126.1 GCA_017416695.1 Bacteroidales bacterium | reverse complement strand
TTCATCCTGAGCCAGGATCAAACTCTTCGTTGTAATTATGTTTTGTTATTTATTTTTCTACTGTAAATAACCTGATCCGATGCTCAATTTAAACTCGTTAAAAGTTATTGACGTTGACGTTTTTTTACTCGTCTCGTACTACTTTGTCTTTTTCAATTATTCAATGATCTCTTTTTGTTGTTGCCTTCAGTTTTATTCCGAAAGCGGATACAAAAGTACAGCGCATTTTTCAATCCACCAAATTTTTTAGTAAGAATTTTTCAAAAAAAATTACAACTATTTTTTTATCCCTTATTTATTCTTTTGTTTTTCAAGATTTTAAAACAGAATTTTTATTTGTATTTTTTTGAACTTTTTTTATGCTGTTTTGTTTACTAAATAGGGAGGGCATCTTTTTTGTTTTCTGATGTCCTCCCTACTCGGTTTTATTTTTTTGTTTTTATATCTCTTGCGTTAGTTGGTTTATTACCGAATAGACAGGCAACCTATTATATAGTATATTATATACTGCTTCAAGGATAGGCATATTTACTTTGTAGCGTTCGTTTATTTCGTGCATACATTTTGTTCCGTAATATCCTTCGGCTATCATCTCCATCTCTATTTGCGCCGTCTTTACCGAATATCCTTTTCCTATCATTGTTCCAAAGGTATGATTTCGACTAAAGTGCGAATATCCAGTTACCAGAAGATCTCCTAAATATACCGATTTGCAAATCTCTCGTTCAGGCATTGGTTTTACTGCATTGATAAAACGTTTTACCTCACGTATTGCACTCGACATTAACACTGCTTTAAAGTTATCGCCAAGTTTTAAACCATGACAAATTCCTGCTGCTACAGCATATACGTTTTTAAGCACTGCCGCATACTCTATACTAACTACGTCGGTTGAGGTTTTTGCTATCAAAAAGCGATTACTAAGAAGTTTTGCTATCTCTTCAGCTTTTTCTAAGTTTGAACAGCCTACGGTTAGATACGACAACCTCTCTAATGCTACCTCTTCGGCATGGCATGGACCTGCTACTACAGCAAGGTTTTCCTCCTCCACTTTATACACCTCTTTTAGATAGTCGGTTACTATCATATTTTCATCGGGAACTATTCCTTTAATGGCTGAGACTATAAACTTGCCACTGAGTGATGTTCTCAATTTTTTGAGGTGCGTTTTTATAAAGGGCGAGGGTGTTACAAAAATCAGTGTATCTGATTTTTTTATAACTTCGTTCAGGTTGCTGGTAAAGTTTATTCGATTTATATCGAATTTTACACTTGATAGATAAACTGGATTACGCCCCAAACGCTTGAAGTCTGCTATACGGTCTTTGCGACGCATATACCAATTTATCTCTTCAACGTTTGTCAGCACCAATTTTGCTATTGCTGTTGCCCACGTTCCGCCTCCTATTATGGCTACTTTGCCTGGTAACTCCATTATATTATTGTTTTGTTATTTACTCTTCTGCTGTCTCTTCTTTTTTCACCCTCTTCTCGGGACGCATTTGCGGGAAGAACAATACCTCTTGTATTGTGGTTTGACCTGTCATTAACATAACCAAACGGTCCATTCCTATTCCCATTCCAGATGTTGGAGGCATTCCATATTCAAGGGCTCTCAAGAAGTCGGCATCGATAAACATTGCCTCATCATCACCTTTTTCTGATAGTCGCAACTGCTCTTCAAAACGGTAGCGTTGATCAATGGGATCATTCAACTCAGAGTATGCATTACACAACTCTTTTCCGTTTACCATCAACTCAAAGCGTTCGGTTAACTCAGGATTGTTGCGGTGACGTTTTGTCAAGGGCGACATCTCTATTGGATAATCGGTTATGAAGGTTGGCTGTATATAATTGCCTTCACATTTCTCGCCAAATATTTCATCAATAAGTTTTCCTTTACCCATAGATGCATCGGTTTCAATGTGAAGTTGTTTACACACCTCACGCAATGCGTCTTCATCCATTCCTGTTATATCCACTCCTGTAAACTCTTTTATGGCTTCGGTCATGGTTACTCGCTTGAATGGCGTTTTAAAACTTATTATGTTGTCTCCTACTTTTACATCTGTTGTTCCGTTTACGTCAAGTGCAATCTTCTCAAGCATCTTCTCGGTAAACTCCATCATCCAGTTGTAGTCTTTGTATGAGACATATATCTCCATACATGTAAACTCTGGGTTGTGTGTACGGTCCATTCCTTCGTTACGGAAGTTTTTTGAGAACTCATACACGCCTTCAAATCCTCCTACTATCAATCGTTTTAGATACAACTCGTTTGCTATACGCAAATACAAAGGTATATCTAATGCGTTATGGTGAGTAATAAAGGGACGTGCTGCTGCTCCTCCTGGTATTGACTGTAATACAGGGGTTTCAACCTCCATATACCCTTGTGCATTGAAGTACTCACGCATTGATGTATATACTTTGTTACGTTTAACAAATATATCTTTTACTCCTTCATTTACCACCAAATCGACATAGCGTTGACGGAAACGTTGCTCAGGATCATCAAAAGCATCATACGCTACGCCATCTTTCATTTTTACTATTGGCAATGGACGTAACGATTTTGATAACAATGTCAGAGTTTGTGCATGTATTGTTATCTCTCCCATTTGTGTACGGAACACATATCCTGTTATCCCGATAAAGTCGCCTATATCTAATAGTTTTTTGAATAGGACATTGTAGAGATCTTTATTTTCATCGGGACATATTTCATCGCGAGATACATATACCTGTATTCTGCCTGTTGAGTCTTTTAACTCCATGAACGACGCTTTTCCCATTATACGACGGCTCATGATGCGTCCTGCTACCGACACTTGTCTTACAGGAGCATCGTCCGAGAAGTTCTCTTTTATCTCTGTTGCATATCCGTCAACTTTATATTCTGCTGCAGGATAGGGCTCTATTCCCATTGCTTTAATTTGCTCGAGCGAATTGCGTCGAACTATCTCCTGCTCACTTAATTCTGATATATCCATTTTTATTTTCGGTTTCGTTTTTACAAGGTTTTTGAGTTCGAACAAAGTCGGACTAAACCAATTTTACCCCAAAAGTATAAATTTTATTACAATATTCATATTTATTGAGCAAAAAAGATTGATTTTTGAGCAAAATAGTTGTTAGAACTAACTAAAATTAGTTCAACACTTAGTGCTAATTAAAAAAGATATTATTGTTTTCTGAAATGTTCTACTATTATTCTACTAACATTAAAGTAGTACCCCTCAGTTGTTCCATTTTCAACCTCAATGAAATCGTACATAGGCTCAACAAAGGTGTAGTCGTTGGGAGTAAGACCAAAGCAATATATCACATCATATGGATGTATTGACGATATTACATACCATGCCGATTCAGGCGAGAGACCATCGCCCGATGATATTATAACTCCTAACAGTTGTCGTAATTTATGCTCCCATATTGCAGCATTCTCTGTCTCGCCTTTTTGGGTATAGGCATACGACAAGAGTTTCATCTGGCGTAGTTCAAAGGGATAATCCGACAGCACAGTAATTGCATTATGTATTATCTTATCCAACTCCTCTGGAGTGTGATTGGTTTTACGATACAAGTCCGTTGCCTTCTCTCTGTTGTATTTTACATCGCGATAGGGATCATAATCCTCTTGAAATGAATAGCCATAATACAACCTCTCCCACTCAGTGGGGGTTAATGTGGTATCCCCGTCACAAAATCGGGTAAAAAGTTTTGGATAGTAGTAGTGCGATGATGGATTATTTACATCTTGCTCTATCTCTGCAAAATCGGGAACGGTATATGTATCTCCATCCTCTTGTGCAAATATCGCAAAAGGGAGAAGCATCATTATTAATATATATAGGTGTTTCATTTACGTACTGATTATGCTCCAAAGTTAATAATTTTTGAGGGCAGTTCAAAACAAGAAATTACAATATTAAAGGAACTTATTGTTTATCAATTATAACTCTCCGCCTTTTATCTTTTTATATATTGCCTCACACGCATCCTCAAGCAGGTTGAGTACATTTTCAAATCCATCTGCTCCACCATAGTAGGGATCAGGAACGCAATCCATCTGGTAATGTTCAAAGAAATCGGCAATACGCAACACCTTGTCACGTCCCTCAATGGTGGGTGCTAAACGGCGTAAGTCATCGTAGTTTGCATCATCCATAGCAAATATATAGTCAAAGCGATCAAAGTCATCGGCAGTTACTCTACGTGAATGGTGGTCAAAAACATACCCACGTCTTGCTCCATGCGCACGCATTCGAGGATCGGGTAACGAACCTGCATGGCCTCCGTATGTTCCTGCAGAATCAATTAAGAAACAATCCTCCTCTCCCGCATCTTTTACTATTTTGTGCATTATTGCATCTGCCGCAGGAGAGCGACATATATTACCTAAACATACAAACAATAACGATGTTTTATTTATTGGGGTTATAGACATAGACATATCACCATACAAAGTTTATAACAAAAAAACTAAAACTTACTATCAATATAGTCAAGCAATTCCCCAGACACAGTAAATGCAGATTGCATACTTGAACGCAATCCATACTCTCGTAAATAATCAATATGAAGTAATGGAGTTGACACCCTCTTTATCAATCTCAATCTTACGTACACATCCTCCTTATTTATTTTAATATCGGGATTAAGAGAATATGCGGAATCATCAATCATCTCTTCATATGGGACATTGATTCTATCAACGACCATCTTATATTCTATTCTTTTTACAGGAGCCGTTGTATATAAATAGACAATATCATTAACCTCTATTTTATTCTTTTGAATATATTCCACGTAATCATTACTACTTAACCAATCATGCATTCTAAATCTCTTGGTGCTTGAAATAAATATCCAATATTTCATAGTATATTTTTTTTAGTTTTATTTTTTCTCCTTTTACAAAGGTAAAGGTTTTTGAATAAAAAAGCAACTGCCCAAGTTTTGAGCAGTTGCTTTATGAGTTAATTATCGTTACTTAAGTAACTTATTAGTTTTTCTCTACTGGAAGAACTGATACGTATGAGCGATTCTCTTTTTTACGTACAAAAGTTACTTGTCCGTCAATTAGAGCGAAAAGAGTGTGATCTTTTCCCATTCCTACGTTCTCACCTGCGTGATGAACTGTTCCTCTTTGACGTACGATTATATTGCCTGCTTTGGCGAATTGTCCACCAAATACTTTTACTCCAAGTCGTTTGCTTTCTGATTCACGACCGTTCTTTGAACTACCGACACCTTTCTTATGAGCCATCTTCTTATAATTTTAATAGTTAGGCAACAATTTCTTTAATTAACACTTGTGAGAAACATTGACGATGACCGTTACGTTTACGGTATCCTTTTCTGCGTTTCTTTTTGAACACGATTATGCGCTCGCCTTTTAGGTGGTCTAATACCTCGCAAACTACTTTTGCTCCTTCAATAGCAGGTGCGCCAATCTTTACCTCTCCGTCGTTGTCAATCAACAACACTTTCTCAAATTCTACTGCTGAACCTTTGTCTGCGTTCAAGCGGTGAACATACAATTTTTTGCCTGCTTCGGCACGGAATTGTTGTCCTTGAATTTCTACAATTGCGTACATTTAGTTATTATTTTTTTAACTGGTACCTCCGGCAGGTGAACTCCACTCGTTGGGGTTGCTTACCAAACCTGTCGCGGAATAGCGGGTGCAAAGATAATAACTTTATTTTAAATAGCAAAATTAGTTGTAAAATTTAAAAACTATTTTACCACTTTCAAAACTCTCTCTCCCACTTTTACTATTATAACTCCTGTTGCGGTTGTAGGGATTATGGTTACATTATCTTCGGCTATTGCGTTTGCTATTACTACTCCGCTTGTTGTAAAGAGTGTTATCTCTTCGCCTGCAGTTGTGCCAAAGAGTTTTATTTCTCTATCAATTACTGCAACCTTTATTGTTTCTGCCACTTCTGTTGAAATAACTCCTGATACCTCGCTAAAGTTGGCTACATAGTCGGTATGTTCGGTAATGATTGCCGTATATGGATTCTCATGTGAAACCTCTGCTCCTCCTACTGTCCAATTCAGGAACTCATATCCTTCGGCTGGTGTTGCTGTAAGGGTTACCTCTTCACCTGAATTTACCTTGTTTGCCGAGACTTCTGTTGTTCCTTTTTCTTTGTCTGAAGGGGTTGCTGTTACATATAGGTCGTACTCTTCTCCTAAATAACCCGCTGTGAACACGAATGGTTTTGATGTATATTCATTTGTTCACACTGTCTTCATATATACATCATACATGCATGCCACGAGGTTATTATTTGAGCCTATACTGTATAGGTTATTGGTTTCAACTGTATTCCCTTCAAAATCCCAATATCCGATAAGTGCTTCATCCGTTACATCGTTTTGGTGCTGCATTGCTGCTTTTACCTCATCGGCAGTAATTGCTTTTTTGTACAGGCGAACTTCATCTATTGTTCCGTCTATTGCTGCTCTGGCAAAGGCAGGGCCACCAACCATAATTACATTTGATGATTTCCAACTATACATATCCTTATATCTTAAATTTTCAGAAGCAATCAATTTACCATTTACATACAAATCAATTGTTCTATTAGAAGTATAACCCAATACCACTGCTACATGATACCACTTTTGTGGCTCTAACGTAACATAACTTGGAGAGGTAAGAACTTCTGCTGATGAATTTCTTCGACAACTTAAACTTAAATTACCCTCTTTTAATCTATCTCCGTAATCTGTTATATTTCCTTCCTTCGCAATAGTACTCCATAAATAACCCCAATCACTTACAGGCCATCCATCATCAGGGGTACGTATATTCAATAGTTGAGTACCGTCGTCCTCATGATTAAACTCATTGAAATATATCCAAAATGTTATTGAGAATGGGGTTTGGTCGTTAAATCCAAGTTGTGATGCAGGAATACCAAACGCCTTCCCTTGTAACGCTGCTCCGTGTATAGTTTCATCTGATTTTACGAAGTTGGCTATATAATTTGAGTTTGCTGTTACAAGTGTTGTACATGGGTTTCCTATTGAGAGTAACTTGTCATTGAGTGTCCAATTTGCAAATCTATATCCTGCTTTGGGTGTTGCGGTAAGGATTACACTATCACCCTCTACTACTTGCGACACTGATACTTGGGCAGTTCCTTTTTCTGGATCTGAAGGTGTTGCCACTACCGAGAAGGTTAATTCAGATAATTCAAATTGTTCATCAAGGTATGCTATACGAGAGGTTACATAATTTTGCAAGAAATCAACCTCTGCCTCATACGAGCCTCGTGCTTCAAGTTCGCGATATACTTTTGTATTAAGAATATCCCAAACATTGAAGTTATTTTGTTGTGATGTTTGCAGATACTCTTCGGTGTTGTTTATATAGTTTATCATAAACTCTTTTACTCCTGCTTGACGCAACTCTTCCCAACGTGCTTTTACTGCCGACACAAATCCTGCATCTTGCCACCAACGAGAAATCCACGTTTTGGGTTCGTGTGCATTGGTACGCATCATGAGGGTTGTTGCATCACCCAAACGATCATCATTGTTGAAGGCTATATCAAAGTCCCATAGTGGTCCAAATTTAAAGACGTCATCTCGCTCTTTGTACATATAGGTACTCCACCATGCGTCTGAGTTTCCGAACAACTCACATGCTATATACCAATCTACCATTGAGGCTTCATCAATATATTTTCGCCAGCCCAATTCTGCATCGGTAAAGTTGGTGCTGAACATTGCATTCTCCATACTTTGGGTGTAGTTTGCTATGTAAGTTGATTGGTCAGAGTTTATCTCATCATCTTTGGGGTATTTGATGGTTACTTTCATACCTTGTGTAGTTTGGAACCATGATATCTCACTATCGGCAAAGCCGTCAACTTCAATTAGGTATCCGCCTGTTATTTCTGTATCACTCATTGTGGTTGTGGTCTCTTGCTCGGTTACGGGTACTCGTTTAGGTTTAACCTCTACTTGGTCGGTTAGCATATAACTTCCCAAATTCTCTCCATTCAAAACTACGTCAACAAATGTTACCGATGGGGTAAAACCAAAGTTCATCATATTTCGTGCGGTCTCTAATGCAAGGGCATTACGCATCAATGTTTTATCGGCATAGTTTGCCAACAATACCCAGTTTTTCTCTTTGGCTTCGTTACCCAAGAATTTGATTTTTTCATCAAATTTCAAGCGGTAGGGTTTCTTTGCCATTCCCCATGTTGAGTTTCCTCGTCCTTTTATCTCAGTGAGTACCTCAGTTATATTATCCTCTTCATTTTCTGCTCCTCGAACTGTAACGTATGCGTTTACATAATCTTCTTTGCTTGTTACCGCTACTCCATTCTCTGTATTGATATAGATTGTGGGAACAGTTGTGAGTTGTGAATATTTATCTGTAAAGTTTGCAACCAAATCAACATCTTCTGTTATAAAAAACTCGTATGGATTGGCATTTGAAACCTCTTCTCCGTCTATTGTCCAATTTACAAATCGACAACCTCCTGCCGCTGTTGCAGTAAATAGAATCTCTTCTCCTTCATAAACGTTACCTGTTTTAGTTGCGGTAACATAACCCTGTTTTATATCTGCCGAAGAGACTTTAACATCAAAGATTTGGGCATTTGTAAAGTTTGCCACATATTGTTTATCTCCATCTGTTACATCATAATAGTGAGCATAAGTTGATACTACTTCGCCGTTTACTGTCCAATTCACAAACTTATATGATGAATTAACGGGTGTTGCAACCAATACAAGTTCATCTGTTTGATTTTCAAGAGAGGTTGTTCCCTCTGTTTCAACATACGCTGTTCCCATTGTTGCATCATTAACTGCTACACTTATTGTTCGTGGAGTAACATTTGCAAGATACTCATATGCCTCGAACTCATACATTTCCAAGGCTTGATATGATGGAGAAGTGATATACATCCTTAAATATCTTGCTACTACAGGTTTGGTTAAATATTTAGAAATCAAATAGGATGTTTTTTGCTGATGATATTTAGCGGCACTTCCATTAAAACTTGTTCCTTCAATGTCGTACCAATGCTTATTGTCTATTGATGCCTGAATTTTTGCTGCCTGCGGGCGATGATATGTTGCAAAATATAGATCAACTCTTCCGATTACAGCCTCTTTTTCTAAAGTTACCGTAACCGTTGAACCATCAGATACAAAATTCTCTGTATAGAAATGAGATTTATAATTACCATCTTTTACATTACTTACAGCTGATGTACCGCTTTGTTTAAGGGATGACTCTGCATCTATAATTTCTATTTTGTTTAGGGCAACCTGAAAGTTTGCTACATACTCAACTTCTGATTGTATAGTTATACTATACTCAGGACTGATACTAACTACGTTTCCTTTTACTGTCCAATTTACAAATTCATAGCCTTCGTTAGGAAAAGCCAAGAGTGTTATCTTTTCACCTTCATATAAATCTCGGTTAATCTCTATTACGCTTCCCATTGCAGGATTGTTTGAGATTATACTAATTCCATATTTTGGGATCTCCTCAAAGTTTGCAACATAGTGTTTATCTCCTTCGGTTGTATCAACATACGAAGTTTCGGTTGATACTACCTCTCCGTTTAGAGTCCAATTTACAAACCTGCAATTACTATATGATTGCGCTCTTACGGTTACTGCTCCTGTCTGGTTTGTAACCTCGTTAATCTCTATGAGGCCAATAAACGCGTTTCCCAACGAAGGATCGTTTTCTGAAACAGATATTGTTCTTGGGGCAACCTCTTGTGCCAACAATTGTTGTAAGTTGAATAATGCCATTAAAGACATTATAACAAATAGTAATAGTCTCTTCATAGCGGTTCTGTTTTTTATGGTTATTATTCTCAATATAGGTGCAATTCTTATTTTCAAATATAGAAACAAACGAGCAAGAAATATCAAGTTTACTTGAATATTTATCATAGCGAGTGCAGACTATATTTGTTGTTTTTGACAAATATATGAAATTATTTTTACAATTCCAATAGCTTTATAATGGGGGGTAAATAATTGATTTACAAGGAGTTAAAAAATAATAATCATAGCAAGGTTTTTAAGATCTTTAGAGTCTTTAAGGTCATTAGGGTGATTACGAAGTTTAGGGCAATTGGGGAGAGTATGTTAGATGTTGGACTACCCTACCTGCTTTTGATACACTCTAATTCTGACGTGGCAGACCACATCCCTACAAGAAATGGTTACCCTTAGGATAACCATTTCTCATATTAGACATTACTAATTAATGAACATTCGTTCTTTGATTCTGCTCAGTAAAACTAAAATAAATTTTACATTACTCAACTTGGTCGTGCAGAGTACTGCACTCCCCACATTTTGGCACAAATTGACATTCAGTCAATTTTATCTGCTAAAGCAAATGCCTTATGTGCACTCTCTCGCAAAATTCCTCATTTCTAATTTAATTAAGGGATAACCACCTTCAAAACCTGCTCTCCTACTTTTACTATTACTACTCCTGTTGCAGTTGTAGAGATTGTTGTTATTGCATCTTGAGTTTCGGTTTGGGCTATTACCTCTCCGTTTACAGTGTATAGGGTTACCTCTTCTCCTGCAGTTGTCCCAAAGAGTTTTATTTCATCATCAAACACAACTGCTTTTATTGTCTCTTCAGTTTCTGTTGTGATTATTCCTGATGCTTCGCTAAAGTTTGCAACGAACTCTGTGTTTGCTGTAATAGTTGCTGTATATGGATTCTCAATTGAGACCTCTGTTCCTCCTACCGTCCAATTCAGGAACTCATATCCTTCAGCAGGGGTTGCTGTAAGGGTTACCTCTTCACCTGCAAAGGCATACTCTGATGACACCGTTGCTGTTCCCATTGTCTCATTTGCCGATTTTGCTGTTATATTATATAGTTGTGGTAATTCAAATTGTGCATCCAAATACGATATACGAGAGGTTACATAATTTCTTAAGAAATCAACTTCTGCCTCGTATGAGCCTCGTGCTGCAAGTTCGTTGTAAACTATTGTATTT
The DNA here is from genome assembly GCA_017416695.1 of Bacteroidales bacterium. GTDB lineage: Bacteria > Bacteroidota > Bacteroidia > Bacteroidales > G3-4614 > Caccoplasma_A. The sequence goes on along the minus strand of JAFQBL010000126.1, from coordinate 660 downwards.
AATATATTCCAAACATTGAAATTGTTTTGTTGTGATGTTTGCAGATACTCTTCAGTGTTGTTTATATAGTTTATCATAAACTCTTTTACTCCTGCCTTACGCAACTCTGCCCAACGTGCTTTTACGGCTGATACAAATCCTGCATCTTGCCACCAACGTGCTATCCATGTTTTAGGATCGTGAGCGTATGTTCGCATCATAAGGGTTGTTGCATCACCCAAACGATTATCGTTGTTGAAGGCTATATCAAAGTCCCATAGTGGTCCAAATTTAAAGACTTCATTTCGCTCCTTGTACATATAGGTACTCCACCATGAGTCAGAGTTTCCGAATAACTCACATGCTATATACCAATCTACCATTGAGGCTTCATCTATGTATTTTCGCCATCCTAACTCTGCATCGGTAAAGTTAGTGCTGAACATTGCGTTCTCCATATTTTGTGTATAGTTAGCAATGTAGGCTGATTGGTCTGCGTTTATCTCATCATCTTTGGGGTATTTGATTGTTACCTTCATGCCTTGTGAAGTTTGAAACCATGAAATTTCGCTATCGGCAAATCCGTCAACTTCAATTAGGTATCCTCCTGTTATTTCTGCATCACTCATTGTGGTTGTGGTCTCTTGCTCGGTTACGGGTACTCGTTTTTTCTTTACCTCT
>JAFQBL010000125.1 GCA_017416695.1 Bacteroidales bacterium | reverse complement strand
TTCTTTAATTAATAAAATAAATTATGAAAATATTAGTTGCTACTGATAAGCCTTTTGCTGCTGTTGCAGTTGAAGGTATAAAAAAAGAGATTGAGGCTGCTGGTCTTGAACTTGTTTTGTTAGAGAAATACGGAGATAAAGCAAACCTTTTAAATGCAGTTAAAGATGTAGATGGTATCATTGTACGTAGTGATATTATTGATGCAGAGGTTATTGCTGCTGCTGAAAACCTTAAAATAGTTGTTAGAGCAGGTGCTGGATACGACAATATAGATCTTGAGGCTGCTACCGCAAAAGGTGTATGCGTGATGAATACTCCTGGTCAAAACTCTAACGCAGTTGCTGAACTTGTTTTTGGTATGACAGTAATGATGGTTCGCAATATGTTTAATGGAACTTCAGGAACAGAGTTACTTGGAAAGAAATTAGGAATTCACGCATTCGGACAAGTTGGTCGCAATGTTGCTCGCATTGCAAAAGGTTTTGGAATGGAAGTTATGGCTTTTGACCCATACTGCCCAGATGAAGTTATGATTGAAGCAGGTGTTACTCCTGTTAAAGATGTAAATGCTCTTTATTCAGAGTGTCAATTTATTTCATTACATATTCCTGCTACAAACGAAACTAAAAAATCAATAAACTATGCTCTTCTAAACCAAATGCCTAAAGGTGCTGTTCTTATCAACACAGCCCGTAAAGAGGTTATCAACGAAGAGGAGTTGGTTAAATTGATGGAAGATAGAGCAGATTTCCGATACGTTTCAGATATTGCTCCTGTTATTGCTGATGAGTTTAAAACTAAATTCGAAAATCGTTGTTTCTTCACTCCTAAAAAAATGGGTGCTCAAACAGCAGAGGCAAATATTAATGCTGGTATTGCTGCAGCAAAACAATCAGTAGGATACTTGAAAGATGGTATTGACAGATTCCGCGTTAATAAATAATAATTAATTATCTTTATATCCAAAGAGGCAACCCTGTTATGGGGTTACCTCTTTTGGAGTTTATATTAAATATATAATATTATGGCAAAAATAAAACCATTTAAAGGTATTAGACCTCCTCAATCAATGGTAGAAGAGGTTGCTTCTCGCCCATATGATGTTCTAAATTCAGAAGAGGCTCGCAAAGAGGCAGAAGGTAATGAGAAATCTCTTTATCATATTATAAAACCTGAAATTGATTTTGCTCCAGGTACTGATGAACATGCTCCAGAAGTTTATGATAAGGCTGTTGAAAACTTCAATAAATGGCAAAATAATGGATGGTTGGTTCAAGATGATAAGGAGTGCTATTATGTATATGCACAAACTATGGACGGAAGAACTCAATATGGTTTGGTTGTATGTGCTAATGTTGAAGACTACTTAAGTGGAGTTATTAAAAAACATGAGTTAACTCGTAGAGATAAAGAAGAGGATCGTATGAAACACGTTCGCATTAATAATGCTAACGTAGAGCCTGTTTTCTTTGCTTATCCCGATGAGGCTGAATTGGATGCCATTGTAGCCAAAACAGTTAGTGGTAAAGCAGAGTATGATTTTATTGCTCCTGATGGTTTTGGTCATCACTTCTGGTTGATAGATGATGAAAAAGATATTGCTCGTATTACAGAGATATTTGCATCTATCCCTTACCTATATATTGCTGACGGACACCACAGAACTGCCGCTGCGGCACTTGTTGGAGCAGAAAAAGCAAAACAGAATCCAAATCACAAGGGAGATGAGGAATACAACTATTTCTTAGCAGTTTGTTTCCCTGCATCACAACTTAAAATTATTGACTACAATCGTGTAGTTAAAGATTTGAATGGTTTAAGCGATGAAGAGTTCTTGGCTAAGTTAAATGAAAACTTTATAGTTGAAGAGAAAGGTGATGATATTTACTCTCCTTCTGATCTTCATAACTTCTCGCTTTATTTGAGTGGCAAATGGTATTCACTAACTGCAAAAGAGGGTACTTACAACGATGAAGATCCTATTGGTGTACTTGACGTTACAATATCTTCAGACCTAATTTTGAGAGATATTCTTGGAATTACTGATTTACGTTCTGATAAACGTATCGACTTTGTAGGAGGTATCAGAGGTTTGGGAGAACTTAAACGCCGTGTTGATAATGGAGAGATGAGGGTGGCTCTTGCTCTTTATCCTGTATCAATGAAACAACTTATGGATATTGCTGATACTGGAAATATTATGCCTCCTAAAACTACATGGTTTGAGCCAAAACTTCGTTCAGGTCTTGTAATTCATAAGTTAGTATAATCCAATAACAATATTTATCACAAATGAGAGTGATTCAAAATTAACAATTTGTTCACTCTCATTTTTATATCTAAAATAAAATAATTTCTACTGTTAAAATATTATTGTAATTTTGGAGCAAATTTAATAAAGAAATACTATGAATTATAATAAACTCTTCTCTACCCTTCTTCTATCAATAAGCATTATATCATTCTCTTCTTGCATAGGAGATAAAGGGAATGTTCTGCAATCTTATGATGTTGGTACAGTTATAGAAAATAATGGTGAACCTATAATTAAAACTGATAATATTCATATAAATTTAACAGGTGCTGGTTTGGATATTCCTCAACAGAATGTAAGAGAAAGAAGTTTGTTTACTTTTACTCTTGACTGGGACAACCAACCTGAAGGTGCTTATGAGAAAGGTATATACACTGCCGATATTGCTATTCAAGAGAAGTGGATTGCTGAGCAAATTGATAATATTGCAAATAAACCATTTATTGGAAGTGATTCTATAAATAATATCTCAAAACCATATCTTACTGTAATTGGGGATACTACAATGATTACATTTCAATCTTCACTTCAATATTCAGAAGAGACCTCAATTCAGTTTGTTACCGAAAGTATTAATGAAGCAACTAATACTATAACTCTTGACTATATCTACTATACTGGTAATAATTCAACTGTAACTACAACAAAAAAAATGTGGCAATCTTATATACTTCCAAAGTTTGACTCAAATTACACATTAATTTTTAGATTTAAAAGTTTAAACAGGCCTGAATTTGATACCGAGAGTTTTAAATCGCCTGATGGAGATAAAAATAAAAATTGTTACCTATATACATTACAGTATAATTCAATAAAGAAATAGTTATAGTAATTACATAAATTGAGCGAGAATAGAATTAATCTATCTCGCTCAATTTTTATTTTGTAATTTTAATTACTCTGCAATAGGTGCTATATTCATTTTATTCCAACCTTCTGCATTCTGATATGCTGAAACCGCTTCTGCTGGAACATAAATTGTTGCTTTTGTTTTACCCAAATTACCCATAATTACGGGAGGTGTTGTTGCTTTAATAGTTATAGAAGATAGAGATTTACAATTATTAAAAGCATTATCTCCTATTGAAGAGAGTTTATCTCCAAAAACTATTGATTCAAGTGATGTACAATTATAAAATGCTATCATACCAATTGATTCAACATTGTTTAATGGTTCAACCTTCTGTAAATTTGAACAACTCATAAATGCTCCATCTCCTATTTCTGTAATATTTTCAGGAAATGTAACCTCTGTTAAATCCTTTGAGTGAGCAAAAGCATTCTCCCATACAGATGTTATTGCATACGACCAACCATCTTTAACAACTTTCACTGGGATATTTATTACTCCTGAATAACTATTATAATCGTAACTACCAAAAGCAACTGCAACTTCAAGTGGAAACTCATCAACGGTTACATTATAATAGATTGTTGTTCCTGTTTTATCATCAGAAAAGTCATAATCAGTCTCTTGTGCTTGAACGTTACATACTGAACTACACAAAAATAAAGCAATTAAATACGTTGAAATTTTAGTTAATCTCTTTTTCATAATTAAATTATTTATAGCATTGCGAAATTACAAAAATATTTAACTCTATTCATAATTATTATAATAAATGAGTTTAAAAATTATATATTTATTTAAACTATTGCATATAATAATTTTTTTGTATTAAC
>JAFQBL010000124.1 GCA_017416695.1 Bacteroidales bacterium | reverse complement strand
TGATATTAATATCTCCAGTTGCTTTACCTCCAAAAACAATGTGTCTTCTGTTGAGAACATCAAAAATATACGAAAGGTCAATATCTTTAAGGCTTATGTTAAGCATCTTTTTCTCGTCTGTACTAATCTCTCCATCTACTTTAAGATGCTGATTGCTTCTGAAAATTTCAAAGTCGTGAACAGCAATATCTTTGCCTTGAGCATGAATAGTTGAAGGAGCAATGTGCCAACTGCTATCACTGATAATAAACGAAGTTGGTTTGATAACCATATCAATAATATTGCCATCTTCGCTCGAAATAAAGTGAGCAGTCGAAGAGAAATCTCCACTAAAAGCCTTTTTGTTTTTAGTGTTACACCAATTAATATCTACGCTACAACTGTCGTTCAAAGCAACAGCATCAATCTCCCAATCAGTTTCAGCACCTTTGGGGGTGATATGAGTTGATTTTATACCTGCTTGAACAGCAGAACCAAACTTCTCTATACCAATGTTGCTATTCTCCAAAAAGATTTTACCCATTGAAAAGGCAGGAATATCAGAAACAATACTGAATCTGCCAATAGAGTCGTTATAGTATCCATTAATAATACTCTTATCGCTAAGCATAAACGGAAGTTCCAGAGTTCGTGTTAAATTTTCTGTGTCAGGAATAACAAATTCAAACTCAAAACTATTGTTACACTCTATTGCCTCAACTTTGTCTATAAACGAAGGCATAACCTCAGATAGCACACCAAGAACACTATTTTTCAGTGAACTAAAAGTGTAATTACCAGTAATGTGTCCCTCTATAATTTCCGATTCAAGAGCAATATACTGAGGAGTATTAGAGTTGTTTGCCTCAATATAGGCACCATTCATATTATATTCCAGTCCATTGTTCTTAAACTCCAAACGGTTTATAGCAATTAAACCATCAGCGTTGTCAATTCTGTCGCCTGTAAAATTCGCTTCAATATCAAAATTCAAAACAGAATTTTCATATCTCTTCGTAAGGTTAATATCATTAAGTCTAATACTGTCTCCCTTTATTTTAAGAGCAAACTCTTTGTTTCTCTCCGATAAGTTCATCATACCGTCAAGGTTAAGAACAATATTTGTGTCGTTTAACGATACTGAACCATTATACTCCTTATCATTATAGAGAGCATTTATGGCAATATTGTTATATTGGTAATTATTGTATTCAAATAGGTTAATCTCTCCTTCAACCTTACCTTTGTTTATGGTATCGGAGTGTTTGCCATTTAAATTCAAATCAAAAGCAACATTTCCAAGACCTTTATCAGGAACGAGTTTGCCAATGTTTATGTTGTTGCTTTTTACCTTTCCTTTGAAGTTTAGTCCCTCATCGCTCTCTAAAAGCATATCAGCAGAAACATTACCAATACCACACTTTACATTTCCATATGTAACAAGTTTTGAAACAAAGCCCGATATTTCGCCATTAAACGATATGTTTCCAATGTTTCTAATAACAGAGTAATTATTTAACTCTATACCCATATCGTTTAATATGTTAATAACTGATTTGGAATTGATATTGAGATAACTCATATTTCCAAACAAAAAGGCATCTTTAGGCTCTGGAAACAGGTTGTCTATTGAACCATATCCCGAAGCAACCAAACCACCATCATTATAGTTAACACCTAAGGTGTCTAAAATAAGATGATTTGCATATCCATTTATTCTGCAAGTAACATTTGTGGGGGTATTGAAATCTTTTAGTTTTGGAACAAAAGGTGAAAAATCTGATAAAACAATCTCGCTATTATCAAGTCCAAAATTAAACTCTGCCCTATCAATAAACTCATTAAAGTTCATATCCTTAGGCATTGTAATCTCATTATCTTTAATAAATATGTTGCTATTTTTACCCGCAAAAGAGAAATTCTTTAGATTAACCCTCTCCTTGTTTCCAATAAGTTTGAAGGCTATATTTTTTATGGTAAATCCCGATTTTTCTCTTAACCTCAATGCTCTGACATTAATATTTATTGAGTCATTGGTGTAGCCCTTTATTGAGGCATTGATAAGGAGGTCTTCTATTGAAACATGGTTTTTGTCAAAAACATTATCCTCTTTACAGGGAGATGTCAGCAGATTATATCTAAACGCACCATTTTGTAGAAGCAGAGTATTAACCGATATTTTTGGAATATCTTTCTCTCTCTTCTTTTTAGGTTTAAGTTTGTCAATTAAGAATTTAGCATTAACAGGCGACGTTGCACTATCCTTATTGGTGTTTATTATAAAATTGCATACGCTCACCGAGTTTAAAGTAATCTTATTATCAAGTAAGTCAGAAAGTTTTATTGAAGCATTGCACTCTTTAGCATACAAAAGAGTGTCGTTGTTTAAGTCAAAAATAATAAGATTATTAATAAAAACTTTATTAAAAGGCGATATTCTTATTTTCTCAATCTCAACATTGCTTTCGAGGTAAGAAGATAAAAACTCTTTTGAGAAGTCTGCAATTTTACTTTGAATAGAATTGATACTCAGCAATATATGAGTTAAAGTGTAGATGCCCACACATATAAGCAGACACCACATAAAAAACCTTCGTATAAAAGAGAGTATTCTCACAATAAAGTAAAATTCAATATTAAGATACAAATTTAAGATTTTAGATTAAAATATGAACAATAATTTCTCTTAAATGAGTAAATTTGTAGGCATATTTTAAATATTACTTATGAGTATAACAATATTAGGCATAGAATCATCTTGCGACGACACCTCTGCCGCAGTAATAAGAGATGGCGTTTTGTTGTCAAATGTAATAGCAAGTCAAGCAGTTCATGAGTCATACGGAGGAGTAGTACCAGAATTGGCATCTCGAGCACATCAACAAAATATAGTGCCTGTTGTATCCGAAGCAATTAAGCGAAGCGGATTACAAAAAGAGGATATTTCGGCGATAGCATTCACTCGAGGTCCTGGATTGATGGGCTCTCTTTTGGTTGGTAACTCATTTGCAAAAGGATTAGCCTTGTCATTAGGTATTCCTCTTGTAGATGTAAACCACTTACAAGCACACGTTCTGGCTCATTTTATAAAAGAGACGCCTGACCAGAATACTGCACCCAAATATCCATTTTTATGTCTTCTTGTATCTGGCGGAAACTCACAAATAATAAAAGTTGAAGCCTATAATAGAATGGAGGTTATAGGTCAAACAATTGATGATGCAGCAGGAGAGGCTTTTGACAAATGTGCCAAAGTTATGGGGTTGGGTTATCCAGGAGGTCCAATAATTGATAAATTGGCAAAAGAGGGAGATTCTAAGAAGTTTATCTTCAACAAACCACATATTCAAGATTTAAATTATAGTTTCAGTGGGTTAAAAACATCGTTTCTCTATCTATTGCGTGATGAATTGGCAAAAGATGCCGATTTTATCGAAAAAAACAAGAATGATTTAGCGGCATCTTTGCAAACTACCATTGTAGAAATATTAATGGAAAAACTTCGCAAGGCAGTAAAACAAACAGGTATAAAAGAGGTTGCTGTTGCAGGAGGCGTATCGGCAAACTCGGCAGTAAGAGAGGCGTTTACCCTCCATGCAAAAAAATATGGGTGGAATGTATATCTCCCCAAATTCTCATTTACAACAGACAATGCTGCAATGGTGGCAATAACAGGATATTATAAATATATCGATGGCGAATATTGCGATATAGATGCACCATCGTTTTCACGAGTAGAGATATAACAGTAATGAGTAGCACAACACTATTAATCATAATCGTAGCAATAACCATTGCCGAATATTTAGTATCGGAGTGGTTGTCGTATCGTAATCAAAAAGCGGCAATATCGCAAATACCACCACAGTTAGAAGGATTGTATGATGCCGAAAAATATACCAAACAGCAAAACTATTTTAGAACAAACAATCGATTTTCGTTGATAACATCAACATTTACAACCATACTAATGGTGGTGTTGTTGTTCACGCAAACATTTGGAACTCTATACAATTATTGTTTAACCATAACAACAAATACCATAGGAGTAACGCTCATATATTTTGCAATTATCTTTCTGGTTTATGATATGCTTATGTTACCATTCCAGATTTACGATACATTCGTAATAGAGGAGCGTTTTGGTTTCAATAAAACCACCCCAAAAACATTTATTGGAGATAAGATAAAATCTCTGATATTACTCGCTATATTAGGAGGAGGCTTAATCTCTCTTATAGTGTGGTTATATACTCTTTTGGGAACAAATTTCTGGTGGGCAGCATTCTTGGTATCTATAGGAGTATCATTGATAATGAATCTCTTTTATTCACAAATAATAGTCCCGTTATTTAACAAACAAACACCACTACCTGAGGGCGAATTACGCGATGAAATCGAAAGATTTGGACAAAAAGCAGGGTTTGAGATAACCAATATATATGTAATAGATGGATCAAAACGCTCAACCAAAGCAAATGCCTATTTCTCTGGTATGGGAAAGAAAAAGAGAATAGTGCTTTATGATACACTAATAGATGAACTTACAACGCAAGAGATAGTAGCAGTATTAGCACACGAAATAGGGCACTATAAGAAACGTCACACGTTACAAAACTTTATACTTGCGGGGGTTGCAATGCTTATACAACTATATGTGTTGTCGTTAACCCTGACAAGTACAACAATGGCAGAGGCAATGGGCGTGGCAACCCCAGCGTTTGCCCTATCGCTAATTGCGTTTGGTATATTATATACACCAATAGATATGGTAACAAGTCTGTTTATGAACAGTGTATCGCGTAGAGCAGAGTATCAGGCCGATAATTTTGCTGCGAAGTATGGATTGGGAGAGGAGTTGATATCAGCACTCAAAAAAATTTCGGTGAAATCGTTGAGTAACCTTACCCCCGATAAACTATATGTTAAGTTCTACTATTCGCATCCAACGCTCTTACAAAGAATATTAGCAATAAAAAAGGATTAGAGAGTCAAAAATATGAAGTGTGAAATAATAGTCATAGGAGATGAGTTGTTAATAGGTCAGGTAACCGATACAAATTCAGGTTACATAGCCCGAAAACTAAACCCTATTGGTATTGAGATAATACGAACAACCGTTGTTAGAGACCGAGAAGAAGAGATAGCCTCAGCGGTAGAGGAGTCTATGCAGAGAGCCGAAGCAGTTATTGTAACAGGCGGATTAGGTCCAACCAATGATGATATAACCAAAAAGACACTTTGTAAAATATTCGGGGGGAAGATGATCTTTTCTCAAGCAACACAAGATAATAATGATGCACTGTTTGCCCGATTAGGTAAAGAGATGAATACTCTAACACGTTCACAGGCAATGGTGCCAGATTGTTGCAAAGTGTTACCTAACGTAGTGGGAACAGCGCCAGGTATGATGTTTAAACGTGATGGTAAAATGCTGATATCACTACCAGGAGTACCATACGAGTTGCAAAAATTGATAGATGACTCAGTGTTGCCAATGTTTGAGCGATGTGCAACAACCGATAAAATCTTCCACTCAACACGCATAGTAACAGGTTTTACCGAGTCTAAATTAGCAATCTATTTAACAGAGTACGAGGCATCACTGCCATCAACTATAAAACTTGCATATCTTCCCAAACCAAACCTAATACGTTTGAGATTAACAGCACGAGGCAACGATGCCGAACAACTCTATTGCGATATGTACGAAGCAACATTAAAGATGGATGAATTGCTTGGTGAAAATATAATAAGTTATGAAGACTTAACCCTTGAGGAGATTCTTATCAACCATTTAAAAGATAAAGACTATACCATATCAACAGCCGAGAGTTGCACAGGTGGAGGAATAGCCTCAAAAATAACCTCAGTTGCAGGAGCCTCAGCAGTATTTATGGGAGGAGTTGTAGCATACGATAATAGTGTAAAAGTTAATCAACTTGGAGTCGAGGAGGAGGTTATCAATAGATATGGCGTAGTAAGTACACAGGTTGTGGAGCAGATGGCAAAAGGAGTTGTAAATAAATTTAAAACCGATTGTGCAATAGCAACTTCTGGAATCGCAGGACCATCGGGAGGAAGCAAACAAAAACCTGTTGGTACTATTGCTATTGCAGTATATTGTAACGGCAAAGTTCAATCACGCCTTGTAGCAATACCCTCTGCAAATAGAATGAGAAACATAGAACGTTTCATTGATTTAGCACTATACGATATGGTATTAAATTTAAGAACAATTAAATAGATAAGACAAAAGAAGTAGGAACCCTTACTTCTTTGTAATGTCCTAATTACAGATAAAATTTATCAATAATCTCTTTACACTCGGTAAGAACTTCGGGTTTTCCTGCGTCAACCCTTACAATATTATCATTACAGAACATTTCGCCAATGTTGAGTTTGCGTGATTTTGATGCATTCAGATAAAAAGGTATAAGTGGGAATGCCTCTTTGTATTCTCTCATTAAACTAATAGTTTTAGCATTTAAAACGTGTATTCCCATAAACGCACGTTCATCACTTGCGTTAGGGATATACTCTTCATCGGTTAATATTGTTTCATTGGTTGATTTATTTCTCCATCCACACAGTTGATTGTTGGTGAAATATAAAACCCTGTTAGAACGAGGCCTTTCAGTAACAAGCATAACATCGTATTTATCACTTTCGCTGTAAATTTTTTTCAAATCCACGTTTGTAAAAATATCAACATTGTGAACAAGAATAGGAGTATCGGTCTCAAATAGGGAGCCAGCCTTTGCAATACCGCCACCAGTATCGAGTAATAAATCTCGCTCATCAGAAATCTTGATACTCAAGCCAAAATTGTTATTTGCCTTTAAGAACTCAATAATCTGCTCACCAAAATAGTGAATGTTAATTACAATATTACTAACCCCAGCCTTTTTAAGATTTAAAATCTGGTGTTCAAGCATAGTTTTACCACCCACTTCAACCAATGCCTTTGGTGTATTATCAGTAAGTGGGCGAAGGCGAGTGCCTAATCCTGCCGCCAAAATAATTGCATTCATCTTTCGGGTATAGTATAAGAGCGGTTCAACATAATATGCTTAACATTGATTCTTACGCCAAACTTCTCGGAAATATGTTTTGCGATATGCTCGGCACTATAAACCGAGCGGTGTTGACCGCCAGTGCAACCGCAACAAATTTGAATATGAGTAAAGCCACGTTTTAGATAAGTCTCAACCATATTATCAACCATAGCGTAGGCGTTATCTAAAAACTCGCATATATTACTCTCTCGTTCCAGAAACTCAATAACAGGAGCATCCGTTCCATTAAGTTTTTTATACTCCTCATATCTGCCAGGGTTATGAATGGCTCTGCAATCAAAAACAAAACCACCGCCATTGCCCGAATAGTCATCGGGAATACCTCTGTGGTACGAGAAACTCATAACATCAACCATCAATCCCTTATATTCGCAAGGTTTAAAACGGGGAAGCGATGCAACTTCAGTCATTACACTCCATAGGTAAGGAAGCCTCTCTTTATAGTTGTTTAGAAGTTCCCCAATTTGATTTAGAGTTGTAGGGATAGGGTCAATAAAAGCCTTTTTTCTCTCAAATAATCCTCTGTATCCGTATGTGCCCAAAGTTTGAAGAAGGCGGAAGATTCTAAACAAATTAAGTTTCTCAATAAATAACTCTTTCTTAATGTTTTTATATTTTGAAAGAGAGTTAAGGTATGCATCAATCATCTTCTCGCAAACCTCGTTGCTGTATTTGGCTCGAGTCTGTCCCACAAACGAAGCCACATCATAATATATAGGACCACGTCTGCCACCTTGAAAATCTATAAAATAAGGCTTGTTGTTATGCCACATTATATTGCGAGATTGAAAATCTCTGTATAAGAAAGTATTGTCGTTCTCCTCCATCAAAAGAGAGCAAATAGTGTCGAATTCTCTCTCTAACGCAGGTTCATCAATCTCAATGCCTACACCCTTTAAAAAGCAATATTTAAAGTAATTCAAATCCCAGAAAACCGATACCCTGTCAAAATCCGCAACGGGATAGCAAACCGAGAAATCCAACTTCTCTCCAACCTTAAATTGAATATCGGCAAGTAATGCCATTGTGTGGCATAGCATTTCACAATCATTATCATTAAAAACGCCACACTCTCGGCTATCTTTATTTATGAATATTTTAAGCGAGTTATATTATAAGGTTATCGGATAACAACCTAAATCGGTTGTGAAACTTTCGGGTGATGGTTCAAACAGAACTAATTACAGATTATCATCAAATGGCAATAGTTTAATTGGGGTCAGCGGTGTCTCTTTTGATGAGAACAACGCTTTTATCTCTATTGCCAACGTTTTTAACGAGTGTGGTATTGACGCTCCCAAAGTTGTTGAGGTTAGTAGTG
>JAFQBL010000123.1 GCA_017416695.1 Bacteroidales bacterium | reverse complement strand
GAGACAGATCGGTCCCTATCTGGTGTGGGCGAAGGAAAATAGAGGAGATCTGACACTAGAACGAGAGGACCGTGTTGGACAGACCGCTGGTGTATCAGTTGTATCGTCAGGTGCACTGCTGAGTAGCTAAGTCTGGAAAGGATAAGTGCTGAAAGCATCTAAGTACGAAGCCAACTTCAAGATAAGTTTTCCTTGAGGGTCGTCAAAGACTATGACGTAGATAGGTCGCAGGTGTAAAGGCAGTAATGTCATAGCCGAGCGAAACTAATTGCCCGAAACTTTTGCGTCGTTAAGAGGTAAGCGAGATACTTTATCTTGCCGTTTAAAAGTTCTTTAAAAAGTGCGAGCATTATGTCTAAAGAAATTAAGGTGGCTATAGCGTCAGGGCTCCACCTCTTCCCATCCCGAACAGAGAAGTTAAACCTGACAACGCCGATGGTACTGCGTAAGTGGGAGAGTAGGTAGCTGCCCCTTAGGGAAAGAGAGAAGTTACAAAGACTTCTCTCTTTTTTTGTTTGTAAGATTAATGCTTTTAAGGCTATTTAAAGCCTTAAAGGTCTAAAAGGTTACAATGGTATTAGACCAAGATCAAGATAACTATTCTAAATTAGAAGTTTACTTTTTATATACATCATCACGATATGTAGGACAATCAGTGCGAGCAGTTTGTGAATAGTAACACAAGTAAGTTAGAAGTAATTTTATTAACTTATAATAATTAAACCGATAGAGTTACTCTATCGGTTTTTACTAATATTTGGATTATAAGTTATTTATGTACAAATAACTACTTTCCTAATTTGCTTTCAATATTTTCTTTGATAGTTTTTTTGTAATCTCTTCCTTTATTAATCCTAACAAACCTCTTTATTTTATAATTATATTTATTGCGTTTTTAAATATTTTATTATTTTTGCAAAAATTAAATAATAAAATTTATTTAAATATTCATATATAATAACTATTATGAAATCATTAAAACATCCAGTTAATCTGTTAGTAGTTTTTGCATTTTTATTTCTATTTGGTTTTACAACCAGTTGTAAAGATAAAGAAGAGATATGTGTCGTCTCTGTTTTGGCTGGAGAGGGAGGAAGAGTCCTAATATCGGATAGTGAGGTAATCTCTGGTTGGGAAGTTACTCTTACTGCAATACCTGAAGAAGGATATACTTTTGTTAATTGGACACTAAATGAAAAAGTGGTTTCTACTGACAATCCTTATACATTTGTTGTTACCCGATCAACACAATTTAGGGTAAATTTTAGAAAAGAATCATCATCAAAACCAGGAACAAATAACGGGCATGAGTATGTTGATTTAGGTTTGTCAGTAAAATGGGCAGCATGTAATATTGGAGCCACAATTCCTGAAGAGTATGGCGATTATTTTGCTTGGGGAGAGATTTCTACTAAAAGATATTATGATTGGGATAACTACAAATATTGTAATGGAACAAATAATTCATTGACTAAATATTGTTCAAAAACAAATTTTGGTGAATTTGCTTTTGTAGATAATAAGACTACTCTTGATTTATCTGATGATGCTGCCAGAGTTAATTGGGGAGGTAGTTGGAGAATGCCCACTGCAGAAGAGCAAGAAGAATTAATGAATGAGGAAAATTGTACTTGGACATGGACTTCTAAAAATGGAGTAAATGGATTTAAGATAACCAGTAAAAAGAATGGTAAATTTATATTTTTACCTGCAGCAGGTCATCACTATTTAGGAAATTTGGGGAATGCGGGATATTTTTGTGAGTATTGGTCGAGTTCTCTTTATTTAGATGAGCCTCAATTTTCATATTTTATTAGAGGAGATCAAGATAACTATTCTAAATTAGAAGTTTACTTTTTATATACGTCACCACGATATGTAGGACAATCAGTGCGAGCAGTTTGTGAATAGTAACACAAGTATGGTAAAAGTAATTTTATTAACTTATAATAATTAAACCGATAGAGTTAACTCTATCGGTTTTTACTAATATTTGGATTATAAGTTATTTATGTACAAACAACTACTTTCCTAATTTGCTTTCAACTTCTTCTTTTGATATTTTCTTTGTACAGAAGAACCAATCGTAACAATGGAGTGTGTTGTCTTCTCCATCCATTCTCTCTTTTGCAACTCCGCACGAACCAGCAGGGGGAACAATAACCTCTTCTCCTGGACGCCAATCTGCGGGTAGAGCAACGCTAAAATTATCAGCAGTTTGTAGAGCAATTATTACACGTTTAATCTCATCAAAGTTTCTTCCAAGAGCAAGAGGGTAGTACATAATTGTACGAATTTTATCTTGTGGGTCTATAAAGAATACCGCTCTAACTGCTGAAGTTTCACTCTCTCCAGGTTGAATCATTCCATATAACGATGCAACCTTCATTGAGATATCTACTATAAGAGGAAATTTAACCTCCATACCCTTCATTCCTTTCCAATCAATCTTCTCTTTGATAGTTCTTAACCATGCAATATGACTATGAATACCATCTACCGAGAGTCCTACAAGTTGAGTATTGAGTGCTTCAAACTCCTCTGCCATACTTGCAAATGTCATAAACTCCGAAGTACATACTGGAGTAAAATCAGCAGGGTGGCTAAAGAGTATTTTCCATTTACCTTTATAGTCTTCTGGAAAGTTAATCTCTCCTTGTGTAGTTAACGCACTAAACGATGGAGCAATATCACCTATGCGAGGCATGTAATTTCTGTTATCCAAATTTTTTGTTTCCATAATTTTTATCTTTTTTTTGTTAATAATATGTTTGTTTAATTTCTATTGCAAATATATAACATAGAATAATATTTGTCAAACAGATTTTATAAAACGCAATATTGATAAAATGAATTAAGGCTATTTCTCCCTCTCTACTGAAGAGGAGTAGGGGGTAAGATATAAAAAAAAAGCTGTACTTTCGTACAGCTTTAAGGGTGAATAATGGGGCTCGAACCCACGACCTTCGGAACCACAATCCGACGCTCTAACCAACTGAGCTACACTCACCATTTGTTTTGCGTTGCAAAGGTAATGCTTATTTTTCGTTTATGCAAGAATATAACGCATTTTTAGAGAAAAAATATTCACTAATTTCCCCTTTGTTGTGCTTTTTGAATAATCTATCTGTTTCTCTATTAAATATCATCATCTCCTCTTTAAGTTTTGGTATTGTTATGCAACTATTTATATATACACTATCGCATGGTAGTATTTTATAAGGCTCATTTTTTACAACATCGGGGCGTTGCGTAAATATTTTAGCGTATCTTGGATTTACTATCTTTATAGAGTCATTCTCTTTTACAATATTAAGACGAAATATTATTGCTCCCTTAGTCATCTTTATCCTCATGTTTGAGATAAAATTACCTAATGAGTAAACAGTTATGGCTTCAATATTACCACAACTGTCAGTAACTGCCTCTATTGGTTGAATAACATGAGGGTGAGAACCAATAATAATTCTAACTCCTTTTTTATGCAACCACTCAGCCAATCTCTTTTGGTGGATGTTTTGGTTAAGTTGATACTCATCACCCCAGTGAACATTTGCAATAATAATATCGGCTCCTTTAATATTACAGAAAGCAATGTCACGTTTAATAAGAGTTGTGTCAATATAATCAACAATAGCACCCTGTTTTGCTTTAATACCATTAGTTCCGTATGTATAGTTTAACATACCTATTTTTACGTCTCCTTTTCTAATAATCATAGGATATTTGGTATTACGTTCGTACTCACTTTTATATGTCCCTAAATGTTTAATATTAAGCGAGTCAAGAATGTTTATTGTTCTAAAAACTCCATTGCTACCTTTGTCTAAACAGTGGTTGTTTGCTGTAAGAAAAATATCAAATCCACAACGCTTTAGTGCAACGGCAAACTCATCGGGCGAGCAGAATGCAGGATAGCCACTGTAAGGTGAACCACCAAGAGTAGTTTCAAAGTTTACAACTGCAATATCTGCCGATGTAATCTCATTTTTTATAAGTTCAAAGTTGTTGTCATAAAAGAAAGAGCCATTGCTATTTATAGCATCTTTAAGTTGTGCCTCATGTTGCATAGCATCACCAGCAAATAGCATCGAAATTGTTTGTGCTTCAGCAATCCTCGTAATTGAATAGAGAAATAGGATACAAATTAAAAATAAGGCTCTTTTCATAACAACAAAAATAGTTTATATCAAGAAACTTCCAAAATAATAATTCTTAAAAAGAATGAACGCCGAAGAATACTCCGACGTTCATCATAATATTATTCTGTAAAACTGTTAGTATATACATTTTTTACCTGCAAGCAGAGTGTTTCGCATTAACGAAACTATTGTCATTGGACCAACACCTCCAGGTACAGGGGTTATATAAGAACATTTATCAGCAACCTCATCAAACTTAACGTCACCAGTAAGTTTGAATCCTGATTTAGTTTTATCAGAAGGAACTCGAGTTGTACCAACGTCAACAATAACAGCACCCTCTTTAACCATATCGGCAGTAACAAATTCAGGAGAGCCAAGAGCCGCAATAATTATATCAGCATTTTTACAAATCTCTTTAAGATTCTCTGATCTACTATGGCAGACAGTAACTGTTGCGTCACCAGGATAACCTTTTTGCATCATTAGTGTAGCAACAGGTTTGCCAACAATATTGCTACGGCCTAAAACTACACAGTTTTTACCTTGAGTTTTTATGTTATATCGTTTTAGTAGTTCCATAATACCTGCTGGAGTAGCAGAAACAAAGCAAGGAAGTCCTATTGACATTCTACCAACATTTATAGGGTGAAAACCATCAACATCCTTACGATAGTCAATAGCCTCAATAACACGTTGCTCAGAGATATGTTTAGGTAATGGAAGTTGAACAATAAAGCCATCAACATCATCATCGTTATTAAGTCGTTCAACCTCTTGAAGAAGTTGTTCCTCAGTAATATCATCCTCAAAGCGAATAAGAGTTGATTTAAAACCACACTCTCCACAAGCCTTTACTTTATGGGCAACGTATGTTTCGCTACCACCATCGTGTCCTACAAGAATAGCGGCAAGATGAGGTGTTTTACCACCAGCCTTAACAATTTCCTCAACCTCTTTTGCTATCTCTTTTTTTATTTCGGCCGCAACAGCCTTTCCGTCAATAAGTTGCATTGTTATCTTCTTTTTTTAATGTTACGCATTGCCTGCATAGGGTTTTTACTAATCTTGTGCATCATTTTGCGAGTAGTTTCAAATTGCTTTAAAATACGGTTAACCTCTTGAATAGGAACACCACTACCTTTAGCAATTCTTTGTCTTCTGCTACTGTTTATTAAGTCAGGATTACTTCTCTCTTTTGGAGTCATAGAACCAATAATTGCTTCTATACCTTTAAAAGCATCATCTTTAATATCAACATCTTTAATAGCCTTTCCAACACCAGGTATCATTGATGCAAGATCTTTAAGGTTACCCATCTTTTTGATTTGTTGGATTTGAGAAAGGAAGTCATTAAAATCAAATTGATTCTTGGCAATTTTCTTTTGAAGTCTGCGAGCCTCTTCTTCATCGTACTGTTCTTGGGCTCTCTCAACAAACGAAACAATATCACCCATTCCCAAAATACGGTCTGCCATACGTTCAGGATGGAAAATATCCAATGCTTCCATCTTCTCTCCAGTACCAACAAACTTGATAGGTTTGTTTACAACAGTCCTGATTGATAAGGCTGCACCACCACGAGTATCGCCATCAAGTTTTGTAAGAACAACTCCAGAGAAGTCAAGTCTGTCATTAAACTCTTTAGCAGTATTGACAGCATCTTGTCCTGTCATTGAGTCAACAACAAATAGGATTTCGTTAGGATTGATGCCATTTTTAATAGCTTCAATCTCATTCATCATCTCTTCATCAACAGCCAAGCGACCTGCAGTATCCACAATAACAACGTCGTTATTATTACGTTTTGCTTGAGCGATAGCATTTTGAGCAATAGATACTGGATTTTTGCTTTCAATCTCGCTATATACATTAATACCAATTTGGTCTCCCAAAACTTTAAGTTGGTCAATGGCAGCAGGACGATATACGTCACAGGCAACTAATAGAGGATTTTTCCCTTTTTTGTTTTTAAGCATATTAGCAAGTTTGCCCGAGAATGTAGTTTTACCCGAACCTTGAAGACCTGCCATAAGAATAACAGCGGGATTACCAGAGATATTAAACTCTGCAGCAGTTCCACCCATAAGTTCTGCAAGTTCGTCATGAACAAGTTTAACCATTAATTGACCAGGTTTTACTGCAGTAAGCACATTCATTCCAAGTGCTTTCTCTTTAACCTTATCTGTAAATTGTTTTGCTACTTTATAGTTAACGTCAGCATCTAATAGTGCTTTGCGGACATCTTTTAATGTTTCTGCTACATTAATTTCGGTAATTTTACCTTCACCCTTTAAAATTTTAAAAGATCTCTCTAAGCGTTCACTTAAATTTTCAAACATATATTTTTCTTCCTTAAATTATAAATCGTTAATAATCATAAAATAACAAAAAGGGTTTTGCCCCTTTCTGCTTGTGTAAAAATATACAATTACACTATATTATATTTTATTTGTTTTAGCCTCAGGAAAAACAACTTTTGGTCTAAATTCTAAAGCCTCTTTCTCATCCATCATAGCGTAAGCCATAATAATAACAACGTCGCCAGGTTGAACAAGACGAGCAGCGGCACCATTCAAACATACAACTCCCGAATTTTTTTCGCCTTTAATAACGTAGGTTGAGAATCTTGCACCATTATTGTTGTTTACTATATGAACACGCTCGTTCTCCATAATTCCAGCAGCGTTCATTAATGCTTCGTCAATAGTAATGCTACCAATATAATTTAAATTAGCCTCTGTTACAGTAGCACGATGAATTTTAGATTTAAGAATTTCTACTAACATTCCTATCTATTTTACACAATAACTGATATTATCAATAAGTCTTATTTCTCCGCAAAAAACAGCAATGCAACCAACTGCTCTAACATTGCTGTCCCAATTAGTTATAGGTTGCAAACTCTCAGCGTTAACAATTTCATAATATTCAACTTTAAATTCTGGAATACTATTTAAAGAGTCAACAACAAAATTGATAGTCTCTTCAACACTATGACTCTGTGCAAAGGTATAACTTTTAGAGAGAGTTTCCCATATTTTGGGAGCATTTTTTCTTTGAGTTTCCGTTAGTCTGCGATTTCTGCTACTCATTGCCAAGCCATCATTCTCTCTGACAATGGGAACATCAATAATTTCTACACCTGTATTAATTTGACGCTCCATAGCACGAATAACAGCAATTTGTTGAAAATCCTTCTCGCCAAAGTATGCTTTATCAGGCTCAACAGCATAAAACAATTTACTTACAATTTGAGCCACACCGTTGAAGTGTCCAGGTCTGAATTTGCCCTCCATAACATTAGCAACACTACCTAAGTTAAACACGCGAGTGTCCTCTTCGGGATACATCTCTTCAACTTCTGGGGCAAAAACTATATTACAACCTACACTCTCAAGAAGTTCACAATCCTCTTTTGGAGTTCTGGGGTAGTGTTTTAAGTCATTTTTATCGTTAAACTGAGTGGGATTTACAAAAATAGAAACGACACAACACTCATTCTCTTGCAGGCATCTTTTAACTAATGAAATATGCCCATTGTGAAGGGCTCCCATAGTAGGTACAAGACCAATACTTTTACCGTTATTTCTATATTCCGAAATAACCTTTTTAAGTTCATCTATTTTAGTAATAACTCTCATTACAACTATCATTAAAAATCGGTGCAAAATTAAGCAAATAAAAACATTAAAAATAATTTATCAACTAAAATATTAACTACAATCCTTCAAAATTCTAAAAAAAATAAATAATAAAGCGTATTAAGCCCGAAATCAGACAAAAAATTAAACAATTTTAGAAATAAAACGTTCCTAAATTTGCTGATTTCGCCAAAAAAAAGTATTATCTTTGCAACGTGAAAAAATAAAGAGCCGTAAATATAAAAATAAGCAGCATAATGGAGAAAAAAAGAGTACTAATCGTAGCTCAAGAAGTATGTCCCTATTTGCCATCGTCTGAGATGTCAGAGCAAACTCGCAATTTATTATTAAAGTTGCAAGAGAAGGGGTGCGAACCTCGTACTTTTATGCCTCGTTATGGGGTTGTAAACGAACGTAGAAATCAATTGCACGAAGTACAACGATTGTCAGGAGTAAACATTATAATTGATGATACTGATCATCCACTAATAATAAAAGTTGCCTCAATGCCTTCAACTCGAATTCAGGTATTTTTCTTGGTTAACGAAGATTATTTTTTGCAAAGAGGAGTAATGGCAGACAAAGACGGTAATGAGTATGCCGATAACGATGAGCGAGCAATATTTATGGCAAGAGGAGTTATTGAAACTGTACGTAAAATGGGATGGGTTCCTGATGTAATCCATTGTCATGGAAGTTTAACAGCCTTAACACCATTATATCTAAAGAAAAATTACAGTGACGATCCAATATTCCGTGATACAAAAATAGTATATTCTGATTATGCTAAAGAGTTCACAACACCATGGAGTAGTAGATTGATCGAAAAAATATCTATGGATGGTATAGATATCTCAGATTTAGGAGTTGACTCAAATACTGAGTTTACACACAATGAGGTATTGAAATTAGCCACTAAATACTCTGACGCAATAGCATCAGCATCAGAAAACTCAGATGCGTCAATAGGAGAGTATGCAGCAAGTTTAGATAAAATCTATCTGCCATATCAAAAAGAAGATATGATAGAGGAGTATATCAATTTGTACGAAAAAATCTCTCTTTAAAAAATAATCTATGAGAAATACGATATATCTATTTTTGCTACTCATTGTTCTTTCGGTAACATCGTGTTACGATAATAACGATGAGATAGGAGCATCTTTAGACTATACAGAAGTAGAGATACATTCCGATTCATCGTTGTGTTTCACAGCGAAATCGGATTCTTTATATTCAACCCTTGTAAATTATGCAGTAAACAGGGCTCAATACCATATGCTTGGGGATATAAAGATACCCAAGTTTGGAGAGGTAAAGAGTGACTATCTAACCGAATTAAGATACATAGCCGCATTTGACACAAATTTGGTAAAGTCAGGAATGTTAGACTCTATGGCCATAACAATAAAGTTTTTGGTAAATCAAACAACAGGAGACAACAGAGCACCAATGCAAGTTGTGGCGTATCAATTAAATAAAACATTAAGTTCTCAAAAAGCAGATACAGTATATACCAATGTAAATCCTTCTGATTTCTGCGATTTTAAAATAAAGTTAGGAGAGAAAGTATATACATCAACCCCCTCAAATGTAACAGCCGATACGGTAACTGTAATAGTCCCCATTTCTCGCGATGGTCTGACCTCAAAGGAGTGGGCTGAGGATTTCTTTAAACTATATAAAAGTTTTAAAGAGTATCCCTCTGATGAACAACTTATAAATTATCTTCCAGGTTTATATATAACAAACAATTATGGAGGAGGAGCCATAGTAAGAGTATATACAACCACAGTTGATATATATCATAGAAGTTATGTCTATAATGTGCATGGCGAAGTAGCCTCTGTTGACGGAGTAAAAAAGGAGATAAAGAAAACAACACCAATATTTGTATCAACAAACGAAGTAGAATCAGTAAACCATATGAGTGTTGATTGGGCTGGAGAGGTAACGCAATTAGCCGAAAACTCAAATCCAATATTGACAACACCTTTGGGTTATAATGTGAGAATAACTTTACCAGTTAACGATATAATAAAGAAATTTAAAGAGACAACATCTCAACCAGGAGTATTGGGATTGTTAAACTCTGTAACACTAAATATCCCCGTATATTATACCGAAGATAACGCATATGAGATAACTCCGCCACCATACCTGTTGTTGATGCGTGCCGACGGAAACATATATGTAGATAATAAGGTTAAACATGTAACCCCAGACATATTCTTTTACGACAGAATGTTGCCCGACAAAACAAACTTCTTTTTGGCAACATATAGTTCGGCAACACGTTCATACGATTTTGGGAACATACAATCTTATATAACAAATATAATAAAGAATAATCCCAATAACGGAGAGGAGGATGATTACCGCACCGATTCACAAATGATATTGATACCTGTAGGAATATCAACCGACACCGAAGGAGAAATAAAAACAGTATATCCATATTTGCAAGCACCAAAATTTGCACAGATTGATTCAAAAAATATAGATATAAGATTTATATATAGCACAATAGAATACTAATATAATAGGGAGGTATAACCTCCCTTTAATTTTAAAAAAAAGATGAGAAAGAGAACATTAGTTGATTTGTTCGAGGAGTCAGTAAAACTATACCCGAACAACACATTTTTATTGGAGAAAACAGGGAAAGAGTTTACCCCAACAACATATTCGCAAGTAAAAGACCAAGTATATCAATTAGGAGCAGGACTTCAGGCGTTAGGCGTAAAGAAGGGAGACACTATGGCTTTGTTGAGCGAAGGTCGCAATATGTGGATAGTTGGAGAGTTGGCAATGTTCTATGCAGGAGCAATCAATGTACCTTTATCAATAAAGTTAGAGGAGAGCAACGATTTGCTATTCCGTCTAATACATGGCGATGTAAAATACATCATGGTATCAGGTAATCAACTCAAAAAAGTACGTCAAATAATTGATCAACTCCCTCAGGTAGAAAAAGTAATAGTATTTGATGCACAAGAGAGTTACAAAGAAAAAGAGATAGCCTTGCAAGAGGTGTTGGAGATGGGAGACAAATATCTATCAACTCACACACTTGAAGAGTTTAAAACAATAGCCAATTCAATTGAGAACGATGATTACGCAACAATAACCTATACCAGTGGAACAACAGCCGATCCCAAAGGTGTTGTGTTAACGCATCGCAACTATACCGCAAACGTGGAGCAAGCGTTGACATTGGTAGGAATAGATGAAACATGGCGAACACTAATCATATTACCACTTGATCACTGTTTTGCTCATGTTGTAGGATTCTATATAATGATGAGTAAAGGAGCAACTGTAGCAACAGTACAAGTAGGTCGCAATCCATTAGAGTCATTAAAAAATATCCCATTAAACATTCGCGAGGTTAAACCTCACTTTATTTTGAGTGTACCAGCATTGGCAAAAACATTCAAAAAGAACATAGAGCAAGGAATCAGAGCAAAAGGACGCCTGACATGGAAACTCTTCAAATATGGAATGAAGGTAACACAAATCTACTATGGTGATAGTAATCTCGATTTCAAAGGATTCCGTTATTTATTAAAGCCTTTAGTAGTGTTGGCAGATAAGATAATATTCTCAAAAGTAAGAGCAAACTTTGGAGGAAGTCTTCGTTTCTTCATTGGAGGAGGAGCATTGTTAGATAAAGACCTACAAAAATTCTATATAGGAGTAGGAATTCCTATGTTCCAAGGATACGGACTATCTGAGGCAACACCAGTAATCTCTTCAAATGGACCAGAACTATACCGCTTTGGATCATCAGGAAAACTTGTACAACCAATAGAGTTGAAGATATGCGATAGCGAAGGAAAAGAGTTACCTCTTGGTGAAATGGGCGAGATAGTAGTAAAAGGCGAGAACGTTATGGCAGGATATTGGAAAAATCCCGAATCAACAGCCGAAACAGTACGCGACGGATACCTATACACAGGAGACCTTGGATATATGACAAAAGAGGGATTGTTATACGTAAAAGGACGTTTCAAAAGTCTGTTAATATCAAGTGACGGAGAGAAGTATAGTCCAGAAGGGATAGAGGAGGCGTTAGTGGAGCACTCTCCATACATCGATCAGGTAATGCTCTATAACAACCAATCAGCATACACAACAGCATTGATTGTACCAAATAAGGAGCAGTTAAAACGTCGTGTAGCAGAAGATGGACTAACATTAGATACCGAAGAGGGACGCAAAGCGGCACTACGCAGAATTGAAGCAGCAGTAAACAAATTCAAAAAAGGAGGTGAATTTGAAGGACAATTCCCTGAGCGTTGGTTGCCATCATGCTTTGCAGTATTGGCAGAGCCATTTACAGAGCAAAATCAGATGATAAACAGTACAATGAAGATGGTGCGTGGTAAAATTGAAAAGGCATATTCTGAACGTATAAAATATATGTACACATCAGAAGGCAAAATGTTGGAGAACCAACAAAACATTGATGCTTTGAAGTAATTTATTATAAATTTAGAATAATGGGGCAGTCACAGCAAAACTTGTTGATTAGCCCCATTTTTTTATACTTATATACCAATAAATTGGTTAATAATCCCCAAAAATCTTTTATAGGTTGAGGATGTCTCTTCTATAATTATTGTTAAGCATAACAACCTTTTTTTTTATTAATCATAAATCTCTGACTCTAACGACTCTTCTTCGGTTTTGGCATTTTTAATCTTTCGCTCTTCTCTGCGTTTTTTACGTTTGTCGCGTTGTTCTTTTTCGTAAGCCACATCATCGGGGTTGCGTTTAAAAATCTCTTTAGCATTATCAAAATCCTTTTTAAACATCAATCCTACACCCTGAGTAGTTAAAGCCGATTTAATATAGTAGTTCTTGTCGTTATAGTGATTATATGCTTTAAGGCGGATAGTTCCAGATTTATTTATAAGATACTCCAAATCAAAGTCTCCGATAAAACTATTGTTACTAACCGATTTGTCGCGATAACCTAAATTACCATTAAAAATAAGTCTGTTGTTAAGCAGTTGAGAAGAAAGAATAAGGTCAAACTCCAAATCAGAAAAGTCTCCTTTATCACTCCTGAAATTAGTACCAATATTAACCTTGTCGCTAATTTGTCCCAAAATATTATTAAGTTGCGAAGATAGGGCCGAAGATGCAACAGCAGCCAATTCGTTATTACGTTTCTCACTTACACTCATATACTCTGGAGTATAAAACTTGTTCAATGCAAGAAGATAAAGAACTTGTCTGTTCATCATATCATCTGAGTTTATTATGGTCTTAACTCTTCGTGATATATTTTGCGAAAGAGTAGGGAACAGAAGGTCAAATGTAAATTCAGGTTGCTTCAAATTTCCTGTTAAGTGTAATGTAGTATGAACAGGAACAGTAGTTCTGTTAAGTTCCTTCTCATGGGCAAAACTCTCATCCAAATCAAGCAAGTTTGCCTGAACATTATAGTGAGCACTAATGTTTAGGTCGGCTTTCATTGGATCTCCAGTAAATGTTATAGTACTACCATTATCAACAATAAAGTCTTTTGAAATAATATCTTGCAGATTTAAACTATAACTTCCCTTTTCAGCGGTATAACTACCAAAAATCTTAAGTTCTTGTCCTGTTTCAAAAGCAATTCTCACGCCACCTTCACCCCAAGCGTTAATTTGGTCGTTTGTATTGGGGTCAATAATCATTCTCATAAGAGCATCGCGTGTAGCATCAATTTGTAGGTTTATGATAAGTTTATGCTTTTTTTCTGGTGTTTGAATATTGCTGTATCTCTCCCATGGACGTTCTGTTACAACCTCAACATCTTTCAATACAATAGCATCCTTGTCAACAAACGAAATAAACTTATAATCACCAGCCTCTTCCTCATCTCTAAGAACAAAAGTAAAGTTTGAGTTTGGATTGGTAATCATATTTACGTCAATGGTAGTAGTGTCTGAATTACCCCATATTCTACCACCGCCAGTACCAAAAACCTTACCATAATAAACGGGATTAATCTTTTCTGTAACGTTGAATACCAAGAAGTTCGACATATCAAACATCGAAATATCGTATTTCATATTTTTGAAGTTGGTATGTTCTAATGCCATATTCACTTTACCAGTATGACCTTCGCTGTCTCTAACCGTAATATTTTTAGCCCATACACCTTTGGTATCCAACTTCACGCTATCTGTAATAAAGAATCGGGTATTAAGGTAGTCAATGCCAAAACTGAAATCTTCGGCGTAGGCGTCAGCAACAACATTAAGAGCCTTAAATCTACCAAATAACTCCACTTCTCCACTAACAATACCAGTAACCCCCGACATTATATTCTCGGTAAAAGGTTGAATAAAGTCAACACCCAATTTGTGTGCATCAATATGGAAATATAGCGAATCTCGGGTTGGTAGAACTTTGCCAAAAACTTTCGACTTTTCAATATTAGGTTTTGACACATTACCATCAAAACATATAGCCTTCTCCTCGTCATCCCATTTGCTCTCAACATCCAAATCTCCAAATATGCAGTAGTTGTATGAGAAGTCTTTCACAAACAGATCTTTGGTATTCATAATTGGCATACCCCCATTATAAATATCTCTG
>JAFQBL010000122.1 GCA_017416695.1 Bacteroidales bacterium | reverse complement strand
TATAAATGCACTTCCCGAACTAATTAATAAACAAACGGGCAAGATACACACATCATTTAACCAAACAGTTACAGTAACAGGCAGATTAAGTTCAAGTAATCCTAACTTGCAAAACATTCCAATACGCGACGATAATGGCAAGGAGATACGCCGTGCATTTATTCCCGAAGAGGGCGAAGTTTTCTTCTCGGCAGACTACTCACAGATAGAGTTACGTATTATGGCTCACTTGAGCAAAGATGAGAATATGCTGAAAGCATTTATCTCAGGAGAGGATATTCACGCAGCAACTGCAGCAAAAATTTTCAATGTTCCATTAAGCGAGGTAACAAGCGATATGCGACGCAAAGCCAAAACAGCCAATTTTGGCATTATATACGGCATATCAGCGTTTGGATTAGCCGAGAGGTTAAACATATCACGAAGCGAAGCAAGATCGCTTATAGAGGGTTATTTTGCCTCATTCCCATCAGTAAAACAATATATGGATAAGAGTATTGAGGTTGCACGTGAAAAGGGATATGTTGAGACCATTACAGGACGCCGAAGAGTACTGCAAGATATTAACTCAAATAATAGTATTGTACGCGGTTATGCCGAACGTAATGCTATTAATGCTCCCATACAAGGTAGTGCAGCAGATATAATAAAGATTGCCATGATTCGCATTGCAAGCCGAATAGAGAGAGAGAAACTTGATGCCAAGATGATTATTCAGGTTCACGATGAGTTAAATTTCAGCGTTCCTGAAAAGCAATTAGAACAACTCCGTAAATTGGTAACCGAAGAGATGTCGGCAGCATACCAGATGAGTGTACCTCTAATTGCTGACACAGGAAGCGGAAAGAACTGGTTAGAGGCACATTAAAAAGTTGTTAGTTGTTAGTTTTTAGTTGTTAGTCTAACAACTGACCACTGATAACTGATAACTGATGGCTGATTACCTGAACATTCTAACCATAAAATAACTATCCTCCTTTATAGGATAAGTATCAAATAAATCAGATATATTCATAAGGTTGTTGCACTCACTGTCAGCAACCTTTTTTACACACCCCTCCTCCACTCTATATGTGGCATTATTGGGTAATAAAATTGCATCCTTTACACTAACCGTAAAAGAGGCCTGAGTGTGCAGTTTTGCATATTCAGCCAGATACTCTTCAGCATTTATAATCCTATACTGAGGAGTATTCAAGGACTCCTCCTCCCTGCCAAAATCGTAGCCGTAATCATTAATAAGAGATATTGGTTGCTCCACAACCTTTGAAAATCCTTGACTTATATACCAACCTGCAACATTACAACTGCCAGGAATAAGCATACAACGATTTGCCCCATTGCGATACAAACACTCAAAAATATCCTTCATTAAAGTCTTACCATATCCCTTTCCCCTATAATCACTCTTTGTAGTAACACCATATATGTATGAACACTTGCCATAACTACCAACAAAATTAAACATATCGGCAGTAGCAACAATAGCATCTCTATAACGTAAAATATAACTCTTGCCTAATGGTCTGATTTTAGATATATAATAATCTATAACCTCCTCATCATCTCCAAATGCCTCACGCCAAAGCATAGCAATCTCAACGCCCTCAGTTGAACGCTTAATCTCCTCAATCTTATCCTCATTCCCCTTTATCTCAATAAGGTTAAACTTAGGATATAGCATAATAGGCTGATACGACAATTTAGCATCTCTAAGCCCCTCAATACCCAAATCCTCCTCTCTGTTTATATAACAATATTGCTGAGGTAATGAGTTAGCAAAAAGATAATTAATCATTGCAAAACTCCGTTCATAACGACTACTACCCTTCTCAATATGGATACAAAAAGTATTTGAGTTTATTGCCGAGCCGTATGTAAAAGCAGCCAAATCGCCATCTACATAGAGGGCCAAACCACGTAAACCAAGAGCATCAAAATTATCCATACCCCTGACTATTGTCTCTCTTTCGTTCTCATATGCCACCAAATCGCCATTTTCTTTGCCCTCTCGCCACTCATCAAGCAATCTAAGCACATCACCCTTATGAGAAGCAGTAAGTGGCTCTGTGGTGAAATTATAGAGTTTTTTAAAGGTATTTATATGGTTGCGTTTTGACTGCAACTTTTTCCCCGATAGAGTTCTTAAATAATCGGCATTATAAATATAGTCAAACTGACTACGTTTAGGATAGAGATAATATCCGCAAAAAGGTATTGATGCCCTAATTTTCTCCGCAAAGTTTGCCGATACACCAGCCATTTTAAGAGATTCTTGAAGAGAAGACACATATTCTAACAGAACATTAAAAGCAGCAATACTATCCCCAACTCCTATGGGTTCCATATAGGTATGCGATTTACCATTCACTCCACCAAACCTAATAAAAATGAAACCTCCCCACACCGCAATCTCAGGATTATGAATATGAGCCCAACAAAAGATATTAGCAAATGCCATATCGCAACTCCCCTCTCCCAAGGCGTAAGAGTGTTTCTCAAATATCTCTCTATCTTCAATTTTAATAGGTGCAAATTGTAACATAGCCATTTAAATTTTACAATGTAAAAATACAAAAAGTGAACTACATTATTCACTATTCGGGAATATTTTTTCCCACCGTAATGTATGCCTCTGAGAGATAGTGGTATCCCGAAGCATTTTGGAATATACGTAAACCAAATACCCTCGACACAGAATAGATATATTCTGTAATCTCACTCCTGACAGCCTCATATCCCTTCCACTCAGTAACAACAGTAAAACAATAAACTTGCAATGGAATACCATTCGGCGTAGGATCCAATACTCTCACCATTGATAACATACTCTTATTGAGCAATTCATGTTGATTGATATAGAGTTGAATATAGGCTCTGAACAATCCTAAATTAGTATCAATTGTACCATAAATACCTTGTAACATTGCACTCCTCTCCCCTCCTCTCTCCTGCTCTTTAATAGTTATGAAGTCCCTTAGCATATCAAATCTACTCCACCAATTTAACTGCTCTGGAGAGAGACATTGAATACTCTCCCCTTCAACAATAAAAGTGATATTAATACGCCTGCCTCCACTCTCTCTCATTGCCCTCCAATTTTGTAACGTTGAAGATATTAAAAGATAAGGAGGAACTGTAACAATAGTATTATCAAAGTTGCGGACTTTCACTGTATTCAGGGTAATATCCTCAATAATTCCATTAACCTTCTCATCAGAAGTAGTAATCCAATCTCCCTTGCGAACAACATCGTTTTGCATAAGTTGCACACCCGCCACCAAACCCAAAATAGTATCCTTAAATACCAACATCAATACAGCAGCAAAAGCACCTAAACCAGTTATAAGCGTTAGTGGCGACTTATCAATAATAATGGATAATACAATAATAAAACTCAACACAATAACAACCCCTTTTACAAGTTGAATAAGACCATGTAAAGGAATATTCTTACTCCTCTCCCCTTCGTTTAATATATGCCAAACAATACCTAAAAGGTAGTTAAGAAATATAGCAAAAGAGATTACCATATATATCCAGCATATATGCTCTATTATTGATATAAATTTAGGATACTCATTGTATGCCAATGGTAAAAAAGGGAGTATGAATACAGGAGGTAAAACATAAACAAATTTTGAGAGAGTGTTATGTTTCAGCAATAGTCTTATAACCCACCCTTTCCCTCTTTTAAGTAGGCGAGGAACAATAAACTCAATAAAAATGTGCAACAACCACGACAGCAGGATAGAGGCTATCAACAGAAAGAATATAAAAATCCAACATTCAAACTCCACTGCTATCCTTGTAGAGATACCAACACTCTCAAATATTGTTTTTACAACAGAAGAAAACGAATTAAAAAAAGAAGATTCTTCGCTCATCATATCTTGTATATATAATCAATAATCTCAAGAATTAACGATGAAGAAGAACTAAAGGTTTAGAATATATAATTTATTCAGAAAGGCATATATATTATTACCAGAACTTGTTATTTTCGGCACTATATTCAAAACCAACTGACGCAAGTTTATCTATAAGCCAGGAGCGATCTATGTCCATACTTGCACACAACTCATCAAGCGATGAGTATTCATCGCGTAACTTCATATTTATAAAACTAAAGAGCATCATGGGATCAGAAGGGATTGTCTGCATATCTCAAATTTTTAAGTTGAAAAAAAGAAGGCTGCCTAATAAAATCAGACAGCCCATAATCTCTTTTAGACTACGATTATCCCTCGATAATAGCACCTGTAGGACAAGCATCAGCGCAAGTACCACAACTTAAGCATTTATCAGGATCAATTACGTAGATATCGCCCTCAGAGATAGCCTCAACTGGGCACTCACCTGCACATGTTCCACATGCTACGCAGTCTTCTGTAATAACGTAAGCCATTTTCGTTCTGTTTATAAATTAGTACTAATGTGGGCACAAAGTTACTGTTTTATTGCAAAAAAGCAAAAAAAAGAGTGTTAAATTATTGTTGTTCCCGTTTTGTTATTATCTCAACTTAATACTTAGAGCAGCCATTTTAATAGCAGTAACAGCAGCCTCATCTCCTTTATTTCCAAGCACTCCTCCTGCTCTATCAAGAGCCTGTTGCATATCATCAGTAGTTAAAACCCCAAATATAACAGGAATTGAACCATCCTCATTTAGAGCCGTAATTCCTTGCGTAACCCCCTCACACACGTATTCAAAGTGAGGTGTTCCACCACGTACAACACATCCCAAAACTATCACTGCATCGGGACGATAGAATTGCATTGCACGGCGAGCCCCAAATGTCAGTTCAAAAGTTCCTGGAACATACTCAACAAATATATTCTCCTGTTTAACACCATTCTCCACCAAAGTGTCGTATGCCCCACTTAAAAGAGCCCCAGTAACTTGGTCGTTCCATTCAGAACATATAATTGCAAACTTCATTTTTGAAGCATCAGGCATTGAGTTTTTATCATATGCCGATAAATTTGTTGTTGCCATATTATTGTATAATAAAAAAGGGTGCCAACATATAAAAATATGCGATACCCTTTATATTGTTATTTAAACTTTCAAACTATTTTAGTTGAGCATTTACTTTCTCAATATATTTATCAATATCTTGACCTATAACAGAGTTCTCATATTTGTCCTTAATCTCTTGATAGAACTCTAACGCTTTTGCATTGTCGCCTGTTTTCTCTGCAACAGTAGCAGCCTTTACAAGGAATAGGGGAGAGATTACAGAATTTGAAGCCTCCTCTGCTGCTTCAACAAAGTTTTTGATTGCTTTGTCATAATCTCCCATATTAGCATAACAGTTACCAATCATCGCAATTATGTTTGGATATAGAAGAGGTTCATCACCATCGTATGCCTCTAAATACTCAAGAGCCTCCTCATTATTTCCAAGGTTATAAGCACAAATTCCTGCATAAGCATTAGCCAAGTTACCAGCCTTAGTGCCTGAATACTCATCTGCTATTGCTTTAAAACCAATGAAATCTGCCTCATTTCCGTTAAGTGCAACCTCAAAATTATCTTGCTCAAAATAGAACTCTCCTTTGTACATTGCATTTTGAGCCTCTTCTTCCATAGGAGCAAAATAGAATTGTTTTAGCATTAAGAAACCTGCAACAACTAAAATTGCAATAATAACAATAGTTGTAAGTTTTTTACCATTTTTCTCAATCCATTGTTCTCCAGTAGATAGGACGTTATTCATTTTATCCAATTCGTCCATTTGTTGTTCTTTAGCCATTTGTATCTAATGTTTTTAATTAATATTCAAACCTTTACGCAAAAAAAGCAGATGTTCTATCATAAAATAAGAGTCTTTTTTTGCAAAATCAAGTGCAAAAATAAAATATTTATCGATATAAATAAAATTTCGCCCATAATTTTTACATTTTTAATAACATATAAACTAAAATAATCGGTTTTTAATTACTATCTTCGCAGTAGAAAAAACAATAAAGCAGATTAACTAAAAATGATACTCGAAACAATATCGTTACTTAACTTTAAAAACATAACCGAAGCCGATATAACACTATCGGACAATATAAATTGTTTCTTGGGTAACAACGGAATGGGCAAAACCAATCTATTAGACGCAATATATTACCTGTCGTTTTGTAAAAGTTTCTATAATATCTCTGACACTCAAAACATTAAACATGGAGAAGAGTTCTTTATGATACGAGGGAACTATCGCGATACCAAAAACAACGATGTAGCCGAGATAAATTGTGGCGTAAAACTTAAACAAAAAAAGACCTTTAAACGAGATAAGAAGGAGTATAGCAAATTATCAGAACATATTGGATATATACCCTTAGTAATAGTCTCGCCAGAAGATAGTGAATTGGTAAAAGAGGGAAGTGAAATTCGCCGTAAATTTATTGACCAAACCCTATCACAATTCAATAGAGAATATCTCTCTGCCGTAATGGCATACAACAAAGCACTTACAACACGTAATTCAATGCTGCGACAAGAGAATACCGAGAAGACCTTATTTGAAG
>JAFQBL010000121.1 GCA_017416695.1 Bacteroidales bacterium | reverse complement strand
TAAATCAACAGCATAAAAGTTATAGCCCTCAGCATTAAAGCGGTCAGCCATTTCTGCCTGAAAAAAGTAGTCGTTAAATCCATGCACGTAAAGCAGAGCCTTCTTGCTCTTTTGTTCACAATCCCTTTTTATGAGTGTACACACCACCTTGCCCTCATAATCATCGGGCATGTCAATAGTTCTGCACAATAGGCCATTGTCCAACTCATCACTTTTGTATTGAGCATGAGAGTATGAACAATATAATATAACCGATATTAAAACAATATTGAATTTTATAAGAGAATTAATCATAATGAGGCTGTTGTTGAAATAACTTTAATGTTTTCGCATCTTATTAATAATCTTTGAAAAATCAAGGCTCCATGAAAAATAGTTATTAATTATATATGAGACAGGGAAAACTATTATTATACTTAATATTGTAACCAAAAGAGTCATTGTGTAACCATCAAAAGGGATAAATGTTTTGGTTAAATACCCTATTACCAAAGGTACACCACCTACAAAGAAATAGAATATTATACTATTTTTACCAATATACTCTAACCACTTTATTGACGGAAGATAATGGCACAACTGAATCATAAAAATAATTCCTATAATATTATTAAAAAGACCTAAAGGAATATTCTCGTATTGAGCCTGCATAATATTATTATATATACCCTCTTTCAATGTATAAAAGTGCATAAAGATAGATATTGCACCGCTTACTATAAGTAAATAGATGGATATATGCTTTTTTAATTTATCGTAGTTCTTATAAAATACTCCACCCATAGTTAAGAAGAGAGATGCTATAAGGCCCGATTTATAATACCAAGGGAATGGTGTAGGGTCTATCTCTGTTAAATAAAATGCACCTACAAATAAACAAAAAGTTATTATTAGAATGAAGTATATATTTTTTATGAATAGTGTTAAACATAATAATAACAATTGTCCAACTATTATTGAAGAGATGAACCATGTAGATATTCCTCCAAAAATATCTTTTAAAAATATAAGAAAACTCATTTCATTTTCGTGAGCAATCATTTTAGGAATCCATATTAATGCAGGAAAGAATATGGCAGGCCAAATCAATTTGTATATAATTTTTTCAAATTTCTCTTTATGTGTATATTTTTCAAGGCTTCTAAAGAATAAGAATCCCGATATAAAATAGAAGAATGGAACTCTGAAGAGATTTGAAAATAGCATTGCATTTGACTCTAAATTCAAATAATAGAAGTTACAGTGAGCAATGTAAATTCCTATCATTGATAATGCCCTACCTGTATTAACCCATTTAATATTGTTGTTTGAGTTTATCATAATTATGTCTTATCTTTTCATAGGGTAATAAAACCAATTTACAAAACAAAAAAATAAATCTTAATTTACCAAACAAAATTAATTTGATAACAACCCATTGCTTGATAATTTGCACGATTAAAAACTTTTTACTAATTTTGCACCGCAAATTTTATTAACTAACAAATTTATTAATTATGAATCATTACGAAACCGTTTTCATTTTGACTCCCGTTTTGTCTGAACCACAGATGAAGGAAGCGGTAGAGAAATTCACAAACATTCTCAAAGCTGAAGGAGCCGTAATAGTAAACGAAGAGAACTGGGGCTTACGCAAACTTGCTTATCCCATTCAAAAGAAAACAACAGGTTTTTACGAGTTTATTGAGTTCGATGCAGAACCTACCGTAATTGCTAAGTTAGAGGTAAACTTCCGTCGCGATGAGCGCGTAATTCGTTTCTTGACATTCAAACAAGACAAATACGCAGCTGAATATGCAGCGAAGAGAAGAAGTGTTAAATCAAATAACGAAGTAAAGGAGAACTAAATCATGGCACAAAACACTCAATCAGAGATCAGATATCTCACTCCCCCTTCAGTAGATGTAAAGAAGAAAAAATATTGCCGTTTCAAAAAGAGCGGAATTAAGTACATCGATTACAAAGATCCCGAATTCTTGAAAAAATTCTTAAACGAGCAAGGTAAAATTTTACCTCGTCGTATCACAGGTACTTCATTGAAGTTCCAACGTCGTATTGCTCAAGCTGTTAAGCGCGCTCGCCACTTGGCGTTGTTGCCTTATGTAACTGATAATATGAAATAAAATTAAGGAGGAACGACAATGCAAGTAATATTAAAAGAAGATATCCTAAATTTAGGTTTTAAGGGTGATGTTGTTAGCGTAAAGAAAGGTTACGGACGCAACTATCTTATCCCTCAAGGAAAAGCAGTTATCGCATCAGAGTCTGCTCTTAAAATGTTGGCAGAGGACAATCGTCAACGTGCTGAGAAATTGGCTAAACTTAAAGCAGATGCTGAAGCATTGGCAGCTTCATTAAACGGAGTTTCTATCTCAATTGCAACCAAAGCAAGTGAGACAGGTAAAGTATTTGGATCTGTAACATCAGTTCAAATTGCAGATACTTTGGCTGAAAAAGGATTCACTGTTGATCGTCGCCTTATCGCTTTGAAAGAGCCTCTAAAAGAACTTGGTGCACACAAAGTAGTTATCAAACTATACAAAGAGGTATCAGCAGAGATAGAGGTTGTAGTAGTAGCAGAATAATTAAAAAGTTCTACACTATAATAGAGAGAACCACATCAAAAGATTGTGGTTCTCTTTTTTTGATTCCTATTTTTCTCAATAAAGATATATTAAATATCGGAAATTTATCTCTGAGACTCTTATAACTCATAATATTGCTTTCGTTACCCAAAAACTTTTTATATCTTCGCATAAATTTAAGAGTATAGAAAAATAACAGTTAAACATATAGACTCTAAAAGAGATATGAAGATAGAATCTGTTAAGAATTTTTTTAAAATATTGCGTAAATGGTGGTTGCCATTGGCAGTTGTACTGTTTTTTATATATCTGATGTTCTTTGATAAAAACAATATACGAGTTCGTATGGAGTATAAAAACGAACTCGATAGTTTGAAAGAGATACTTGATACTTATTTAAAACAGATGAAAGAGGATAGTATTAAAATTGAAGAACTTACAAGAGATAAGGATGCAGTAGAAGAGTATGCCAGAGAGGAGTATGGCTATAAAAAAGCCGATGAAGATGTATTTATAATAAAAACTACAACAGAGGAGTAATCTTTTGTTTAGGTTTGAACGTTAAAAAAGAGATATAAACTAAGAATTATGAAGAAGATAAAAATAAATCCTAACATATTAGGGCTGATAACTGTTATAGCGGCAATATCAATCTTGTCTGCAACAATACTATTTATGTATCAGCAACAACTATCGGTGTATATGTTGGGAGTAGGAGGAGCGTGTTTGGTATTTGTGCGACTTTTTAGAGATACAGAAGGAATGACTTTGCGTCAAAAGAGAGCATGTAGAATAGAACTCTTTTCGGCATTACTTATAACCGCTGCATCATGGTTTATGTATTTGCGTCAACAAGAGTGGTTAGCGCTGCTTCTTTCGGGAGCAATCTTGCAGTTATATGCTTCGTTTATAGTGTCTCGTGAAGAGAAAAAACTGAAAGAGAAAAACAATCAAGAGAGTAAAACAAAGTGAATCTTATAGTAGATCAGGGGAATACCTCCGTAAAGATAGCCCTCTTTGATAAAGATGGCATAGTAAGTGTTGATGTATTTGAACTCTCATCTGTTGAGGAGATTATGCTCTCTATTAAGAAATTAAACTATTGTAATGCTATATATTCAACCTCATCATTACCAGTCAACTCTCTTATGGCAACTCTAAAAGAGAACTCTGTAACTTTTGTTAATCTTACATACCATACCCCATTGCCAATAAAAGTAGATTATGCAACACCCCAGACATTGGGTATGGATAGAGTTGCAGCGGCCGTAGGAGCAAGAGAGGTTTGTGGAGAAGTTCCAACGTTAGTAATTGATGCGGGAACTGCAGTAACCTACGACTACCTGACACCTGACGGAGTATATAAAGGAGGGAATATAGCACCAGGAATATCAATGCGGCTAAAAGCCCTTAATCATTTTACCAAATCGTTACCCCTTGTAGAGGTGTCAAATGAATATCCGC
Organism: Bacteroidales bacterium; assembly: GCA_017416695.1. GTDB lineage: Bacteria > Bacteroidota > Bacteroidia > Bacteroidales > G3-4614 > Caccoplasma_A. The sequence goes on along the minus strand of JAFQBL010000121.1, from coordinate 10,726 downwards.
TATTGGGAGTAGATACAAACTCTGCTATATTATCGGGGGTAATGAGTGGAGTGAAGTATGAATGTGAGGGGTATATTGCTAAAATTTCTAAAAAAGATACAAATCTCAAAGTTATATTAACTGGTGGAGATCATTTATTGTTGTATAATCAATTAAAAAATAGTACTTTCGTACCTTTAATTGATGATGAGTACCTTGTGTTAAAAGGACTAAATGCGATTTTACGATACAATGTTGAAAAATAGATATATATCAATAATAGTAATTCTTTTTGTAACAACCCTTTTTGCAAAAGCACAGACGCCTTTTTCGATGCATGGATTGGGAACTCTTGATGATTGTACATTAGGAATTAATTCGGGAATGGGAGGCGTTGGTTATGGAATAAATAACAAAATGCAAATCAATCCCAAAAACCCTGCATCGTATGCGGCAATGGACTCTCTTACTTTCCTCTTTGATATAGGAATGAGTGTTGAGGTTGATTGGCGAAAAGAGGGAAAACTTAAAGAGACGCAAACCACAGCCAACTTTGATTACGCAGTCGCTCAATTTCCAATTGGAAAACATTTGGCTGCATCACTCGGAATTGTGCCATTCTCAAGAGTAAATTACGAGTACGGAAAGAAAATCCCATTCGGAGAGTATTCAAATTATGGCGAGGGAGGAATACATCAAGTATATCTCGGTCTCGCAGCAAAACTTTATAAGAATCTATTTATAGGAGCAAATGTTTCATATCTCTTTGGAAACATAACGCACAACTCAACCATTATGCCATCGTCACAATATAATGTTGTGGCAATGATTGCTCAAACAAAAATGCACATAACCGATTTTAAGGTCGATTTTGGAGTAAGATACACCCAGCCAATAAACGATAAACACTCAATAACATTAGGTGCTGTATATTCGCCCAAGAAGAAGATGTTGGGTAAAAGATATTATGATCTGTATCAGTTAGAGACAAGTGGAGAAACCTCTTTGACGGTGGAAAGTGATACAATGTCGTTGAAGGGAGCATACGATATGGCAGAGAGTTATGGTGTAGGATTAGGTTATAATTGGGAGGAAAAACTTATAGTAGGAGTTGATTTCACCTATCAGGCATGGAAAAACGCAAACTATCTGCCATTCTGGAAAAAGAATTATACCGAAGCAACATTAAAAAATAACTTCAACAACCGATATCGAATCTCAGTAGGAGCAGAGTATAAGAACGAACTATACTCATTAAAATACGTTGACAGAATACGTTTTAGAGCAGGAGCATATTACGAAAAGTCGTATATGAAAATTCAAGGTAATGGCTTGTATGAGGCAGGAGCAACATTTGGAATGGGATTTCCTATAATGCGTGATAAATCGTTGGTAAACGTATCAGTACAATACTTCAACAGAAAAATGCAACCCAATTCAAAATTGGTTGAGAACGGATTGATTTTCTCAATAGGAATATCATTTAATGAGTTCTGGTTCTTCAAGAACAGAATCGAATAAACCCTCAATTCGAGATGAATAAAAAAGATACTCCAACTAATAGAACTTTACCAGTAATTGCTCTTTTGCTGATGCTTGTAGCATTTGGTTGTGGCAAAGACAAAAAAGAGGTGATAGAGGCTTTTACTGATCCAAACGAAGTCCCAACCATATACAGTAAAGATGTATCAACACTTATATCTGACTCAGGAGTTACACGTTACAGAGTGGTGGCACCCGATTGGTATATGTATGAAAACTCTGAGACTCCACGCTGGTATTTTCCACGCGGTATATATTTAGAAACCTTTGATGATGATTACAATGTGGCAGCCTTCTTGGAAGGAGATACAGCCATATTCTATAAGAGTCAAAGGCTATGGGAGATACGTGGTGATGTAAAGATGGCAAATACCAACGATGAACGCTTCTTTACAGAGCAACTATTTTGGAGTCAAGATGCAAAAAAGATATACTCCGATACCATAATACACATTGAACGAGGAGATAGAATTATAGAGGGGTTAGGCTTTGAGTCCAATCAAAATATGACTCAATATAAGATATTAAAAACCACAGGAATATTTCCAGTGGAAGATATGCGAAGAAAAGATACAATATCAACCAATGCATTAGATACCCTAAAACAAGAGAGTGCAATTAAAAACATAAAAAAATAATAACATAAATATTAAAAACAATACCTATAAATTGGGATAAGCAGAGAAAAATTATTATCTTCGCACTTGGTTTTGAAAAAAATAGTAAATAATAAACAAATTAAATATAAAAAACAGATGGCAACACTACAAAAAATTAGAAATCAAGCAGGACTTCTTATTGTTGTAATTGGAGTTGCATTGTTGGCATTCATCATCGGAGACTTCCTAAACTCAGGAGGCACATTCCTACAAATGAGTAAAAACAATGTAGCCAAAGTAAATGGTGATGCAATATCACCTGAGGAGTTCCAAGCAAAATTAGGAGCAGAGACTACCGATGCCGACAGAAACAGAATATTTACCGAGATGGTAATGACAAAAGCAATGTCGGATTGTGCTGAGAATATCGGTATTACAGTATCAGAAGAAGAGTTGAGCGATCTAATCACTGGCGACAACACCTCTCCATTAGTATTGCAACAATACACAAATCCTCAAACAGGGCAATTTGATAAAGAGATGTTGATGAGTTACTTATCACAACTGTTCTCAACAGATCTAACAACATTGGATGAAGAGCAACAATATCAGATTGCAATGGCACAAGAGAGTTGGTATGCTTTTGAAGATGCAGTGAAAGAGGACAGAGTAAGTCGTAAAATGTTCAATCTCGTTTCAAAATCACTACTACCTAATGATGTTGATTTAGAGTCAGCCTTTGCAGAGACAACAAAAAATGTAGATATAGCATATGTACCTCAACTTTACACAGCAATTCCCGATTCATTAGTTGAAGTATCAGAGAGCGAAGTGAAAGCACTTTACTCTAAAAAACGCGAGAACTACAAAATTGATGAGAATCGCACAATAGAGTTTGTAGCACTTTCAGTTTCACCAACACAAGACGACTTCAAAGCAACTGAGGAGTTGTTTAATACTCTGTCAGAGACATTTGCAACAACAGAGAATGTGCAACATGTACAATATGCTCAAGCACCAAAAGAGTATATGACTGTATCAACAATGTCTCCCAAAATGAAAGAGTTTGTAAGCAAAGCAAAAGTAGGAGATGTATCAGAGACAATCTTTGAGAACAATACATACAAAAAGTATCGTGTAATGTCAACAACTGTAGCACCCGATTCGGTTGAGGCACGTCACATAATGTTTGCTCCAACACAAGAGGCTCTTTGTGATAGTATCTACAATGTACTTAAAAATGGTGGTGACTTTGCAGAGTTGGCAAAAGAGTATTCAGTTGACACAAACACTTCATCAAACGGAGGAAGTTTCGGTTGGTTTACTGAGCCTATGTTATCACAATTAGGAACTAAATTTGCTGATGCAGCATTCCGCGGAGCAAAAGGAGTTCAAAAGGTAACAACTCAATTTGGAATACACTTATTAGAGGTAACTGACAAAACAAAACCAGTAGATAAAGCAAAAGTTGCACAACTACTTGTTGAGGTTAAACCAAGTCAGGAGACTCGCGATGCTCAATACTACAAATTAAGCAAATACATGACAGAGAAAGGCGAGACTGCTGAGTTCTCTAACGGAGATATTGATAACGGAATCTCAGTGCAAACAGCAAAAATTGGAAAAGCAGATATCAATCTTTCTTACATTCCTAATGCACGTGAGATAATACAATGGGCATTTAATGCTGATGAAAAAGAGTTGTCAAAAATCTTTGATGTAGATAAAAAATTCTATGTAGTAGCAAAAGTTGCAAAAATCTCAGACGATGAGTATGAGGCATACGAAGATTTAGCACCTATGTTAAAAACAAGACTTCTTCAAGAGAAGAAAGGCGAGAAGATAGCAGAGTTGCTAAAAGAGTTCGCTTCACTTGACGCAGCAGCAGAGGCACTTGCATCAAAAGTAGATACTGCAAAATCGGTAGTATTCCGTTCTTCAGTAGTACCAGGAATAGGATTTGAACCTAAATTGGCAGGAGCAGCACCATACGCTCAAGTAGGAGAGTTGCAAGCACCAGTACAAGGAAACAGAGCAGTATATCTATACAAAGTTGTTGCAAACAATGATGTATTGTCAACATTTGACAAAGTAAGTGAGACAAACATCTACAAATCATCAATGACAAAATATATCTATGAGAGATATTTCGATTTGATTTACAACCTAACTGATATAGATGACAATAGAACATTGTTCTACTAATCAGAAGGCAAAATAGAGAATTTGGAAAATATTTTGAGATTATTCTCCTTAAAATAAGATTCCAATAATATAAAACAAGGGGACGGTTTCAGCACAATTGAAATTGTCCCCTTATCATATTAAAATAAGAGTCGATGCAAAAGAGAACATTAGTTGGTAAAAATCTGTCGGAGTTAAAACAACTATCGCAAGAGTTAGGAATGCCAGCATTTGCAGGAAAGCAGATGTGTGAATGGGTGTATCAAAAACGGGTAACAGATTTCTCTGATATGACCAACATATCAAAACAGAATCGCGAAAAGTTATCAAAAGAGTGTGAAGTTGGAGTGGTGGCTCCAATGCATCAGGTAGTGTCGAGCGATGGTACAGAGAAATATCTTTTCCGTTTGCACGATGGTCACACCATTGAAACCGTATATATTCCAGACCGTGAGCGAGCAACTCTCTGTGTCTCTTCGCAAGTAGGTTGTAAGATGAATTGTCTCTTCTGTATGACAGGGAAACAGGGATTTCAACGAAATCTCACCCCTGCTGAGATAATGAATCAGATATTGGCAGTACCTCATAGTGAGCAACTTACCAATATAGTATTTATGGGAATGGGCGAACCAACCGATAATCTCGACTCTGTTCTGACAGTAATAGATATACTAACCGCATCGTGGGGAATGGCGTGGAGTCCAAAGCGAATAACCCTCTCAACCGTAGGAATACGAAAAGGTGTAAAACGTTTTTTGGATGAGAGTAAATGCCACTTGGCGGTAAGTCTGCATGCTCCAGACGGTCGCAGAGCAAGATATATGCCAGCCGAGAAGGCATTTCCTATATCAGATATGATTGCAATGTTGCGAGAGTATGACTTTTCGCATCAACGCCGTTTGTCGTTTGAGTACATAATGTTACGTGGAGTGAACGATAGTTTAGAAGATGCAGCAAAACTATCAGAATTACTAAAAGGATTAGATTGCAGGGTAAACCTAATACGTTACCATGCAATACCTGGAATTTCTCTACAAAGTTCATCTGATGCGGTGATAGAGGCATTTCGCGATGAATTAAACAAACGAGGAGTAGTGGCAACAATCAGAGCATCGCGAGGCGAAGACGTATCAGCAGCGTGCGGAATGTTAGCATCGCAAAAAGGAGAATAAACATACCAAACACTATGAGATAACCATAAATTTTGTAAATTAGCAACATAATTAAAAGATATTACCAGTATGAAACAAAATAAATTAAGAGTGGCAATAACTCACGGAGATATTAACGGGGTGGGTTATGAGGTGATAATCAAAGCATTAGCAGACCAACGTATGGCTGAAATATGTACTCCCATAGTATATGGAGCCGCAAAAGTATCGGGTTATTACAAAAAAGTGCTGGATGTACCTAATTTACAATTTAATATAGTGGCGAATGCCGATAATATATTACCCGACAGAGTAAACTTTGTAAACTGCTTTGATGATGAGTTAAAGGTAGAGATAGGCAAACCATCGCAAGTAGCAGGAATGGCATCGCTTAAGGCATTAGAGATAGCAGTACAGGATCTTAAAGATGGTAAAGTAGATGTTCTTGTAACTGCACCAATAAATAAAAATACAATACAAGGAGAAGATTTCAACTTCTCAGGACACACAGAGTATCTGCAATCTCGATTTGGCGGCGAGAACGAGCCTCTAATGATATTGATGAACGAAACATTGAAAGTGGCATTGGTAACCACTCATACGCCAATAAAAGAGTTGTCAGATAAGATAACAAAAGAGTTGATAATTAATAAACTAAACATATTCAACAGGTCTCTGATACAAGACTTTAAATTAGAACGTCCACGAATTGCAGTCCTATCGTTGAATCCACACGCAGGAGATAACGGTTTGATTGGAACAGAGGAGCAAGAGACAATAATCCCCGCAATACAAGAAGCATATAATAATGGAATAGTATGTTTTGGACCATACTCTGCAGATGGATTCTTTGGAGCCGCACTATATAAAAACTTTGATGGAGTGTTAGCAATGTATCACGATCAAGGATTAGCACCATTCAAAGCCCTCTCAATGGATGACGGAGTAAACTACACAGCAGGACTTGACTTTGTACGCACCTCACCTGATCATGGCACTGCATACGACATAGCAGGAAAGAGCAAGGCTTCGGCAAATTCAATGCGACAAGCCATATACACAGCAATAGATGTATATAATAATCGAGTTATGTACGATGAGATGACAGCAAATCCCCTACGCAAACAATACGTTGATAGAAGCGGAAAAGATGAGAGTGTAAATCTAATGTTAGAGACAGAAACAGAGTAGAAGAGATTTAAACAACAGAGCATCACATTATGAGCCTTATTGATAATGTAAAAGCGACAATGAAGAGCCAGGATACCGAAGGCCCTTTTGAATTATATATGACACGCACACCAGGTTACCTGTGGGCGTTACTCTTTAAGTCTCTTAATGTACACCCCGTAGCCGTAACCATAATAAGCATAGTAATAGGGTCGGCAACAGGCTTTCTCTTTTATAGTACTGATTTAACTACTAATCTTATAGGAATGGCATTGCTCGTGTGGGCAAATTGGTTCGACTGTGCCGATGGTCAATTAGCTCGGATGACAGGCAAGAAAACCCTCATAGGAAGAGTGTTGGACGGTTTTTGTGGAGATGTCTGGTTTTTCTTCATATATCTCTTTTTGGCAATCCGATTAGGCGGAGAGTTAATACCCTTTACCAATGTAAAATGGGGAATTACCATCTATTTACTATCAGCGTGGTCGGGATTTAGATGTCATGGTCGCCAATGTGCCATAGGCGACTACTATCGCAATATACATCTCTACTTTCAATTTGGAGCAGATAAGGCAGAGTTGGACTCTTCACATAAGTTACGAGAAGAGATGCAGGCTTTAAGGTGGGATAAAAGCGGATGGTTTAAAAAACTCTACCTCTATTTCTACGCACGCTATACAGGCTCGCAGGAAGATCAGGTAAAGGAGTTTCACAAACTGATGCAACATATCCAAAACAAATATCCGCAAGGAATACCCACAGAACTCCGTGAGGATTTTTGCAGAGGAAGTAAGCCCATAATGCCACTAACAAACATACTCACATTCGATTTAAGAGTAATAATAATGTTCCTGTGCGTAGGATTTAACGTACCGTATCTATATTTTATATTGGAGTCAACAGCCTTTGAACTACTCCGATTCTATACAATACGACGTCACGAGAAACTATGTGCCGAAATATTGGAGAAATACAAATAGAAGGGGGACTAAAAGCAGATGAATAAAAGTGTTGCACTAATATTGGCAGGAGGCGTAGGTAACAGAATGAATCTGACCATACCTAAGCAATTCTTTGTGGTTGATGGGCTATCGGTCCTGCAACACACAATGAAAGCCTTTCAGCAACATATGCTCATAAGTGCAATATATGTAGTGTCATCGCCCGAGTGGCACCAAACAGTCAAAAAGCAGGTTCAAGAGGCAGGAATAACAAAATTTGCAGGAGTAATTCAGTCGGGTGAAAACAGTTTTCAGTCAGCACGTAACGGAATATTAGCAATAGCAAAGACGGAGAGCGAAAATACGGTAGTGCTAATACATGATGCAGTGCGACCACTCATCTCTCAAGACATAATAAGCAGTAATATCTCAGTTTGTCTATCGCGAGGCAATGCCATAACCTCACTACAAAGTCAAGAGAGTTATATGCAAGTAGAGAAAAAAGGGGAAAACAAAGATATAGAAACATACCGCTATATCCTCCGAGAAGACCTCTTGCGAGCGCAAACGCCACATACCTTTCACTTAAAAGAGTTGAAACAGATGGTGGCGGAGGCAGAAGAAAAAGATATAACCTATTCTCAGTCAATCTTTACATTAGCATGTGAATTAGGGCATGTGCCACTATATCCAGCCAAGGGCGAGATGATAAACTTTAAACTCACCCTTCCCTCTGATATAATGCTATTTCAAGCAATAATAAATCAGTTAAGTGAATAATCTTATTAACTTTTTTATAACTAATACCTAATTAGACAAATTGGTATAATTTGTAATTTGTTGCTTTCACAAAAAAACTCCCTAACTATGGTTAGAGAGTTTTAATATCAATTGTTTAAATACTATTTCAATCGAGCAAGAGTCTCTTTAATTCTACGCATTGCCTCAACAATATTCTCGTCCGAAGTAGCATAAGAGAAACGAAGATACTCAGGAGCGCCAAACGCCTTGCCTCCAACGGTAGCCACGTGGCCAACCTCAAGAAGATACATAGCCAAATCTACGGCATCGTTAATAGTACGCTCACCATCGCTTTTACCAAAGAAAGAACTAACCTTTGGGAAAAGGTAGAAAGCTCCTTGAGGAATATTAACCTCAAATCCTGGAATCTCTTTTGCAAGTTCAACAACCAAGTTGCGTCTGCGCTCAAACGCTTTACGCATCTCCTCAACACAATCTTGAGGACCAGCAAAAGCAGCCACAGATGCCTTTTGTGCTATTGAAGATGGACCTGAAGTATATTGACCTTGAAGTTTGTTGCAAGCCTTAGCCAACCAAAGGGGGGCAGCAACAAAACCAATACGCCAACCAGTCATAGCATAAGCCTTTGAAACACCATTTATAACAGCAACGCGGTCAGCAATCTCTGGGAATTGAGCAATACTCTCGTGTTTGCCAACATAGTTGATATGTTCATAAATCTCATCGGCAATAACCACAATGCGAGGATATTTAGCCAATACTGCAGCAAGAGCAGCCAACTCCTCTTTAGTATATACACTACCAGTAGGGTTTGAAGGAGAGCAAAGAATAATTGCTTTGGTTTTAGGAGTAATAGCAGCTTCCAATTGCTCAGCAGTTATTTTGAAATCTTGCTCAATACCTGCGTTAACAAGAACGCTTTTACCCTCAGCAAGTTTCACCATCTCCACGTAACTAACCCAAGCGGGAGTAGGAATGATAACCTCATCATCCTTATCAACAATACACATCACCACGTTGCAAACCGATTGCTTTGCTCCATTTGAAACAACAATCTGCTCGGGTGCGTATGTAAGATTATTCTCTCTCTTAAGTTTCTCAGAAATTGCTTTACGCAAATCCATATAACCAGGAACAGGAGAATAGAAAGAGAAGTTATTATCTATAGCCTCTTTAGCGGCCTGTTTTATATGATCGGGAGTAAAAAAGTCTGGTTCACCTACACTCAAATTAATCACATCAATTCCTTGAGCCTTCAACTCTGCACTTTTTTGAGACATAGCCAAAGTTTCCGAAGGCGAAAGAGCATTTAAACGTGCTGAAATCATCTCTGTCATTTTTACTATATTGTTACTATATTTTTGTGCTTAAATTTTTAACTCTGCGAAGATAGTGATAAAAGGTGTTATTTCAAACAAATTTCCACAAAAACATTAATAAAATTATCAATTATTTTCAAAACCACACATATTTAATAAATATTTGAAACAAAATTAGTATTTATTTGTAATATTTGTAATCTATAATTCGGTTTAACTACCATAAAGATAGTATAGTAAAAATACTTAGATGATTGATCTCTAAAAAAAAAGCGACAGAAATTTCTGTCGCTTTTTACTTATATCTAACAACTACCCACACGGGCAACTTTAGTTGACAACTAACAACTATTCAACTATAACTTTTTCACTCCTTCCGTTAAGTACAACAAGGTAGATGCCTTTGTTAACCTCAATTTGCTCATTGTCTTTTATGGTAACATCTTTTACAATTTGACCTGTTGTATTTATAACTTTAACCTCTCCGCTGTAACCGTAAATATTTATTGCTCCTGCCGATGCATACACTTTTGCTTCATCAGCATTGTTCTCCTCAATACTTGTTGGGTATGTAATGCGAAGTGTCATATCAACTTGGCTACCTCCGTTTGCTGCAATTGATTGAGTTGGGTTTCCGCATGCATCTAATGAGTTCCAGTCAATCTTTACGCGTAAACGATAGTCGCCTTCATCAATATTGTAAGGAAGTGTAAATGCTGGAAGTTGTGAAAAGTCTCTTCCGCTACTTATAGAGGTTCCTATACTATTATATCCTTCGTAATAGTTGTATGAAACAACTTCTCCGCCATTTGTTCCGTTTACATTTAATGTTTGATTAAACTCTTTGTCACAATCATAATCAATATGTATATATCCGCACATCCATAATCCTACCCAATCTAAAGTTGGAGTAAGGGTAGCACCGGGTATAGCCTCAATAATTAAATCTGTTCTGTCGGAATAGACATTGTGAGCGCCCGACTCAATTGTCCCACTATTGAAAGGAGTCAAAGTTCCAGAGAATTGAACAGATCTCAAATAACGGTCAGTTCTTGAACTACTATTTTCATCCTTGCAAT
>JAFQBL010000015.1 GCA_017416695.1 Bacteroidales bacterium | reverse complement strand
TTTCCAACCAAACACTCCCATATACATTCTGTTGTTGATTGAAACGATAGTGCATAATCGGCTGGGGTGTGTGGCTCTAAACAGAATATCTCTATTGAGGCTCCACTCTCTTTTTGAAAGTGGAGTCGTGCCTGTATTACTCTGGTATTATTAAATATCAAAAGTGAGTTCTCTGGCAGATGCGAAGGGAGTGCGTTAAACTTGTCTTCCGATATTACTCCGTCTTTGTATAATAGCAGTTTTGATGTGTCGCGTTGGGGTAATGGAAATTTTGCTATTCGCTCATCGGGCAGCGGATAGTCATACGATTCCATCGATATTTTTTTATATTCTTTCTCCATTACTTTATATATTTTTCAAATCCTTTGCTGTAATATAGTTTGTATTGCGATGTATCACCAGGGCATATCATCATTGCCTCCAATGTTGTATCAGCATCCACTACTTTCATTCCCTCTTCTACGCCAAGTACCATAAGGGCTGTTGCATAAGCATCGGCTGTGGCACAATTGTTGGCTATTACTGTTGCACTTAATACTCTCGACTCAGTTGGATAACCTGTACGCGGATCAATTATATGCCACACTTTTTGATTCTCTTCTACTTTGAATTTTCGGTAGTTACCCGATGTTGCTAATGCTTTATCGGATAGTTGTAGTATAGTTTGAATATCTCCTCCAAGATTACTCTCTTCTGGTTTATCTACTCCTACCCTCCAACTCTCACCTCGTGAGTTTACACCTTTGCTCGATATTTCGCCTCCTATGTTTACCAAATAGTCGGTTACTACGTTATCTTCTAAGAGTTGCGCAACTTTATCAACTATATAGCCTTTTGCTATTGCAGAAAAGTTTAGTGTTATGTTGGGGGGTACTTTTATTACTTTACCTTTTGTGGTTAGTGTTATCTTGTTCATTCCTACTAAATCTTTTAACTCTGCTACTTGTCTATCGGTTGGAAATGTTTCGGTTTTAAATCCAAATCCCCATGCGTTTACAAGCGGTGAAATGGTAGGATCAAATGCTCCCATTGTTGCTGTGTAAACTTGTTGAGACAGGGTTATTACATCTCTCAACATTTTATCAACAATAATGGTTGTATCGTTATTGTTTATTGCTGTGAGGAGTGATGATTTGTTAAAGGGGGATAGAGAAAGGTCGCACTCGTTCAAGAGTTTAACTATTGATGTATCAATATTCTCGCCTGATTTGTATGTTACGCTATAAAAGGTTGAGAATTTTTCTCCTACACACTCATTGTATGCAACCTCTTTGGTGTCGTTTGAAAATAGTCGTATTAACAAGAAGACAACTAATACTACTATTGATGCTACCCATCCTTTAAAGTTCCTTATATAGTTCATATATCTTAACAATGTTTATCGGAATGTTATATGAAAGCACCCCTGTTTTACTTCGTATTTTACATAGCACTTGCCTTCTTCTCTAAACTTTTGCAGGGTTTCGGCAAGTAGCAGTTTTAAATCAAGATCCGATATTATAAATTGTGGGGTGTATTTGCTAAATCTACGATATGTAATATCAACGGTTGTTCCGAATAGGTGTGCGGAGTTTTCTGTTGAATTTACATTCCATCTGCGCAATCGTTTTATATCTGTCTCCTTACGAAGCACACTGGTTATTATAAATCGGTAACTCCCTCCTCCTCGCTCTGCCAATGCTTGATTAAACGCTTCGCCCAATTCATCTAATCGCTCCTTTGCATGAGGTACTAAGTATGGGTGTGAATGTGTTAGTTTATCAACTTCGTAATAGTCGCATGTGATAACCTCCGCCAAAGCACCCTCCTCTAACGATTTTTCTATATCTACTGGTTGGGATACTATTCCGTATGATTTTGCTGCTTTGAGATGAACATCATTTTTATCGTTAAATGTTCTGCGATACGATCCTTTGAAGTTGGTCTTGATATCCTTTTGAACGGTTATATAGTATGTTTCAGAGGGTTTTATTATAACCTCCTCTTTGGGCATATACTTGTATATGGTCATTGCTACTGCAACAACAAAAAAGAGTAGTGAAACCCCTATTATTATATATCTATATCTCTTTATCATACGTTTTGCGAAGTTACAAAAAAAGAAGGGGTTTCCAAAATATTAAGAAACTCCTTCTCTATAATTTATCTCTTTTTTAGATATTTATTCAAAAGGGTGTTTATGTCTGTTTTCCTAATCAAACATTCCCTCCATTATTTCCTCCTCAACTTTGGTCTCCTCTGTAATTGTTGCTGTTATAGAGGATTCTTCCAGGTCTCCTTCTCCACATACATCCTGATACTCTTCTGGTACTTCAAAATCTAAATCTTGTGAATATCCAAGTGTTTGGTCGGCATATACCTTTTGCATAAACAGTCCGTATATTGGAAGTGCCATTGATGCTCCTTGTCCTACCGACATACGATCAAAGTGTATTGAACGATCCTCTCCTCCTACCCATACTCCTGCTGAAAGTTCGGGAGTGAATGCCATAAACCAACCATCGGAATTATTGTTTGTTGTTCCTGTTTTGCCTCCCATTGGTGCGGTTACTCCATATTTATATCTCATTCTTACTCCTGTACCTTCGTTTACTACATCTTTTAAGATTGACAACATTTTGTAGTATGCTTGTTGGCTTATAACTTCGGTCATGTTGGGAGTGAATGTTGATATTACATTACCAAAACTATCTTCAATTCGGGTTACATACATTGGATCAACTCGTATTCCTGCATTTGAGAATGCTGTATAGGCTGTTACCATCTCCTCAACTGACACTTCGGCTGGTCCTAAACATAGAGCCACTACGGGATCAATGTAATTACGTATACCAAATGAGTGCATAAGTGTTGCCAACGCTTGTGGAGAGAGTTGATTCATTAGCCATGCCGATATCCAGTTGTTTGAGGTTGTTAATCCCCATCGGAGTGTTACATCTTCTCCTACTCTCTTATCGGAAGCATTACGTGGAGCCCAAACATCGCCTGTATATTTATCAACGATGTATGGCTGTACGTTTGGTGCAAGATCACATGGTGTAAATCCCTCTTCCATTGCCAATGTATATAGGAACGGTTTTACGGTTGAGCCAACCTGACGACGTCCTACCGATGCCATATCATACTGGAAATAACGGAAATCTACACCTCCAACGTATGCTTTCACATGTCCGTTCTTAGAGTTTAGCACCATAAAACCTGTATGAAGGAATGATTTGTAGTAACGTATTGAATCCATTGGTGTCATTGTTGTATCAACAACTCCTCGCAATGTATATACCTGCATATCGCATGGTGTTTTAAATGCTGCATCTATCTCTTTTTCAGATTTACCTGCTCTCTTCATTGTAAGATAACGGTCGCTCTGCTTTTTGCTTCGTTCCAATATTGATGCTACCTCCTCAGGTGTTACATCTTTAGAGAAGGGTGCATTCTTCTTACCTCGTAATTCTTTAAAGAATTCACGTTGCAAATAACCTCCAATATGCTCTTTTACTGCCTCCTCGGCATACGCCTGCATTCGCGAATCGAGAGTTGTATAGATCTTTAATCCATCAGTATATATATCGTATTTTGAGCCATCGGGCTTTCTTGTTTTTTCGCACCAACCAAACAGAGGATTTGTTGTCCATGCAATTGAGTCATCGACATATTGCTGACGTTGCCATCCTCTATAATTTGAGCGCTTAGGCTCTTTTGCTGTTAGCATTAAACGTAACTTCTCTCTAAAGTATGGTGCTGTTCCCTCTTTGTGATCAACTTTTCGGAATTTTAATGTTAGCGGTATTTTACTCAATGAGTCACACTCTGCTTCGGTTATATATCCTGCTTTACACATTTGCGACAGCACTACATTTCTACGTCCCTCTGTCTTCTCTTTTCGACGA
>JAFQBL010000120.1 GCA_017416695.1 Bacteroidales bacterium | reverse complement strand
ATATAAAAACAACAAACATATTACGACAAGAGGGTGTTGAATATGTTAATGTATTAGAAAAATTGGAAGATTAGAAATCAGAATTAAATATATAAGGATATGAGCAATTGGTTTGAATGTAAAGTCAAATACGACAAGATGATGGAGAATGGTCTGCCAAAAAGTGTAAGCGAACCCTATTTGGTAGATGCACTATCGTTTACTGAGGCAGAGGCAAGAATAATAGAAGAGATGAAACCATATATATCAGGTGAATTTACCGTAGCAAATATAAAAAGAGTAAAATTAGCCGATATATTCTTTGATGAAACAGGAGATAAGTGGTATAAGGCAAAACTAAACTATATAACTCTTGACGAGAAGAGTGGAGTAGAAAAACGTACCGCAGCATTTATGTTAATACAAGCCCAAGACTTTGCAACAGCACTTACAACGCTTACAAACGAGATGGGAACAACAATGATAGACTACGAAGTGGCTTCAATAACAGAAACAGCCATTATGGATGTCTATCGATATGAGGTATCAACACCAGAAGCGCAATAATAAAAACTTTTCAGAGATGGGAACAATCACTGAAAATATAAACCAATACAAGGCTTCGCTTCCGCAAGGAGTGAAGCTTTGTGCTGTTTCAAAGTTTCATCCCGAAGACTCTATACAAGAGGCATACGATGCAGGGCAACGAATTTTTGGCGAGAGCAGAGTTCAAGAGTTAATACCTAAACAACAAAACTTACCATCCGATATTGAGTGGCACTTTATTGGACATTTGCAAACAAACAAAGTAAAATACATAGTGCCGTTTATATCGCTCATACATAGTGGCGATAGTGCAAAACTATTAAGCGAGATTAATCGTTGTGCTAAAAAAGAGGGACGTGTGGTGGATGTTTTGTTACAGATACACGTAGCCAAAGAAGAGAGCAAAAGCGGATTTTATCCTGCCGAGTTGCAAGAGTATATGGCATCAGGCCAGTGGCGTGAATTGCACAACATACACCTTTGCGGAGTTATGGGAATGGCAACCTATACCGATGATCAGGAGCAGATAGTATCAGAGTTTAAAACCATACGGGGAGAGTTTGATAAAATCAAACAACAATATTTCTCAGAAGATGAAAAATTCTCATATTGCTCAATGGGTATGTCTGATGATTATCTTCTGGCAATAGAGTGCGGGTCAAACATAATAAGAGTAGGAACAGATATATTTGGCGAAAGAAAATACTAAAAACTCTGTTTTTATGTTATATAACATATAATAGTATCGGTCGGCCGATGCAAAATAATGCTAATTTTGTACAATCACATATAGTGAACTTTTTAGAATAAAATGTAATTATGACATTATCAGGATTAAAACAAACCGATTTTGAATCAGAGATAGCAGGAAAGAAAACTGCTATGTATGTTCTAAAAAACAGCAAAGGAGCCGAAATTTGCGTAACCAACTACGGAGGGGCAGTTATGTCAATAATGATGCCCGACAAAGATGGCAAATATGCAAATGTCATACAAGGACACGACTCAATTGAGAAAGTAGTAAAAAGCCCAGAACCATTCCTAAGTACATTGGTAGGCCGTTACGGAAATCGTATTGCAAAAGGTAAATTTACCCTTGATGGCAAAGAGTATGCCCTTGCAATAAATAACGGACCAAACTCTCTCCATGGAGGCCCAACAGGATTTCATGCAAGAGTATGGGATGCAGAGCAAATAAACGAAAGCACTCTTAAACTTGATTATACCTCAGCCGACGGTGAAGAGGGATTTCCAGGAGAACTTAAAGTTACAGTCATATATTCTCTAAGCGAAGATAATGAGTTTATAATAGAGTATTCGGCAACAACTGATAAAAAGACTATCGTTAACCTTACACATCACGCATTTTTCAGCCTCTCTGGAATACAAAAAGATACAGCATCGGTTGAGAACAATATCCTAATTATGAATGCCGATTTTTATGTGCCAGTAGATGAGACATCAATCCCATACGGCCGCATTGATGCAGTTGAAGGAACACCAATGGATTTTCGTGCACCACACGTAGTAGGCGAACGTATTGATGCAGACTTTGAGCAAACAAAATTTGGAGTGGGATATGACCACTGTTGGGTATTGAATAAACGGGAGCCAGGAGAATTATCTTATGCTGCAAAGTGCGTAGAACCAATAAGTGGACGCACCTTAGAGGTATATACTACCGAACCAGGTGTACAAGTATATACATCAAATTGGCATAACGGATTTGAGGGAGCATTCGGTGCAACATTCCCAAAACGAAGTGCAATATGCTTTGAAGCACAGCATTTTCCTGATACCCCCAATAAACCACACTTCCCTTCATGCGTTTTAAATCCAGGAGAGGAGTATTACCAAAAGACAATATATAAATTTGGAGTAGAAAAATAACTAATAACTAAAACTAAAATAAAACAATTATGAGTCAACAAAAAAAACAATGGGGAGCCATAATCGTAATGATTGCGCTCTTTGCTATGATTGCCTTTGTAACAAACCTATGTTCGCCAATGGCAAACATCATTAAAGCACAAGGCGGAGTATCAGAAGTGTTAGCACAAATCGGAAACTACGGAAACTTTGTAGCATACCTAATCATGGGAGTTCCAGCAGGAATGCTAATATCAAAATTTGGTTACAAAAAAACAGCCTTGATAGGTCTGATGGTCGGAATCGTAGGTATTCTTGTACAATGGTCAAGCAGCCTATTAGACGTGGCAAACGGAATAGGAGTTGTATTTACCGTATATTTGATTGGAGCATTCATTACAGGATTCTGTATGTGTATCCTAAACTGTGTGGTAAACCCAATGTTGAACCTACTTGGTGGTGGAGGTAACTCAGGAAACCAATTAATCCAAACAGGAGGAGTATTTAACTCATTAGCAGCAGTTGCAGTATATATCATAATGGGAGCATTAATTGGAGAGGTAACATCAGAGACAAAAATTGCTGATGCAACACCTGCATTAATGATTGCATTAGGTATCTTTGTAGTAGCATTCTTGACAATATTGAAAACAAAAATTGAAGAGCCAGAGCAAGCACCAGTTGATATGTCATTGGTAAAAGGAGCGTTCAAATATCGTCACTTTGTATTAGGAATTTTAGGTATCTTCCTATATATGGGAATTGAGGTGGGAACACCAACATATGTGAATATGTATCTTGTAAACACTCCTGAGTTAGGAATCAATGCGGCAACAGCAGGATTGATAGTAGCGGTATATTGGTTCTTGATGATGGTAGGACGTTTTGTTGGAGCATCAATTGGTAACAAAGTGTCAAGTAGAGCAATGATTACAACAGTTTCAATTCTTACATTAGTATTGGTTCTATTCGGAATGTTTGCTCCAACAGATATCAAAGTACAAGTTCCAGGAATTGATTGGGGAACATTAACCCTAATCTGGGCTAACGTGCCAGTTGGAATATTTGCATTCCTATTAGTAGGTTTGTGTACCTCAGTAATGTGGGGAGGAATCTTCAATATGGCAGTAGAGGGACTTGGAAAATACACAGCAGTGGCATCAGGAATATTTATGACAATGGTATTCGGATGTGCGGTAATGTTGGCAATTCAGGCACAAGTAGCAGAGATGACCGATTATATGACAAGTTTCTGGGTAGTAGTAGCATGTGCAGCATACCTATTGTTCTATGCATTAATTGGTTCAAAACCCTCACAAGTAAAAGAGTAATAAATTAATTCATCATATAAACTAACTAATTATGAATATAGATTTTGTCAGAAGTCGTTTCATCAAACACTTTGATGGCACAACAGGAGAACTTTACGCATCACCAGGTCGTATCAACCTAATCGGAGAGCATACCGATTATAACAACGGATTCGTATTTCCAGGAGCGGTAAATAAAGGTATAATTGCTGAGTTAAAACCAAACGGAACAGATAAAGTAAAAGCATACTCAATTGATGAGAAAGACTATGTAGAGTTTGGATTAAATGAAGAGGATGCACCACGTGCGTCATGGGCAAAATACATTTTTGGAGTATGTCGCGAAATGATTAAACGCGGAGTACCCGTTAAAGGATTCAATACAGCCTTTGCAGGTGATGTGCCTCTTGGAGCAGGAATGTCATCATCTGCTGCGTTAGAGAGTACTTATGCATACGCTCTAAACGATATGTTTGGCGATAACAAAATAGACAAATTTGAGTTGGCAAAAGTTGGTCAGGCAACAGAACATAACTACGTAGGAGTAAACTGCGGAATTATGGACCAATTTGCAAGTGTATTCGGTAAAGAGGGTAGCCTAATCCGTTTGGACTGCCGTTCATTGGAGTACTCATACTTCCCATTTGAACCAAAAGGATACAAATTGGTATTGCTTAACACATGTGTAAAACACGCTTTGGTAGGTTCGCCTTATAACGATCGCCGTTTAAGTTGTGAGCATGTTGCAGAGGTAATCAAAGCAAAATATCCTGAAGTAGAGTCGTTGCGTGATGCAAACTTTGATATGCTTGAGGAGGTAAAAGAGCAACTAAAACCTGAAGATTACAGCCGTGCTAAATATGTAATTGGTGAGGTACAACGCGTTCTTGACGTATGTGATGCTTTGGAGGCAGGTGACTACGAAACAGTAGGACGCAAAATGTACGAAACACACTTTGGTCTAAGCAAAGATTATGAAGTAAGTTGCGAAGAGTTAGACTTCTTGGTTGATGTAGCAATTGATTGCAACGTAACTGGATCTCGTATGATGGGAGGCGGTTTTGGTGGATGTACAATCAACTTGGTAAAAGAGGAGTTGTACGAACTATTCATTGAACAGGCTGAGAAAAAATACAAAGAGAAATACGGAAAATTACCAAAAGTATATGATGTTGTAATAGGTGATGGTTCACGTAAATTGGTTGTAGAGTAATAAAGTACAATAATAAAACCAATCATTAAAACGGAAGTCGAAAGATTTCCGTTTTTTTGTTGATAAATAATACCTGTAAAATATAAATTATACAGAATAAATAATTAATTTTGCAAAAGTGAATTAAATACGGGCTTACCGTACTATATAAAAACCTAACGAGTTATCAAAAATGGCAATCGACAAAAAAATTCAAGAGAGAGTAGCGGATAATATTCGTGTACTAACAGTGGCAATGGTGGAGAAAGCAAAATCTGGTCATCCAGGAGGAGCAATGGGAGGTGCAGATTTTATAAACACACTCTATTCAAAAGTAATGGTTTACGATCCAGATGATGCAACATGGATGAATCGTGACCGTTTCTTCCTTGATCCAGGACATATGTCACCAATGCTATATAGCGTATTGGCAATGATTGGTAACTTCACAATGGATGAGATAAAAGAGTTCCGTCAATGGGGTACAAAAACACCAGGACACCCTGAGGTTAACATTGAGCGTGGAATAGAAAATACATCAGGACCACTCGGACAAGGTCATGCTATGGCTGTGGGAGCAGCAATGGCAGAGCGTTTTATGGTAGCACGTTTTGGGGAGTGGATGTCGCATAAAACATACGCTTTCATCTCTGACGGAGGAATTCAAGAAGAAATTTCTCAAGGAGCAGGCCGTATGGCAGGATACTTTGGCTTGAACAATCTTATAATGTTCTTTGATAGTAACGACATTCAACTATCAACAGATACCGATGCTGTAACAACAGAAGATACAGCAGCAAAATATCGTGCATGGAACTGGAACGTTTTAGAGATAGACGGAAACGATTCGCAAGCAATATACGATGCCTTGATAGCAGCACAAAAAGAGGAGAAACGCCCAACACTTATAATTGGCAAAACAATTATGGGTAAAGGTGCCGTAAAAGAGGACGGAAGCAATTTTGAACGTCAATGCTCAACACACGGGCAACCCATTAGTGCAGCAGGAGCATCGGTAGAGAAAACAATCTTAAACTTGGGAGGAAACCCTGAAGATCCATTTACATTCTTCCCCGAAACAGTTCAACTATACGAAGAGCGTAAGGCGGAGTTGCGTAAAATTGTAGCAGAGCGAAAAGCACAACAAGCAGAGTGGGAGAAGGCAAACCCAGAGAAAGCCGAGTTGCTTAAAAAATATATGTCGGGTGAGGTACCTGCTATTGATTACAAATCAATAGCACTAAAACCTAATCAGGCAACACGTGTAGCATCATCTGCAGTATTATCAGTATTTGGCGAGAACATCGGTAATATGGTAGTTGCATCGGCAGACTTGGCAAACTCTGACAAAACAGATGGATTCTTGAAAAAGACATCAGCATTTGCACCATATAACTTTGAGGGAGCATTCCTTCACGCAGGAGTAAGTGAGATAACTATGGCAGCCGTTATGAACGGAATGGTATTGCATGGAGGAATAATAGCAGCGAGCGGAACATTCTTTGTATTCTCAGATTATATAAAACCAGTAGCAAGAATGTCGGCTTTAATGCGACTTCCTGTAAAATATGTATGGACACACGATGCTTTCCGCGTGGGAGAGGACGGACCAACACATCAACCCGTAGAACAAGAGGCTCAAATACGTTTGTTGGAAGAGTTGAAAAACCACAAAGGCAAAAACAGTATGTTGGTATTACGCCCTGCTGATGGAGCAGAGACTGTGGTGGCATGGAAGTTGGCAATGGAGAACACAGACTCTCCAACAGCGTTGATACTATCACGTCAAAATGTAGATGACATTCCTGCAATGAATGGAGACCGTTATGAAGAGGCTCTACAAGCAGAGAAGGGAGCATACATTGTAGCAAAAGATGAGAATCCTGATGTGATAATGGTTGCAAGTGGAAGTGAGGTATCTACATTAATGGCAGCACTACCTCTATTACATGAGGCAGGAATAAAAGCACAAGTGGTATCAGCACCATCAACAGGACTATTCTTCAACCAAACACCTGAGTACAGAGCGAGTGTAATACCAACAGATAAACCAGTATTTGGATTAACAGCAGGATTACCTTCGGCAATGGCACGATTGGTAGGAGTAAACGGAGTAGTTTGGGGCTTGGATCACTTTGGATATTCAGCACCCTACAAAGTGTTGGATGATAAATTCGGATTCTCTGCTGAGAATGTACTAAAACAAGTAAAGACAATGTTGGGAAAATAGTTATCCCTGCATAGGTATATATAGAACAAGGGGCTGTTCCATTGGAACAGCCCCTTGTGTCTTTATTGTTAACTTTGATTCTGTAAAGAGATAGAAAATTTAAACAAGTTTGGTCTTGCTCTTATGAAATATATCGCTATGAATCTGCAATTATTCTAAAAGTAAGCGTTAATTGATTATAGTAAACCTGCGTCAATGGTGGTAACTCTGAACTCAGTTCTGCGGTTAATTTGGTTGGCAACTTCAATATCCTCTTCTGAAAGAGTGTTGATAAACTCTTCGTTAAGAATAGTACCCTCAGGGAATTGAGGATATAGTTTGTTAAGTTTCTTGGTAATAGTAACAGGCATACTCTCTCCGTAACCTTTTGCGGTGAGACGCTCTTTGGCTATACCATTCCTAATGAGGTAATCAACAACGGCTTCGGCACGACGTTGAGAGAGTGATTGATTATACTCTTCGCTACCCTTAAAGTCGGTATGAGCACCCATCTCAATGGTTATGTTAGGGTTGTCGTTAAGTGTCTTAATCACATCGTTAAGAGCATTTTCAGATTCAGGACGAAGAGTGGCTTTGTTAAAGTCAAAGAAAATATCATCAACAGGTATAGGTTTGCCAATTGAAGAGAGAACAAAATCAACCCAGTAAGTTTCGTTCTGCTCCTCTGCTAAAGTAGTAAGTTCTGCGCTTGAGTTAAGATATCCTCCGCAACCAGCCATCATAACATAGTCGGTATTCAAATCCAAAGGGAATTTAAAGTAACCGTCATCTTTTGCAAACTCTTTAAGATTAGTTCCATCTCTACCCACAATTCTGATTACAGCACCAGGAAGAGGCTCATCATCATAATCTACAACGTACCCTTCAATCCAAACCTCAATCTGAGGAAGTTCAAATGAATATATGTGGTCGTAACCTCTTGCATCGTTTCTGTTTGAACTTAAATATCCTCTTTCACTTGCCATAAACATAATGCCAAAATCATCGGCGGGAGAATTAATAGGTGCACCCATATTTCTTCTGTGCCAATTACCTATCTCATCTTTGTAGGCAAGAAATATATCAAGGCCTCCCAATCCAGGATGTCCGTTTGATGAGAAGTATAGGTCTCCGTTCTTTCTTACAAATGGGAAGACCTCATCGTATGGCGTGTTAACCTCAGGACCAAGATTTTCTATCTCTGTCATATCCTTTAACGATACTCTCCAAATATCTTTGCCTCCATACCCTCCAGGCATATCGGAGGTAAAGTATAACCAGTCAGTACCAGGCATAACGGCAGGGTGAGCACAAATGATTGTGGAGTCAATAGTAATAGCCAACCTCTCTCCCTTTTTCCACGAAGCATCTGAACGAACTGACTGATATATCGAAACATAAGTGTCGCTATTTGCGTTTGTTGATTCGGCAAGAGAGTAGTACATAATCTGACCATCATCTGAAAACGATATAATGCCCTCATCATTCTCAGTATTGAGTTCCCCCTCAACAGGAACAGGTTTTGACCATATACCTTTATCGTTTCTCTCAGAGAAGAAGATATCGTTATTCTTTAATCCTGTAATGGGACTTTTATCCTTTCCTGTTGCCTTATCGTTAGTAGAGGTGAAGTAAATCATGCTCTCATCCTCTAAAGTAAACATGGCACAACACTCACTGCGTCGAGAGTTGAAAAGATTTGCTTTTTTAACAACATAACGAGTAGGACTCTCTTTCTGTTGTATCCCCAACTCGCAACCTTTCAGACCATTAACGGCTCTCAAATCATTAGGGACAATTTCAAGATACTTCTCATAATTCTTGATAGCATCTGTGTATTTGCCTTGTTTGTGAAGTTCCGTTGCAAGGTAAAGATAAGCGGTGCTGTCGGGGTAGTTATATCTAATAGCGTTCTGAAAAGCAGCAGCAGCACGAGGAGAAGAGTTGAGAATTCTGTAACAGGTACCTAAACTATAAGCCACCCTGCCTCTTAATGCACGCTCTTTTGATGCAGAAGTCTTGTTGTAAACTCTACGGTATGTATCGGCTGCTGCAAAATACTCACCTCTTTCAAATTGAGCATCAGCAGTACTTAACTTTGCAGGATGACAACCCCACAACACTATACCAACGACTATAACAAAAAAGAGTTTATTGAATCTCATATAAGAATTACGTAAAAAAGAGCATTTTATTATATATTGCTCTATCTACTTCTCCAGAAATCTATATATTTCATAGCAACATCAATGTAGTTATGGTGTTGCTCCACAAACTTACGGCTCTTCTTTCCAATCTCCCCAATGGTTTCAATATTATCAACAAGATTTAAAATCTTATCATAAACATCTCTCTTGTCGGGAATAGGGTTTACTATTGGAGTATTTTCTGTCTCATCAAGAATAGAGTATATTTCAGGTTCTCCTCCACTGATAGTAACCATACCTTTAGCCATACCAAGAAGAGCATTCATGCCTGGAGAGTATGAATATAGTTGATCAATGAGAATATTACATCCGTTCATAACCTCCATGTATGAGGCGTATGGAAGCGATTCTACCTCTTTGAATTCGCAAATATCTTTATATTTGTAGCAAATATCTTTAAGCACTTCGCTCATAACATCGCACCCTTTAAGGTGTAACTTTGTTTTCTGAACGCCCATAAAGAATCTTGCTTTACCATCATAAATGGCAGAAGGTCTAATCTCATCGGTATTTATAGGAAGAGGAATATATTCGCTCTTGTATCCCCAAATATCTTCGTATGCAACCTTGTATTCATAAAGACACGAAATAATTCCATCACACTTTTCTGCAAGTGTTTCGTTAAGATCTTTAAGAGGAGATTTTGTCCAGTTAATGTTGTCCTCAGGAAGATTCTCTTTCATTCCAGGAACCATAAAATCGGAGTATCGGAACTTGTTTTCCAAACACGCCTTTGTATAGTAGAAGTCTGTGCCAAAAGCCCCAAGAAAAACCTTTCTGTTATGTTTCTTTAAGTATAAAAATAACTTTAGAATATCTTTGGTGTTTAGTTTTAGGAAAACAGGAGAGATGACCTGTACAACATCATAACCTCTAAAATTTTTTATATTGCGCAGAATATCAATCCTGTACCTAATTTTATCAAGAAAAGAATTTCCTTTAAGAGAGAGATCAATATTGCGTTGATTGTTTTGCCATCCACAGCCATCTGAGGCAACAACAACTTTATGACCTAAACTGCTCAAACCTTTTGCAAGCGTCCAGTGCAAATTGCTATACTCTCCAATTAATAAAATCTTCATGCAATTTATGTTTAAACACTAAATCTTTACAAAGTTAAACAAATTTATTACCTTTGTCAATATATAAGCAATTAAATATATCACAGATATGAATATTAGAAATTTTTTAATCTCTATTCTAACTATTGTAATTACATCATCGTGCAATAATGGGGTGTATAAACTTTCGGATTATGGAGTATATCCAAATACGGGAGAGGATATGACACAAAAAATAGCAGAAGTAATAGAGATTATAAAAACCGAAAGAAAAGGATTGCCAGCAACTCTGCTTTTTGAAGAGGGCGATTACGATTTCTATCCTCAGAAAGCCATAGAGAGAGAATATTATATCTCTAATCACGATCAGGATAACCCAAAGAAACTGGCAATGGTCTTTGAGAATATATCAAATCTGACTATTGATGGACAAGGAGCAGACCTTTATATGAATGGACGTATGTTGCCTATTGCAATGGTTGATTGTGAGAATTGTACCATAAAAAATCTCTCAATAGATACACGTATTCCACAAATAACCCAGATTACAATTGTAGAAAACAATATAAAAGAGGGAACAATAATATATAGAATAGTACCAGAAACAAAATATAGAATAGATGCATCTAGCCGATTAATAACTTATGGCGATAATTGGAAGGTGCATCCAGTTGCAGGAATAGCCTTTGATGGTAATACAGGCCACATTGTATATCAAACAAGCGATATAGCAGTAGGTACAGACAATGTAGAGGAGATAGAGCCATATCTGATAAAAGCAACATGGCAGAACGAAAAGTTAAAAGAGGGGACTATTGTAGCATTACGTAACTATGCACGACCAACTCCAGGAATATTTATGAGTGGAAATAAAAATACTACACTCTGTGATGTTACAGTACACTATGCTGAAGGAATGGGTTTATTGGCACAACTTTGTGAGGATATAACTTTAAATGGCTTCTCTGTTTCAATTAGAGAGGGAAGTGGTCGCTATTTTACAACACAAGCAGATGCTACACACTTTTCGGCGTGTAAAGGGAAGATAACCTCAATTTATGGACTGTATGAGGGAATGATGGATGATGCTATAAATGTGCATGGAACATATCTGAGAGTAACCGAGCAACTCTCTCCAACCGAGATAGTAGGAAAATATATGCATCCACAAGCATACGGATTCTATTGGGGTGGAAAAGGTGATAGTGTTCAGTTTGTAAAATCCTCAACAATGGAGTTGGTATCGGGGAACGTTATATCAGAAATAACCCCATACGACAATGAGACAATCTCTGGAGCCAAACTCTTTAAAATAACTCTGCGTGATGCAGTTTGTGATGATATAGCGTCGGGCGATTACGGAATAGAGAATCTTGAGTGGACACCTGAGGTCTATTTTGCCGATAACATCATTCGTAACAATAGGGCAAGAGGAACACTCTTCAGTACTCCAAAAGACGTACTGGTGGAGCGTAATCTTTTTGATCACACCTCAGGAACAGCAATTCTGCTATGTGGCGATTGCAATGGATGGTTTGAGACAGGAGCATGCCGAAGTGTTGTTATTCGTAACAATCACTTTATAAATTCACTAACCAATATGTTCCAATTCACAAATGCCATAATCTCAATATATCCCGAGATACCTAATTTTGCAGCACAGAAAAAATATTTTCATGGTGAAGATGGTAAAGGTGTGGTAATAGAGAAGAATACATTTGAAACTTTTGACCGTCCTGTTGTTTATGCAAAATCTCTTAACGGATTACAATTTAAAGAGAATACAATAATAGACAATAACGACTATCCTCCATTCCATTGGAACACACACCGTTTTCTGTTTGAAAAAGTGATAAATGTAGAAATAGAGAACAATAGTTTTGGCAGTGGATTTGACAAGTCAGAAGATATAGAATTTCGTAATTAGCAATAAAAAGAGTGATTCATAAATTCTCCAAAGATATATCAAAGGTTTCTATACCAACTGAGTTTAATAACCCTTTCCGTTACACACCTCATCAGTTGTGCCTTATGGCAGCCGAAGAGGTGCGTAACTATATTAATAGTAGAAGTGAGTGGAGCGAAGAGTTGGCAAAGGGTAAAATGTTTGGAGTCTTGGTAGTTTCAACACCCACAGGAGAAGTTGGCTATCTCTCAGCGTATTCTGGCTTACTTGCAGGAGAAAACCGACACCCATTCTTTGTCCCTCCAGTTTATGACCTCTTAAGTAAAGATTCCTATTTCCAGCAGGAGGAGGCGGAAATATCGCAGATAAATAGAGATGTAGAAGAGTTAAAAACAGATGCCAATTACCTCCAACTTTTAGATATATATAGCGAAAGAGAGAGGGAGATAAAACAACAGATTCTTAAATATAGAGAACAGGTAAAACAACATAAGCAAGAGCGAGATAAAAAGCGAGAAGAGTTGACTCTTTCGCAATCGGAACAGGAGTTGCTAATTCGCGAGAGCCAATTTGAGAAGGCTGAGTTAAAACGTATTACAGATAGAGGAAAATCAGAACTGGCAAAAATAAGAGAGCAAATTGATGTTTACACAAATAAAATAGACTCTTTAACTGAGGAGCGACGACAACGCTCTGCCGATTTGCAACTATGGCTGTTTCGCCAATTTAGATTACTAAATGCAAAAGGTGAAACAAAAGATTTAATTGAAATATTCTCTAAGTTCGGCAATATCTTTCCCCCAGCAGGAGCGGGAGAGTGTGCTGCACCTAAAATGTTGCAGTATGCTTACCAAAACAACCTAAAACCCATACAAATGGCAGAGTTTTGGGTTGGAGCATCACCAGTGGGAGAGGTGCGTATTGATGGCAATTTCTACCCTTCGTGCAAAGGTAAATGTTTGTCAATATTAACTCATATGTTGCAAGGATTAAAAGTGAAAGAGATTAATCTTGAATATAGAGATACTGATACCGAGTTAAAGGTTATATATGAGGATGAATATCTCATAGCAATAGATAAACCAGCGGGAATATTATCAGTGCCAGGCAAAACGGGTGGTAAATCTGTAGAGGAGATAATGCAGGAGAGAAGCCCCAATATAAAAGTTATTCATCGTCTTGATATGGCAACCTCAGGGGTGTTGCTTTTGGCAAAAGATATTGAAATGTACAAAGTAATGCAAACTCTCTTTGCAACACGAGAAGTAAGGAAAACCTATATTGCATTGATTGAGGGAGAACC
Organism: Bacteroidales bacterium; assembly: GCA_017416695.1. Taxonomy (GTDB): domain Bacteria; phylum Bacteroidota; class Bacteroidia; order Bacteroidales; family G3-4614; genus Caccoplasma_A. The sequence goes on along the minus strand of JAFQBL010000120.1, from coordinate 11,460 downwards.
TAAACAATCAATAGGCGAAATATCATTGCCCCTTGCTGCCGACTACAACAATCGCCCAATGCAGAAGGTTGATTATGAAAATGGGAAAGAGGCAATAACAAAATATAGAGTATTGCAAACATATTATATTGATGATAAAAGAATAACACGATTAATGCTTAATCCTGTTACAGGCAGAACTCATCAGTTGCGAGTACATTTGGCACATCCTAAATCGTTGGGAATGCCCATTATAGGCGATGAACTATACGGAAAACCTGCCGAGAGGTTAATGCTACATGCTATGAGTGTTGTATTCTCTCACCCTGTAACAAAACAAACAATCAATATTGAATCACCATTGCCATTTTAGTATATTTGCAAAAAATATTATATTTACAAATAAAATTGTAAAGAATGAAACTAAACATACTTATATCAACACATAACCAGAAGATAGCAAACGTACCATTGCTTTTCCTCCCTGAACGAAAGGATGTAAGTTATATTGTTTCGTTCCAATATAGTGATGATTCAATGTTGGCTCATATTCCTAAAGAGTTCAAGCGAGAAGATGTAAAGTTTGTTCCGGTACAAACAATTGGACTGTGTAAAAACAGAAACAACGCTTTGTTATATGCCGATGGAGATATAGCCTTAATAGCCGATGATGATGTAAAATATACAAATGAATATTTTGATACTATAATTGATATATTTACCAGCAACCCCAAAACCGATGTTGCACTCTTTAAGATAAAGACTCGCGATGAAGATCCACCAATGAAACGTTATCCGATATCAAAGGGTAGTTACAAGGTGGTAAAAGGTTATTACCCTTCATCGGTTGAGATGGCTTTCCGTTTGTCAAGCATAAAGGGTAAAGTATTGTTTGATGAGAGATTTGGGCTTGGCTCAAAGTATTTGAATAGTGGCGAGGAGGAGGTCTTTATAAAAGATTGTCAAAAACAATCGTTGCAAGTCAATTTTTTTCCACACTATGTAGTTGAGCATCCCTATACCTCAACAGGTAAAAAATATCTGACACCAACAAGCCTCCGTTCAAGAGGGGCTGTATCATCGTATCTCTATGGGTTTTCGGCATACCTGAGAATGATAAAATTCTCGTTATTCACAGCACTGCGAGGACGTTCAAATATCTTCACTCTGTTGAAAAATACCATATGGGGAGTAACCTATGAGCAAAGAACACGAAAAGAGAGAACAAGTTATGAGTAAAATGTTTTCAATAGTAATACCTGTACACAATCGGGAGAAGTATATTAAAGATACTTTACGCTCAGTTGTGGGACAGGATTATAGACCATTACAGTTGATATTGGTCGATAACAACTCTGCTGATAACTCAATGCAGCGAGCCAAGCAATATCTCTCATCATACGAAAGTGCCGATTTTAAAGTAACATATGCGCAAGAGCAAAAAGAGGGAGCGTGTGCAGCCCGAAACAAAGGAGTAACCCTGAGTGACGCACCCTATATGATGTTTCTTGATGATGATGATATGCTCTCAACCTATACATCAATTTCTCAGATAGTAGAACGCTTTGAAGAAAGTGAGGCAGATATTGTAGGGTTTAAGGCTCAACTCTATTACTCATACAAAAAAAAGAAGATACGTCATTACTCCTTTACCAACGACATAAAAGAGCAGGTATTGCATTGTATGTTGTCAACCCAATGTTATGCAATAAAAAGAGAGTTTTATGAGAGAACAGGAGGCTGGGATGAACGAATAAAGAGATGGCAAGACTGGAATCTTGGGATAAGGATAATGTTGCTCAATCCAAAAATTGAGTGGATAAAAGAGAAACCACTTGTAAATATAAGAGTTCACGCAAAGAGTATAACAGGTAACGGATATTTACATTCTGCCGAGCAACTACATCAAACAATAATGCTAACAGTAGATGCTGTAAAAAATAGCGGTGCAGAAAACAGACCAGAAGTAATATCTGCAATCTATGCCCGAATACCAATATTGGCAGCGCACTATTTGCGTGAAGGAGGAATAAAGGTCTCTCGCCAAGCGTTAAAACTCTACAAGAGTAAGGTGCAACTCTCTCTTATGCAAAGAGTAGTAGTAAAACTACTCTATTTATATACAGCAATAGGAGGAAGAGGGGCAGGTCGAGTATTAAACAAATTAAAAATCGAACTTAACGAGACAGATGAAAAGTAACGTAGAACTATCCATAGTAATACCTGCATATAATGCAGAAAAATATATAAAGAGGTGTATTGATAGCATAATAACGGCAAATATAAAGGAGGATATATATGAGATTATAGCCATTGATGATGCCTCAACCGACTCTACCTTTGCAATTTTAAATGAGTTAAGCCAGGATATACCTCAATTAAAAGCATATCATCGCCAAAAGTCAGGACCAGGAGGAGTAAGAAACTTAGGGTTGAACTACTCAAAAGGCAGATACATAATGTTTGTAGATATAGATGACCACCTGAATACAAAGAACTTCAAACATTTTGTTGAGGTCTTGCTCCCTATGTATGGTCAAGATATAATTGGATTTGACTATCTGAAAGTTGATGAACAGGGGAATGAATCTCAGGTAACGAAAAAGATATTTCCATATTGCAGAGAGATGAGCGGAGCAGAGTATATGAATATGCAGGCACCTCAGAGTGTATTATGGGGGTATGTATATCGCCGCAAATTCCTGTTGCAACATTCACTAAAGTTTATAGAGAAAAATATTCACGACAATGAGTATTTTTTAATAAAAGCATTCTGCTTGGCAGAGAAGATAACGTTTATACCAACACAACTCTACTATTACCACTATGCTATACCAACCTCGTTAACCAATAAACCCGATACAACGCATCAGGAGTTGTATGTTAATCAACTGCTTGATGTAATAACAGAGTTACAAAAGTTCGGTTTTCTATTAGGAGATCCATTGTCAGAGGAGGGATTGAATCGTAAGTTGGATTTGTTAACAGCAAGATTATTAAGAAGATTAATAGCCCTTGATTATAGTGAGGATTTTATAAAAGAGACATTGTTAAAATTAGAGAAGATGGATCTCTATCCACTTCGTGAAGCAAAATATAGTTTGCGTTATCGTTTGTTGAGAATAGCAACAAAAACCCCTAACAAACTGATAGAGTGTAAGGGGTATAAGAACTCAAAACTTAAAAACAGATTAACTCAATATTTTTTAAGTCTGTAAATCTATATTTGTAGTCCGTCAAGCAACTTAACATAAAGTTCAACAGACTCTCTGATCTCGCTGTAATATACATATTCATCGGCAGTGTGAGAGCGGGCGGAGTCGCCAGGACCAATCTTTACCGAAGTATATGGAATAAGAGCCTGATCTGAAAGAGTGGGAGAACCAAAAGGCTCAAGTCCTAACAGACTGCAACGTTGTATAAATGGGTGATTTGTATCTATGTTTGAGGAGTTTAATCTTGTTGAACGAGGAACAAATTCACATTCTGGAAACCTCTCTTTCAATATCTCCAAAATCTCAATATTTGAGTACATACCATTAGGTCTTACGTCAATCATAAAAGAGCAAACGTCGGGGATAACGTTATGTTGGGTTCCTGCATTAATGCCTGTAACAGTTAATTTAACCTCTCCCAGAAGAGAAGAAACCCTTTCGAATTTATAACTCTTAATACCCTCTATAATCTCAATTGCTTTGTATATGGCGTTAATACCCTCGTTTCTTGCTGCATGACCAGAAACACCTCTGACTGTACAATCTAAAACCATTAAACCCTTTTCAGCGGCAGCAGGTCTCATATTGGTAGGTTCACCAACAATGGCAAACGATATATTAGGGATAATCTTAATCAAACTCTCCATGCCATTCTTTCCAGAAACCTCCTCTTCAGCCGAAGCCGCATAGATAAGATTATAGTTTTGGTTACTGTTAATCAATACTCTAAAAGCAGCCAATAGGGATACAACCGAAGCACCAGCATCGTTGCTACCTAAGCCAAATAGTTTTCCATCCTCTTCCACTGCAGAGTAGGGATTGCGGTTCCATCCATCAACAGGCCTGACAGTATCAATATGTGAGTTAAGCAAAATGGTAGGTTGCTCAGGGTTGATCTCCTTGTCTGTAATCCACACATTGTTACCAGTGCGATTAATCACGCAAGAATCAATCTTGTTTTTAATAAACTCAACCAAAAGATCAGCAACCTTGTTCTCCTCTCTGCTATGGGAGGGGATTGAAATCATCTCTTTAAGGAGAGATATTGAGTCGTATAAAATCTCATCAATAACTTCGCTATTCATATTTATCAACTTAATGTTGCGAAAATAGTAAATAAATTTTGTATAACCCTTACTTTTGGTTAACTTCGCATCATAAAATTAAGAAAAGATGGAAGTTAAAGGAAAAGTAGTAACAGTATTGCCTCAACAAAGTGGAACAAGTCAGGCAGGAAATCAATGGAAAAAACAAGAATTTGTAATTGAAACACACGATCAATTCCCTAAAAAAATATGTCTTACGCTATTTGGTGATAGAGTAGATCAGTATCCCATTGCACAAAACGACGAGATAGTAGCAAGCATAGATATAGAGAGCCGTGAGTATAACGGACGTTGGTACACAAATGTTAATGCATGGAAGATAGAGAAGGCAACAGCAGAAGCGGCACCTGCTCCACAACCAGCCCCAGTACCAAGTTTTGAACCACAATCAGAAGTTGATGAATTGCCATTCTAATTTGAGATAAGAAAGATATATAGAGTTTGAACCACAATAAAACAAAAAGCAGAGTCTTACGGCTCTGCTTTTTATGTAATATGTAATTGAAAAATCACTTCTATTTTACACCACTCACCTCAACAGTGTTGTTTATTTTTGAAATCAAGCCTTGAAGAACGTTTCCAGGACCAACCTCTGTAAATGAAGTAGCACCATCGTTAATCATATTCATAACAGATTGAGTCCATCTGACAGGGGCAGTTAATTGAGCAACCAGGTTCTCTTTAATAATCTCAGGATTAGTCTCTGCTTGGGCCGTAACATTTTGATATATTGGGCATTTTGGTGTTTTAAACTCAGCCTTTTCAATAGCGGCTGCAAGTTCTGCTCTTGCGGGTTCCATAAGAGGAGAGTGGAATGCACCACCAACTTTAAGTTTAAGAGCACGTTTTGCACCAGCCTCCAAAAGTTTTTGACAAGCAGCATCAATAGCAGGCTCTTCTCCCGAAATTACAATCTGACCAGGACAGTTATAGTTTGCTGCAACAACAACACCATCTTTAATTTCGGCACAAATCTCTTCAACGGTCTCATCTGAAAGTTTAAGAACGGCAGCCATAGTAGAAGGTGTCATTTCACAAGCCTTTTGCATAGCCGAAGCACGAGCGGCAACAAGTTTTAATCCCTCCTCAAATGATAAAGCACCAGCGGCAACCAATGCCGAAAACTCTCCAAGTGAGTGTCCTGCAGTCATATCGGGAGTAAACTCTTCGCCCAAACTTTTTGCCAATGCAACAGAGTATAGAAAAACAGCAGGTTGAGTAACCTTGGTCTGTCTAAGATCCTCTTCAGTGCCATTGAACATAATATCTGCAATGTCAAAACCTAAAATCTCGTTGGCTTTGTCAAACATTGCTTTAGCCTCACTATTATTCTCGTAAAGTTCTTTACCCATACCAGGAAATTGTGAACCCTGTCCAGGAAATACGTATGCTTTCATATAAAAATAATTAGTTTATATAAGAAATTATAACACTCATCTCTATCACACTACAAAAGTAACCAAAATATGTAACTTCCCCAAGTTTTAAAACTCTAATTTTAATCTTTGATATGAATTATAAGACATATTAAAAGCAAATTCAATTTGTATAAACCGATTAGAAAAGTTATTTTTGCAACCGAAAATATATATACAAAGAACTATGAAAAGAGTATTTGCGATAGGTTTCGCTCTAATGTCTCTGTTTGCAACACAAGAGGCATTCTCTCAATATGTTGAGAAGTTACCTTTTGGAGATATGGAGCAGTGGCAAACACGAGTAATAAAAGAGTCGTTTTTGTTGGGAGGAGATACAAAGAATTTATATGACATAGCACCAAAAGCCGAGATAAAGGGGGCAACTCCATACCGAAGAAACAATATTTCGCCATGGGCATCATCAAACGTTTTGGCATCCCCTGCAGGAATTGTTAAGACAAGTTGCTCGGTGAGACCAGAGAAGAGAGGCGACGGATATTGTGCAAGATTAGAGGTAGTAGAGGAGAGGTGTAAAGCAATAGGAATAGTAAACATTGTTGTGGTTGCATCAGGATCAGTCTTTTTGGGAGGTATGGCAGAGCCTGTAAAAACAGCAAAAGATCCAATGTCAAAATTGGATCAAGGAATTCCATTTACAAAGCGACCAATAGCCCTTCAGTTCGATTACAAGACAAAACGCGAAAAACAAGTATACAGAGCAACAGGAAGTCCTAAAATCTCAAAATTAGAGGGAACAGATAATGCAGAGGCAATGATGCTGTTAATCCATCGTTGGGAAGATGAAGATGGTAATGTTTATGCTAAACGCGTAGGAACAGCAATAGAGAAATTTGGAAGTGACGTCACAGAGTGGGTAAACGATTATCAAATCCCTGTTCACTATGGCGATATAACTAAAGAACCATTCTATAAAAGTTATATGGGGTTAATAGATACCTCTTCACCAAATCCATACTATACAACCAATAGTAAAGGAAAGATGGTGCCAGTGCAAGAGATAGGATGGGCAGAGCCAGGAGTAGAGCCAACACATATGATTCTAAAAATATCATCAAGTGACTTAGGTCCGTATGTTGGAACTGTGGGTAGCGTCTTTTGGTTAGATAATGTAGAGTTGGTATATGATAAGAAACCATAAACAAAGAGTAGATATATAAAAATAAGGGCAACAGCCCTTATTTTTTTGTCTATATGATTTAGAAGTGAAGAAAGAGTTGAAGGATAAAACTATTATAATACTATGTAATATGAACAATGATGTGCTACAAAATGTAATTATATGGCTTTAAATACTTATAACATCTTATAAATATCACTTTAAAATTTAAAAAATACCACAAAAATAGGCATTATTAACAATTATTAACTATAATGTGAATAAAATATATATACAACTATATATATTTGTATAGTTTTTCATAGTATTAGATTTAAGGTTAAATTAAGAATGGCAGTCGTTGTGAAACGGCTGCCATTAACTTTATTGGTAAAAAACTTTGAAACAGAGTTATTTAAAGTTCTTATGGAATTCAATAACTGCTTCAATACCTTTTCTGAAAATATCCAATCTGAAGTTTTCGTTAGGCGAGTGAATAGCATCGCTCTCCAATCCAAATCCCATAAGAATAGTTTTAATACCTAAAATCTTCTCAAAGTCGCTAATGATAGGAATACTGCCACCACGTCGAACAGCAAGAGGTTTCTTGCCAAAAGCCTTTTCAAATCCCAACTCCGCAGCCTTGTAAGCAGGTAGAGATATGGGACAAACATAACCTTCACCACCATGCGAAGGGGTAACTTTAACCTCAACACACTCTGGAGCAATAGAGGTAAAATACTCCTCAAACATTTTTGAAATCTTATTATGCTCCTGGTGAGCAACTAAGCGGCACGAAACTTTAGCATACGCTTTAGAGGGTAATACCGTTTTGCTACCCTCTTGTGTATAACCGCCCCAAATACCGCATACGTCAAATGATGGGCGACAACTATTACGCTCAAGGGTAGCATAACCCTTTTCTCCGCGAAGAGCCTTAACTCCGATAGCCTTTTTGTAACTCTCTTCATCAAAAGGAATAGAGGCAATCATATCGCGTTCCTCTTTCGATAACTCCTCAACATCATCATAAAAACCAGGTATCGTTATTTTTCCATCCTCATCGGTCATTTTGGCAATCATTTCGCATAAAACATTGATAGGATTTGCAACAGCACCACCAAAGTGACCAGAGTGTAAATCTCTATTAGGCCCTGTAACCTCCACTTGCCAATAAGCCAAACCACGTAAACCTGTAGTCAATGAAGGTAGTTCGGCACTTAGCATACTTGTGTCAGAAACCAGAATAACGTCTGCTTTTAAAAGTTCCTTATGCTCTTTTAGAAAAGCATTAAGACTGGGAGAGCCAATCTCTTCCTCTCCCTCAAAAATAAACTTAATATTATTTTTAAGAAGATTATTTTTAACTACATACTCAAAAGCCTTAACCTGAATCATTGCCTGACCTTTGTCGTCGTCAGCACCGCGAGCCCAAATTCTACCATCCTTAACAACAGGCTCAAAAGGATTACTGTTCCATAATTCCAAAGGCTCGGCAGGCATAACATCGTAATGAGAGTAAATAAGAATAGTTTTAGCATTAGCGTCAACAAACTTCTCTCCGTAAACAAGCGGATTACCAGCCGAAGGCATAATCTCCGCCTTATCGGCACCTGCCTCCAAAAGCAAAGTTTTCCATCTCTCGGCACAAGCAATCAAGTCGTCCTTATGCTCTTTTTTAGCACTAATACTTGGAATTCTAATTAACGAAAAAAGTTCCTCTAAGAATCTCTCTTCGTTCTCTTCAATATATTTTTTTACCTCCATAATATGTTGTTTTGTTAATTGTTAAATCAATATCCTTGTCAAAGATACTAATAACAGAGTAAAATCGTATAAAGTTTACTTCAGTATTTTTCACAGCGAGTGCATATTGTGCTAATTAGACTAATAGGACTAATGGGATTACACAAAAAAAAGACTGCACAATTGTGCAGTCTTATAGTGACCCCGGAGGCACGCAAGGCATTTGCAACGCAAATAGGATTGACTAAATGTCAATCCGTGCCACAGGGTGGGGAGCACAGTGCTCTGTGCGACGGGGGTATACAAAGCATTTACGAAGTAAATAAAATTGACTAAATGTCAATTTGTGCTGAAGAGGGGGAGTGCAGTGCTCTGCACGACGGAGTAGAGTCGCGACAACAAAAAAGAGCAACCATTTGGTTGCTCTGTAAGTGACCCCGGAGGGACTCGAACCCTCGGCCCAATGATTAAGAGTCATTTGCTCTACCAACTGAGCTACGGAGTCATCTTAATCGCCTATTTGCGGGTGCAAAGGTAACAAGATTGCTTGTAACTCGCAAACAAAAATCAATAAAAATTAATCTAAAATAAATAATTCTGATGCTTTGTCTCGTTTAAGGGCGTGAATATTAACCACTTCGCCAACTTTAATGCCAGCATTTAAAAGTGCATCGGTAGTAGTTCTTAAAGCAAGTTCTGGAGTATTGTTCTCGTTACTTAAGTGGCAAAGGAAAATATTTTTCCAGTTGCACTCCGTAAAACTATCTGCTAAAAAGTTAGCACAAACATTGTTGCAAAGGTGTCCGTTTTCGCCTAAAATTCTACGTTTAAGAAAGTATGAGTATTTTCCATTGCGTAACATTTCGGCATCGTAGTTCGATTCAATAACCAAATGTTTTGCTTTGGAGACAAAGCGTTTAACTGTTGGAGTAATTCTTCCCAAGTCGGTAGCAAAAGCCATACACCAATCTCCTCTCTTTATTAAGAACCCTACATTGTCGTGTCCATCGTGAGGAACTTCAAAGGGTGTAATCTCAAATCCTGCAAGAGAGAAACTGATCTCTTTAAAAATAAACCTATGAGCAGTATATATTTTTTCAGTCATTCGCCAGTTTCTGTTCATCCCCTCTAAGGTAGTTTTGGTAACGAAGATAGGTTTTCCCATACGTTCTCCCAAATAACCTGCGGCTGCAATATGGTCGGCATGATCGTGCGATATACATACACCCTTAATCATTGCCATATCAATATTATGTTCAGCAAGACTCTTTTTTATTTTTCTGGCACTAATACCTGCGTCAATCAAAAAACCCTCTTCATCTGTGCCAATGTAGTAGCAGTTTCCGCTACTTCCGCTCGAAAGACTTAAAAATTTAATACCCATTTCCTTTAAAAAAGAACGGCAACAAAATGCTGCCGTTCCCAAAATATGTTATAAGTTAATCAATTACTTAACAATAACTCTCTCAACTTTGCTGTTGTTGCCGATAGTAACCTTAACAATGTATATACCGTTGTTAATATCTATTGACTCATTTCCGTAGCAAACAGTAGAGTTAATCAATACTCCACCCATATTGAATATTTCAACATTAGCAGTCTCGTTGCAGTTGATAACAATAGCACCGCTCTTAGCGAATATTGTAACCTCATCCATTGTACTCTCCTCAATACCGGTAGGAGTAATATCTAATGAGTAACTTACGCTTGTCTCTAAGTAATCGCCCCAAGCCTCTTGAGTTGCAGTAACAGTTATTGAACCAATGCTCAAGAATGTAACAACACCAGTTGTTGCGTCAATTGTGGCAAACTCTTCGCCACTTGTAATAGCGTATGTGATAGTACCCTCTGAGTTAGTTGAAGAAGCAGTGTTAGTGAATGTACCATTGTCAATATCGCTATACTCAACATCGGTTATCTCAAATGCAAGGTCGCTGATTGTTTTTGCTGCAAAGTTTGCAGTGTAAGCAATATCTGCAGTTACGCTTTCTATTGTGTAAACAGCCTCGGTGCTTACATTTGCTCTACCATTCTTCCATGCAGAGAATTTGTAACCCTCGTTAGGAATTGCTGTTATTGTTATAGATGAACCCTCTTCAACAGCAACTGAAGTTTGACCTTCTGTCTCAATATATACTGTTCCGTATGTACTATTGTTTGCACTTACTGTTACAGTGTAAACTTTAACGAAGTTAGCAACTAAGTTTGTATTCTCGTTAGCAGTAACAGTGTATGTAGCGTTAGTACTTACAACAGTACCGTTATTAGTCCAATTCTTGAACATATATCCGCTATTAGCAACAGCAGTAACAGTAGTTGAAGTGCCTTGAGTGATTGTGGTAGAAGTAGTACCAACTGTACCTACGTATGCACTACCCATAGTGTTGTTTGCTGATGCAACATTAACTGTAACTTTAGGTACGGCAAAGTTGATTGTATATGTGTGGTAGTTTCCTGAGTTAACGCTAATGTCACCACCCTTAACAACAACAGTTGCACGATAGTTTGCTGCATCAATAGTTGTAGTATAAGTAGCAGAAACACCATCAACAGTAGCAGTTACGTTAGTAGGCATTGTACCGTTAGGCATTTCAACGTCATAATATATATATGTATTCTTGTTGAATCCTGAAAAGTTTACACCATTGAAACTAACTGAGTTCGCTTTTGAGTTGTAAATCATCTCTGCGTCATCAACATACAACGCATCGTTTTCATTACCTCCTCCCGGGGTTGCATTTGTAGTATATGAAACAAGAATGTATGCAGGAGTTTTGTTGCCCTCATAAGTGAAAGGAACAGAAATTCTTTGCCATCCTTTGTCAGAAGTTGCATAGAAGTTGTGTTGTGCTTTTGCAACTATATTGGTATAAGTTGTT
>JAFQBL010000119.1 GCA_017416695.1 Bacteroidales bacterium | reverse complement strand
TAAATTTTTAACAAAAACTTTAACCAAGTAATGGTTTTAGATGAATAATTCTCGAATTTTGTCTTAAACGGCGGATTGCTTTCTCTTTGATTTGACGCACACGCTCGCGAGTTAATCCAAATTTGTCACCAATCTCCTCAAGAGTCATCTCTTGGCAACCGATTCCAAAAAACATTTTAACAATCTCACTTTCACGTGGGGTTAGAGTTCCTAAGGCTCTATCAATCTCTTTTGACAAAGACTCATTTATCAAAGGACGATCAGCATTTGGAGAATCATCATTAACAAGCACATCTAACAAACTATTATCTTCTCCTTCAACAAAAGGAGCATCAACAGAAATGTGACGACCTGAAACTTTCATTGTATCAGCAATCTTATCAACAGGCATATCAAGTTGCTCTGCCAACTCTTCCACAGAAGGGCGACGCTCATTGTCTTGCTCAAATCGAGAGAAAGCTTTACTAATTTTGTTTAGCGAGCCTACTTGGTTAAGAGGAAGGCGTACAATTCTTGATTGTTCAGCCAATGCCTGTAATATAGATTGGCGAATCCACCAGACAGCATAAGAAATAAACTTAAATCCTCGCGTTTCGTCAAACTTCTCTGCAGCTTTAATCAGACCAAGATTTCCTTCGTTGATAAGGTCGGGTAGGGAGAGCCCTTGATTTTGGTACTGTTTAGCAACAGAAACAACAAAGCGTAAATTTGCTCTTGTTAATTTATCAAGAGCAGCTCTGTCTCCTTTTCTGATTTTCGCAGCCAACTCAACCTCTTCCTCTACGGTAATAAGTTCTTCACGTCCAATCTCTTGCAAATACTTGTCAAGCGAAGCACTTTCGCGATTTGTAATAGATTTAGTAATCTTTAGTTGTCTCATTTCAAATAATTGAATTTAAGTTGCAAATATACCTTAATATTTTTAGATATAAAATAGTTTTGTGAAAAAATATTTAAATTTTAGTTAAATTGGTAATTTATTAAAAAAAACTCAAATTTTCAGTATAAAAAGCACAAAATAATTTTCTCTCTTTGCTATAATCATTAAACGATATAAAAGAGAAAATATTATTTATGAATAGTGATTTACAAAACCTAAAACACGCTTATTTTACAATTGTTTTTATAACTGACTAAAAATAAGTAATCTATAAATATAAAAATATTTATTCTTAATTTTAAACAAATAATAACAGCAGAAAATTTTCTGCTGTTATTAAAATCAACTATTCTTTGCTATCCGATATATCAACTGCATAGTATGCATTTCGTTTATTTGGATACATACCTGAGATGAACATTACCTGGTCTCTGTTTGATGAATTTCTAATTGAGTTATATATTCTTTCAACATCTTTTGCAGAGTTCACAACCTCTCCGTTAATATTTAGAATTATGAACCCTTTTGATATTCCAACCTGTTTGAACTTGCCATCTTTTATACTTGACACTTCAACACCATACGAAATGCCATATTTTGATTTAGCATCATTAGAAAGTTCTGATAAGCCTACACCCAAAACATTAAAATCAGAAGGTTTTGTTATCGAAGTATCACCTTGTTGATTCTTCAATACAACCTCTACATCCTTTGTTTTACCATCACGAATTATAGTTATTGTAATTTTGTCTCCAGGATGATGTAAACTAATCTGTTCTTGAAGTTTTGATGATGAGTAAGTTTGAACTCCATCAATAGCAGTTACAATATCGCCTTTTTTCAAGCCAGCCTCTTTAGCAGAACTTCTATCGGCAACTGATTCAATATAAACACCATTAACAAAATCTATATCTTTATCTTTTGCCAAATCGGCACTCATCTCTATAATTGTAACACCAAGTAATGCACGTTGAACAGTACCATACTCCTTTAAATCGTTTACGATTTTAATAGCAATATTAGAAGGAACAGCAAATGAATACCCAATATAACTGCCAGTTTGAGATAAAATCATAGTATTAATACCTACTAACTCGCCATTAGCATTCACCAATGCACCACCACTATTACCTGGATTTACTGCAGCGTCTGTTTGGATATATGATTCAATTGACATTGATTTTCCAGCACCAATACTTCTTCCTTTTGCACTAACAATACCAGCAGTAACTGTTGAATTTAATCCCATTGGATTACCAACAGCCAATACCCATTCACCAACTCTCAACAAATCAGAATTACCAAAAGTGAGCATAGGTAAATCATTACCGTCAATTTTTAATAGTGCTAAATCTGTAGAAGGGTCGGCTCCAATAACTGTTGCGTTAAACATACGTTTGTCATTGAGAGTTACCTCTATTTTATCTGCACCATCAATCACATGATTATTTGTGATGATATATCCATCTCTACTAATAATAACGCCTGAGCCTAAACCACTTTGTGGTTGAGGAGTAGGTTGCGAATTAAAATGATCTCCAAAAAAGAACTCAAAGAAGGGATCTTGCATTTGAGGCACTCTTCGAGAAGCCTTTGGGGTAGTTGTAGAACGAATACTTACTACAGCATTAACACTTATTTCTGCAACACCTGTAAAATCTACAAATTGATTAGGAACGTTTGAAACATTAACAAATTTCCCTTTTACATCAACTCCATTGTTAACTAAACTAACACTCTCTTCTGTGCTTTTATCATTGAGTATAGCATATGCTCCTATCGATACACTTGAACTGATAAGTGCAACAGCAGTTAAACTCAAAAGCATTTTACCATAATTACTCATAATTTTAGATTTAATGTATTAATGAATTTCAATAATTTACTAAACAATAAACGTGCAATTCTAATCAAAAATTATTGTTTTAAACTATTTTAACCCGAACAACACCAACTTTAACAACTGTTATATTTTAAATATAAAATCAGCGTTCTCTCAAGATTAATTATTAATATGACATTGATTTTTGAAGAAAGTTTAATTAATGATTTTCATATCAACCCAACCCAAACAGAAGTGTAAATATCAACTCTAATATTAATTTGCTTATATTATAGCAATAACGGATATGATGGATATTCAATGATACAATAGAGCGGTATAAGAGGGCAGATTATATCGCTCTATCACTATTGCAATACCCCAACGTTTTTAATGATACAGGATATAGAAGGGTGTTTACAATTTCTCTTTAAGAAATTTTCCTGTATAAGAATTAGGACATTCAGCAACCTCTTCGGGTGTGCCAACGCAAACAATATTACCACCTTTATCTCCGCCTTCTGGGCCTAAATCAATAATATGGTCGGCACATTTAATAACGTCCATGTTATGTTCAATAACAATAACCGTATGCCCTTTTGCTACTAATTTATTAAAAACAGAGATAAGACGTTTAACATCATGCATATGAAGTCCAGTAGTTGGCTCGTCAAAGATAAAAATAGTTGGAGCAAGAGATTCGTTCGACAGAAATGCAGCAAGTTTAACTCTTTGGCTCTCACCGCCCGAAAGAGTAGAAGATGATTGTCCCATCTTCAAATAACCTAAACCTACTGTTTGAAGAGGCAATAGTTTCTTAACAATCTTTTTTTCGTATGTACCATTTGTTTCAGAGAAGAATTCTATGGCTTGATTAATTGTCATATCCAAAATATCACTGATATTTTTGCCTCTATATTCAATTTCTAATACATCACTCTTATATCGTTTGCCATTACAACTTTCACACACAAGAGTTATATCTGCCATAAACTGCATCTCAACTGTAATAACGCCTTCTCCCTTGCACTCTTCACATCTTCCTCCTTCGCTATTAAAAGAGAAATATCCAGCAGAGTAGCCAAGTTGTTTTGCGGCTTGTTGGTCGGCATATAAACGTCTTATCTCGTCAAATGCTTTCAGATAAGTAGCAGGATTAGAACGAGTGGATTTTCCTATAGGATTCTGATCAACAAACTCAATACCATGCATCATATTCATATCACCTTCAAGAGATAGCATTGCACCAGGAGCATCACTCTCTTTAAGATAATATCTACACATTGCTCTATAAAACGTATCTCTTATTAAAGATGACTTACCAGAGCCAGAGACGCCAGTTATAACGGTAAATACATTCAAAGGGAAATCTACATTAATACCTTTAAGATTATTATGGGCAGCACCTTTAATTGATATATAATTGTTCCATTTCCTGCGGAAGTGAGGCACAGGTATTTTCTCTTCTCCAGTTAGGTATTTAACTGTATAACTTTGAGTATTATTTTGTAATCCACTCATCTCTCCTTGATATACAACCTCTCCTCCTAATCTGCCAGCATCAGGACCAATATCTATTATATAATCAGCCTTACGAATAATATCTTCGTCGTGTTCAACTACTACAACAGTATTTCCTAAACTTTGCAATTGACGCAATACATTGATTAGACACTCAGTATCTCGAGAATGTAAGCCAATGGATGGTTCATCTAAAATATATAATGATCCCACAAGACTACTTCCTAACGATGTAGCAAGATTTATTCGTTGGCTTTCACCCCCTGATAAAGTTGAAGACAACCTATCTAAAGTTAAATAACTTAATCCAACATCAATCAAAAAT
Organism: Bacteroidales bacterium; assembly: GCA_017416695.1. GTDB lineage: Bacteria > Bacteroidota > Bacteroidia > Bacteroidales > G3-4614 > Caccoplasma_A. The sequence continues at coordinate 7,407 of JAFQBL010000119.1, read as the reverse complement.
TGCAATCTGGTTTTAATTTCAACTAAGAGGCGTTTGGCAATCCCCATATCATATTCCGACAATTGAATTTCATTGAAAAATTGACTCAAATCAGCAATAGACATATGAGTAAGTTCTGCAATATTCTTACCACCAACCTTAACATATAGAGCATCAGGTTTAAGCCTTGCACCTTTACATTCAGGACACAATGTTTTACCTCTATACCTTGACAGCATTACGCGATACTGAACTTTGTACATATTAGATTCAACCATTTTAAAAAATGAATCTATACCATATATCTCATCATTGCCATGCCATAGCAGATCTTTTTGATTCTGAGTAAGTTCATAATATGGTTTATGAATTGGAAAATTATATTTATCTGCTTTAAGAATAAAGTCATTTTTCCATTCACTCATTTTATCGCCTCTCCAACAAAATACAGCATCATTATATACAGATAGTGCTTTATTGGGAATAACTAAGTTCTCATCAATCCCTACAACCATGCCATATCCCTCACATTTTGGACATGCACCAATAGGAGAGTTATAATTGAACATTAAATCATTTGGCTCTTGAAATGTAATTCCGTCAGCCTCAAAATGTTTTGAGAACTTATGATCAATTTCTCCCTCATTAGTGTAAAAACGTAAAATACACTCTCCGTTACTCTCAAAAAAGGCAATTTCAGAAGAATCAACAACCCTGCTGATAACATCTTTTGCATCACTTGCCGACATTCGGTCAATAACAAGATAGCAATTTTTTAAATCAATATTATTAGCCTCAATTATATTTGTAATAGGAGTAATATTATTATCAGAAATTATTCTTGAAAAGCCCTCTTTTTGAAGTCGTTCAAGATACTGTTTTGCTTCTTTATCTTTATACTCTTTAAGAGGAGTCATTAATATAAAACGGGTACCTTTAGGGTATGATAACATACACTTAACTATGTCATCTGCATCATGTTTCTTAACCTCAGCACCCGATATTGGAGAATAAGTATGACCAATTCTTCCAAACAACATCCTTAAATAATCATAAATTTCTGTTGATGTTCCAACTGTTGAACGTGCATTTCGAGTACTTACCTTCTGTTCTATGGCAATAGCAGGAGGGATACCAATTATATAATCACATTCTGGTTTGCTTATTCTGCCTAAAAATTGACGTGCATACGATGAAAGACTTTCAACGTATCTGCGTTGACCTTCGGCATATAGAGTATCAAAAGCAAGAGAGGTCTTTCCTGAACCAGACACGCCTGTGATAACAATAAATTTATCACGAGGAATCTCAACGTCAATATTCTTTAAATTATTGACTCTCGCACCTTTAATGAAAATATTCTCTTCACTTATATCTTTACTCATATCAATATCCTTTATTACTTAACGCACATCAACACAAAATTAGATAAAAATTAACAGATGAGAAATAGAAGAAGTAACGATTATTTTTTCTGAACATTATTATTCCACAACCTCAATATAAAAACTTACAGGCCTGAATCCATCGTTGCACGAAATCATAGCAGAGTATGGGTTCTTCATCCATCCATCATAAAAGTTACCGCCACCAGTGGCAAGTTCTTTTACAAATGGCAACATACTCTCCCAAGCGCTATCGCACATACCATTGGGCTTAGTACAATCCTCAACAATAAAAGATTGTCCCAATTTCATATCACAAGCATGTTCAATGGGGTTTTCATATTCACTCATTAAATCCCTGTAACATGCCATTCTTTTAACGGTAATTCTAACTCTTTTCATCAAAATTATTTTAGTTTTTTACCCTCTGAAAAAGCATTGCCAACCTTTTCTCCTAATGCTATATAATCGTGATTACAAGGATCATAAGTAATAGGTCTTAGTTTTTGAATATCAATCATGCCATTATCACTGATTATACTATCATCAACCGATATATTAACAATCCTACCAACCATAAAGCATGTTTCAGAATCGTATGAAACAAGTTCACACTCCAGGCACATAGGTAACTGTTCAATTACAGGGGCATTGACAAATTCCGATTTAACAGCACTAAATCCCGCTTTATGGAATTTATCTGGCTCTTTATTTCCAGATACAATTCCAACATAATCACAAGCAGTAACTTGGTTTACAGTGGCCATACTAACAGTAAATGCTTTTGATTCAAGAATATTTTGGGTAGTTTTATGATCCTCTGACAGACATATGCCCACCATATTATCAGTATAAATACCTCCCCATGCAGCATTCATTGCATTAGGAACATTGTTTTTATCGTATGCTGCAACAATAAAAACAGGCATTGGATATAACCATGTTTTAACACCAAAATTTTTACGCATAACTCTATAATTTATATTGTGCGAAGATACAAATTTATAACCAAAATATCGTTTACAACGAATGAAGTAAATTGCACAAAAATATTTTTTTGTACATTTGTAACATAATTTAAATATAGATTTATGGAAAAATATTCAAAAGAGAGCATTGTAACTTGCTATGAAGCAGATGCTAATAAATTATTACGACCAACAGCAATGCTCGATTTAATGCAAGAGGCAGCAAATGCCGATGCAACTCGTTTGGGATTTGGATATGATAATATGATGGCTACAAATACCGCATGGGTATTATCACGTCTTCATTTAAGAGTCAACAAATATCCTAAATGGAGAGATGAAGTAAAACTATATACATGGCATAAAGGTGCATTCAAACTATTTTATTTACGCGATTTTTCATTAAAAGATAATGAAGGTAATTCTCTTATAGATGCTACTACATCGTGGTTAATTATCGATTTAAATACACGACGTCTTTCACGTAATGCCGAATTAGCAGATGAAAATACATGTATAAAAGAGGATGCAATAAGTGAGCCTGCCGACAAAATAACTCTACCTCAAGAATGTGAATTAGAATTTGCAGGAACACATAAAGTAAGATGGTCTGACATTGATACAAACAACCATGTAAACAATGTTAAATACGTTGTTTGGGCATTAGATATTGTTGACTACGAAGACGCAAGTAGCAAACCCTTAAAAGAACTATTTGTAAACTTTGATAGTGAAGTCCTTGCAGGACAAGAGGTTGAACTTTACAAAATACGCCAATCAACAGAAGAGGGCACAACTTACTACGTACAGGGTAAAGTTGACGGAAAGCAAAGTTTTATAATAAAACTAATATTTTAAACAGATTTAATAGTAGATGCAACTATATCTGTTTAATCCTGAAAACGACTTGGCACTTGCCGATGGAAATGCAAATTACAGCGCCCCTCCATCGGCAAATAAAATTGCATACGACTTATCCACACTTCCTTTGTGGTTTGCCGATGAGGAGGATTTCGTACTTCTTCCAGACGCAATACATACAGACTATTATAATACTTATTCTCAAATATTCAAATTTCCGCAACTCTTTACATCAATCAATAATAATATTACTCATTGCATACCTTGGGGTTGGAGTTTACAAATTCGTAAACGTTTCACCAATATGGGATTTTATGATGAAGTATTGCCCTCTGTTGAAACTATTAATAAATTAAGAGAATTGTCTAATAGAAAAGTAACGATAGAAATTCTTAAAAAAATGAGTAATAGAGGTATTGATGTCCCACCATTACCTCAATATATTACAACAACCGAAGAGGTGACCGAGTTTGTATGCAGTATGCCTCTATCGGTAATAAAAGCACCCTGGTCAGGAAGTGGAAAAGGAATAGCATGGGGATTAGGCCGTAGGGAAATTCCTGTTGAACACTTTGTCAAAGGAGTAATTCGCAGACAAGGGGGAGTTATATGCGAAAAGTTTTTAAATAAAGTGGTTGACTTTGCAATGGAGTTTTATTGTAAAAATGGGAAAATATCATTTAAAGGATATTCTCTATTCAAATCAACAAAAGGAGTATATTCGGGTAATATTTTGGCCGAAGATTTTGAGATTGAAAAGTTCTTAAATAGTTACAAACCTCAAACGTCACTATCTCAAGTAAAATCATCATTAATATCTGTCTTAGAGGATATTTTCAATGACTTTGAATACGAAGGATATTTTGGCGTTGATATGATGATATATTCTGATGAAGAGAACAAATACCATATTAACCCTTGTGTAGAGGTTAATTTAAGAATGAATATGGGAGCGGCATCCCGAATACTCTACGACAAACATATTGATAAAGGCAAGACAGGAGAGTATAAAGTTGTATATTTTAAAGATAAAGGAGAGGCTCTATCACTTGACTTAGATTATAAAACAAAATATCCGCCAATCTTTAAAAACGGAAAGATTTGTAGCGGATATTTGAACATGTCTCCAATTACTGAAGAGAGTAATTATATGGCATATATTATTGTTAATGATAATAATCAAAGTTCTTTAAGTTCTTTATATAATCGTTGAATAGGTAATCCCATTACATTAAAATAAGAACCATTTATACTTTCAACACCAACATAGCCAATCCACTCCTGAATACCGTATGCTCCTGCTTTATCCATAGGAATAAAGTTTTCTACATAAAAATTAATTTCATCATTAGTTAGTGTTGCAAATTTAACTTCCGATGCTGCTATAAAAGTTTTCTCAATATTTTTTGTTGAAACAGTAACTGCAGTATATACAACATGAGTATTTCCTGATAACTCTCTCAACATACGTTTAGCATCATCAGCATCAACAGGTTTTCCAAACTGTCTGTCTCCAACCCAAACAATAGTATCAGCAGTAATTAAAAGAGTATTATCTTGCATAAACTCTTTGTACGAAACAGCCTTTTGTTTAGATATAAATGCAGGTATCTCTCCACCTTTAAGTTCCTCTGGATATGATTCATCAATATCAGGCAACGATATTGCTCTAAATTCAACGCCCAATCCCTTTAATAGTTCTCTGCGGCGAGGAGAGTTACTTGCAAGAATTATATCATATTTTTTAAGATTGTCAAGCATATAAAAGCAAATTAATTACCAGCCAAAAGCCTCATCACTCATCCATTTACCTTGTGCTTTCAATACCTCTTCAATAACTTCTCTGGCACAACCCTCGCCACCATTGCGAGAAGAGATAAATGTAGCACACTCTTTTATTTCGCTAACAGCATCAGCAGGAGCACAAGGCAATCCGACTATTTTCATAATCTCATAATCAGGAATATCATCACCCATATATAAAATCTCTTCATCCTTCAAATGAAACTGATCTCTAAACTCCTTATAAGTAGGAAGTTTTTTACTTATTGACATATAGATAAATTTCACTCCCAATCCTTTATATCTCTCATAAACAGAACGAGTATGTCCACCTGTAATAATAGCAATTTTATAACCCAACTTAACAGCCAATTGAATAGCGTACCCATCTTTAATATTTACCATACGCATTGGCTCTCCAGATGGATGCAACGTAATAGTTGAAGGAGATAATACTCCATCAACATCAAAAGCAAATGCTTTAATTTTAGTTAGGTCGTAATTTATTTTACTCATAATATCCTATTTCTTATAACTATCTGTTATACTTTTACTTAACAATTTATATATCTCTTTTATTTGAGGAGAATCAATCATCTCTAAATGAGAATTCATAACAATACTATCACCTCTTTGTGCAGGTCCTGTCTGTGCTTCATGAGGAGTAATCTCAGAAATCTTTTTTGTTGTCTCTTCAATTAAAGGTAAAAGAGTAGAAAAAGGCAATCCCTCTTTCTCTAAAATCTGAGAAGATATATCGTAGCAATGATTTACAAAATTACAAGCAAAAACAGCCGCAACGTGCATTACCTTTCTTTTTTGAGAGTTTGCTTCAATAACGTTCTCTGATAATCGTTTGGCAAAAATCTCAAGGTCATCAAAAACATTAGAATTATTAGCCTCTATAAAAAGAGGAACTTTTGTAAAATCAATTTCCCTCTCTTTGGAGAATGTTTGTAAAGGATAAAGAACTCCGCACTTTGTAACGCAACCATCAAAAACATCAATATTTATGCCTCCTGACGTGTGAACAACAATCGAATCTTTATCTCTTAATCTCTCTACAATGCCTTTTATTGCATTATCTTTAATTGCAATAACTATTAAATCAACATCACTAATACAATCAATATTATCAACTGCAGTAGCATTAACTTGATTAGCGAGAGCAGAACAATTGGCAAGAGTAGGAGAGTAAACATATTTAATTTCCACTCCTGCTTTATATATGGCTTTTGCTAAATGTGTAGCAACATTACCACTACCTATTATAGCAACACTCTTTACCATTTACCAATATGCACTTTCTCCCATTGAGTCTTATCTGGATCATAAGGCTTACGCTCTTCATCTTTATACCCAAAAGTTATTACCGACAAAACTGCAAACTGCTCAGGAATATCAAACATTTCACGAACATACTCTTCCGATGATACTCCATCTTGAGTAAAACGCTCTCTAACTTGAATCCAACAACTGCCAAGACCTAAATCTGCAGCCTGAAGTTGCATAATAACAGAAGCAATTGAAGCATCCTCAATCCATACATCACTTTTAGTAGTATCAGCAGTTACAACAACCGCTAATTTGCAACCAGCAATAGGACGAGCACCATGTCCTTTACATAGAGATAATTTTTCTAAATCATCCTTCTCCTCAACAACAATAAATTCCCAACCCATAGTCGATTTTGATGATGGAGAAACCAATGCAGCCTCAAGAATAAGTTTTACATCTTCGGCTTTTAACTCTTGATCTTTATATTTTCTGTAACTTCTACGATTAAGAAGTAATTGATGAAAATCTTTCATATCTAATATTTATAAATTTGACATACGAAGATATAACAAATATTTATCATTACAATAAATACCAATAAACAAAATATTATTGCTTACATATATAATATGTAGATAAAAATTACGTTAATAAAATTGAATGTATCGATTAAAGTATTACATATTTCTCTGTTTATTGATTGTTTCAACAACTGTTGAAGCAAAGAAATTTGTTGTTTCAGGCAAGGTAATTGACGAAGCAAATGAGCCTATGGAGTTCGTGTCGGTGCGAATTGCAGGAACGATGAGTGGTACTTTAACAAATGAAAAAGGACTATTTTCAATAGAGGCACAAAGCAGAGATACCGCAGAGGTAATCATATCATATTTAGGATACGAAACAGTTAAACGTCGTTTAATAGAGCCAGAAGGAGAGATAAAACTAAACGTCAGATTATATCAAAAAGATAGCGATTTAGGAGAGGTATCAGTTAGTGAATTTCGCAAGCAAACATCAACTTTGGAATACCTCGATGCAGATGATTTACGACTAATGCCCGATGCAACAGGCGGTAGCATTGAATCTCTCTTAACAACAATGCCAGGAGTACATTCAAACAACGAGTTAAGTACACAATATTCTGTTATTGGCGG
>JAFQBL010000118.1 GCA_017416695.1 Bacteroidales bacterium | reverse complement strand
TATCGGCACTCTCAAGCAGAGTTCCTGATAGCATACCATTTGTTGTAGATATTTTCAAAAGGTTATTTTGTAGAGATATCTCAAAACTGTTTAAAAATTCGTAGTCCATATATTTTTGTTTTTATCTATTAGCAAAATGTTTATTGCTTATAAAAAAAGCGACAAGGTTTCTTGTCGCTTTATGGTGATCGAGCTGGGATTCGAACCCAGGACCCACAGCTTAGAAGGCTGTTGCTCTATCCAGCTGAGCTACCCGACCGACCTTATTATGGCTATACCTTTCGGCATTGCGACCGCAAAGGTAGTAACTTTATTTTAATTATGCAATTTTTTGAGGTTTTTCGTTATTGCTTTTCTTAAAATAGTGAGTTATTCTTAAAAAGAACAATTAGTTGTAATAATCTACTCTTAACTGATTATTTCTAAAATTCTCTTCCCGACATTGGTGCTTTGTCTGATCCTCGTGGTTTAAATCCTCCTGACAGTGTTGGTACCCAAGGATTACCATGTTGATCATGCAAATCTGTTCCATTCCTTTGCAATTCAAAGGTTTTTCCTAAATCAGGATCCCACACTTTAATTATATCACTTGATGCTACTACTCCATTACCAAAGGGATTTGAGATAGTTTCTATAATCATTGATAATCCTCCTGCAAAGAACATAAAAAGCAATATAAGGAATAAGACTAACCACACTGCGGCTATACCTATAAATCCTGCTAACAGATTCATCATAAAGATAAAGATTACATACATTACCCGACGGTTTGGATTATATGTATATAGACACGCTCCGTAAGTTAGCACTATTGGCATATAGCAAAGTATTGCTGCGCTTGCTCTTGAATCTTCAAATCCTACTAATGCAGCAATCAATCCGTTTATCAACGATAGGAGTAGAAAGCGTCCGCTATACGCTACATATTTGTCATCAGAGTCATCTATTTGAAGTATCTTACACTCCATTTTTGGATATACAAATATTATCACTACTCCTAATATACATAGTGGTAGTGCTACTTTAAAGAATGACGAATCAAACAATAGCATTGAGTCAAATCCTGCTTGGGGTATTAACTCAAATATAAAGTGTATTACTATACATATTACAGATACTATCAACAACGCTTTTGTGGGTGAGTAAGGACGTTGCATAACTGATGTTTTATCTACCTCTATATTTTCATACTTCTTTTTAGAAAATAGTATTGTTCCTTTATGCATAAGGTATGCTACTACCAATGCATATGGAATAAAGGTATATAATCCTGCATCGTAACTCCACAATTTTATTCCTAAAAGGATATAGAACAGCGGTAATACCATTGCGTATCTTAGTGTTTTTAGCAGTTCAATATGTTTTAGTGTTGCCTCTACTCTATCTATTGCCTTATTCAAGTTGTAGGCACTTAGCCAGATTGGTATTGATGATATGAGCATTGTTAGGTATGTGAATTTCTCGAACACTATAAATATTTGATAATTTATAAATGCTGTTACATATAGCGAGAGCGCATATATGGTTATTGCTCTGGTTAAATATCTACTTATTCCTTTTTCGTACAGTTCGTTATAACGATAATACAACACTAATGGTATAATCATAAAGAATGCTCCCCATGACCAACTTGGGACTGCCATTGCTGATAAGAGACCAAAAAACGTTCCAACCCCCATCACTAAATAGTAGAATATTGACAAATGTTTGTATATAATTTCTACTATTTTATCCAACAACTTTATCATAATATATTTTTTAGTTTTATAATACTCCTATTTACTTATCCTCGCTTTTAATCACAATCCAACTGGCGAATTACTATTGCTCGGGTTGTTGTTCCTGGCAACTCGCCATCGTTGGTTGCTTTAAATATTTGATTGCGATTTACTCCATAGTGCAATAGTTGGTCTATTGCTCGGTTTGCACGTGCGTTGCGAAGACGGATATTAATCTCCTTTGAGCCTGTTTCGTTATCGGCATATCCACACACCTCGAATGTATATTTGGGATTTGCTTTTATTATTTCGGCTGCTGCTTTTAGTTTTGCTCTGTTCTCTTTTGTCAACTCCGAAACTCCTATCTTATACTCCAATATGGCTATTATGCGAGTGTTGTTCTCTCGCTCAATATATTTGTACTCAACTTGTGGCTGTTGCGACATAAGGCGTGTTCTTAAATCTTGATTGCTCTCTTTTAGTTGTGCATTTACTTGTTCAAGACTATCGTTTAGTGTCGAAAGATTTGCACATAGTGTTTGATAGTTCTCTAACTCTGCCGAGCGGTCTTCTACTATTTTTGCTTTCGCATATCCGCGTGGTTTAAATTTATAGGTTAGAGATATTCCTGCCGATGCAGTCAGGTCGCCTCTACCAAAAAGGTCTTGCCCATCAAAAGCATTTGAGAGATAACCTGCTCTGAGATCAATATTAAAATCAACTTGCTCCGATAAGCGAAATTTGTTTTGTAATCCTACGTTAAAGGCTGGTGAGAGGATTATTCTTTCGCCTCCTCTGTTTAATTCCTCCTCTACGTTTGCTCCGTTGTTTACATACACACCACCTCCAAGCGAGAGTATCATATCATACACTCTGTTCTCTTTTGCTTTGCCTAATGAGTTTAGCAAACTTATCATAACACTGATGTTTGGATTGAATGTTACAAAGTGCTGATATTGATAATTGTCAACATTCTCATCGTTATGTAATCTGTTCCAATATTTATGGGGGTGAATAAAGTTTGCCTCTTCACCATTATATGCCGCACCAAAATACTCTGAGGCGTTTAACTCCATTTTAAAACCTACACATGGTGTAAACCACTTTCCAAAATTGAAACTACCACCCCATCCTATTCGGTCTATAAAATCGAGTTGTGCATCAATCTGCCCCATATAGATGTTTGCATTTACTCCAGCCTCAATAAACCAATTTCGTTTACCTTTTTCATAAACTATTTGAGCGGAATCTTGCTCTGTTGCAAATGATGCAATTGAGACTATAAACATTATAATTATTAAAGATAAAATCCTTTTCATCTTATTAATTACTATTGGTTAAAAATAGAGTTGTTCAACATATAGTTATGTATTGTTGCAAATATACGAATAAACGAGCGAGAAATATAAAAACTTGTTTTTAATATTTTTTACTGCGAGTGAAAGTATATTTGCTGTTTTCAGCAAATATACAAAATATTGTTTATTTACAATAGTTTATAATCACTTTATCGTTTTGTGAAACATCTTTTACACAAAAAATATTAAGACATCATACAATTATTAATTTCAGTAGTTAAATTTAATTAATATTATTGCATATTAATATTCATTGTTTTAGATTTGCGTAATAAGAAAATTTTTAACAACTAAATATAGATATGAATATGAGAAAATTTTTACTTACGTTTTTAACACTATTGCTGACCACAACAGCATTTTCGCAATCGGGTAAGTTTTTAACTCTTGACGGAACGAGTCAGTATATGAGAATACCCAATCACGCAAATTTTAATATTGGACAAAATGAAAGTTTTACCATAACTGCATGGTTTAAAGTTGCAAGTTACGAGTCAAATGTTTCGGCAGCACAACGTTATATTTCAAAACGTTGTATGGAGGGTGTATCGGGAGAGAATACAAGTGGTTATGAATTGTGGGGGGCATTGAACGGTAATGCTTCTTCTGGATTTTTTGCTAACAATGCTCCTGGTCCAAATTCAACAGCACACACCAATTCAATGAGTGTATGGTCAACTTCTGGAGGTTCATTAAACTCATGGTTTCATGTAGCGTTTGTAGTTGATCGTTCGGCAGGTAAAATGTATCTCTACCACAACGGCACACAAGTTGGCACATCTGGAACAAAAGATATTTCTCCATGGTATGTTCGCAACGATTTTGATGTGTATGTTGGTGCAGGATTATTAAACGCCTCAACAGTTTCATACTTTCTTGATGGCGCTGCTGACAATGTGCGTTTCTACAAAAAGGCTTTAAGTGCAACAGAGATTGCAAATGATAAAAACTCAAATTCAATACCTGCAACTACTGATGGACTTATTGCTGCATATGACTTTGAGAATATGACAGAGACATCTGTTCCCGATGTTAGTGGCAACGGACATAATGGTGTTTTGGTTGGATACTCATCGGCTGGAGCAATTTCAAATGTTGTTCTTTTAGGAGATCCCAACTATACAGGAAGAGGTAATATTGCTGAGCCTATTGTTAGAGCAACTGTTTCTGTTACAGGTGAGGCTGCTTCGTTAAGCAGCATTAATGTAAATATGGAGGGAACAACTGATATTGCAGATATTACAGCAATAAAGGTATATTCAACAGGAACAACCGAGTTGTTTAATCCAAAGAAAACATCGCAATATACTCTATTGGGTGAGGCAAATCCTGCCGAAGGAGATATTGAGATTCCTTTAAGTGGATCGCTTCCTATTGGAACAAACTATCTTTGGGTAACATACGATATTTCTGAAACGGCTACGGAGGGTAATCTTGCCGACGTAAGAGTTAACTCAATTTCATATTCAGCAAACTCAACATACAATGTATCAACTCCTGCATCGGAAGGGGCAAGAGAGATTTTATTGAAGAGAGTGTTGATTTACTCTCCTGGCGATTACTCATCAAAGAACTATCGTATTCCTGCCATTGTAACAGCGCATGACGGTTCATTGGTTATTGCAACAGATAAACGTAAGAATAACCAGAACGACCTTCCTGATGATATTGACGTTCTTATTAACCGAAGCACTGATGGAGGTAAAACATGG
>JAFQBL010000117.1 GCA_017416695.1 Bacteroidales bacterium | reverse complement strand
TCTTAGCATTTATATATTTATATTATCGATAATGAGGGAGGGATCCCTCTCTCATTATCGATTTATATTTTACAAATCTTATCTTTAAATCTTTTCAAAGTTTGCTTGATATGTTTTTTCCTTATCAATTGGTGCAGTAGTATATGGGTTACTTGTACTTACCTCTACTCCACCAACTGTCCAATTTACAAATTTGTATCCTTCATTAGGAGTTGCTTGTATTGTTGTTTGCTCTCCTGCTGTTATCATTAATTTGTTATCTTCATTGGTAGCGGGTGTTACTGTTCCTCCTTCTCCTGCCTCAACCTTTACTTCATATTTTATCTTTTCAAAGTTGGCTTGATAATTAATATTCTGATATATTGGTTCAGTTGTAAATGTTGTTGATGTTATTATATTATTGTCAGCATCGGTTATCACATTTCCGTTTGCTGTCCAATTTACAAGTACATATCCAACTTTTGCATTGGCTGTTAGAGTTAGGGTATTGCCATATTCAACTCTTGGGTGATCATTTCCTACTATTTCGCCTCCTTCACTTGCTGATATTTTGATATAATATGCTTTCTTTTCAAATAGTGCTGTATATACAGAGTTATCAGATACTGTAGTTACAAATTCTATATCTTTTGATACAATTTTATCTCCTAACTGCCAACCTACGAACAATGATGACTCATTAATATTGGTTACCTTTAATTTTATTGTTTTACCGTAAGTAATTGATGTAGATTCTCCTATTTGCATTGCTGATTCTATATCATCTTCAACTACAAATGCACTTATCTCTCCCTCGCCTTTAACTGATACTGTAACATCGTAATTCATTTTTGAGAATAGGGCTTTAAAGTACGACTCTTCAGTAATTGTAGGTTCATAAGGGTTCTCTGTTGAGATAAGTTCTCCTTCTTCTTTTGAAACCCACTTATCAAATTTATATCCTTTTTTAGGTTTCGCTTCTATTTTTAGAAGCGATCCAACTTCAACATTCTTAGTTGTAGGTGTTACTGTTCCTCCCTCTCCTGCTTCTACAGTTACCTTAAATTGTTTCTTTTGGAAGAGGGCTGTAAATACAGAATCTTGTGTCGCTGTAAATGAATAATTTTTTTCAGTAGAAACAATTTTTTTACCACATTGCCAACCTGCAAAGATATAATCTGATGTCTCATTCTCTGTTGCAGTAACTTTTACCTCTTGACCGTATTTGACTACTCCTTTAAGTGTTGACTCTGCAAATTCCATAGGAGTCTTAGTATCTCCTTCTACTATTTCTCCTGCTATTATTCCCTCTCCTTCAAGTTTTACTGTAATATTATATTTTGCAACCTCAAAGTTTGCAATGTATTCTACTTCCTCTGTAAAGGTTGCTTTATATGTTGCTGATTTGCTTATCTCATTTCCATCGGCATCTGTCCAATTTTTAAATTGGTACCCTTCTACAGGTTCGGCTTTAAATATAATTTCATCATACTTAGTTACATTTAAAGTTTCTTTGTTTGACTCTGTTGCAGAAGAGATATTGGCAGTTCCACCTTCTGTTGCAGATACCTTAATATTAAATGGTTTCTCAAATAATGGGATATATTTAATGTTATCTACAATGGTTATGGTATCAATTCTTTGATATGAGGTTACAGATACTTTGCCGTCTTTTTCTACTCCCCATCCTGCAAATTTATAATCTGGGTTTGCTGTTGCCGATAATATAACTTTTCCATATTGTATCATCTTTCCCTCTGTCAACTCTTTTCCTTTAATGTTCTTTGCAGAGGCTACTCCATTTTCAGATGTTAATAAAGTGACGGTATATGACTTACGAAGATAAGACTCAATAATGCCATTTTTCAATTCTGTTATTAATGTCTCTTTGTCTGCTCCGTTAGGAACAATCATTGCTATGGCAAATGCTTTCTCAACAAAAGTGGTATAGTTGTAGTTTTCATCTCTTCCTCGTTCATCAATAAAATCAGTTTGAATAAAAAGATTATCATCTATACTTTTAAATTCTTTTTTATCAGTTTCGCTATCAGAGACTATCATATATCTGTCACATAAATAGTCATAAAGAAAATCTGCATTTGAGTAGTCTGTTACTAAACCTATCGCCTCTATCTTTTTTGAATTTTTATTATACATATATACATATCTCAATACAGATTTTATAGAAGCATCCTTTACCTCTTTATCTTTTTCGGGAGATAATTCAGTATAGAAGTTTACGTTTATAGTTTTTGAAGCGTCAGATGGATCATTGACATTTGCATCATAAATATTAAATTTATCCTTTAATGATTTATTTAACTCAAAGGGTTCTGCATTTGATATATACGATAATTTACCATTTTTTGAATATGATACCTGACTACTACTAAAATATGAGGTTAAATTATTTGTATATAAATCAAAACCATTTATTATTGGATCAACATAAAAGTTATTCTTTGACTTAACTTCTACTTCGCATGAAGACCAGTTTGCTCTAATATTTGTTTTACCAACATGCACACCTGTTACCGTTCCATTATCAGTAACACTTGCTATTAATGGATTTCCTGACTGAAATGTACAGTCCATTCCTGTGTACTCTAATTGAGAACTCTCTCCTACGTTTAGGGTCAGATTAGTTTTCTTTAACTTCCCTTCTGTGAAATTATCATCCTCTTTACAAGAGAAAAGAAATATGCTCGAAACTATGAGCATTAAAGATAAAATTTTGGTTTTCATAAGGTTTGTAATTTATATATTATTGCAATATTGCCTATAAACCTTAATGGCAACCAGAATCTCAAAAAAGAAACGTGGATGATGCTTACTGTTAAGAAGGTACGACCAAGCACCTATACAGACATAAGCACATCCACGCTATATAGCGTGGACATTTAGAGAGTGCTTATTGTTCGTCTGTAATAAAAATTGGTCGTTTTTCTTAACAGAACAACAGCCTAAATGCCATTAAAATATGTAGTGTTAGAATACCTAACACGCCACAAAGATATAAAAACTTTTTAAAATCAGTTATTATATACCTAAATTATTTATATAGTATATAAAAATCACTATGATTTAAATTTGCTTTTATAACAAAATAACGGGCTGCTTTTGGCAACCCGTTATCTCTTTTATAATTGTATTTCCGCTATTAGTCTTGACCTCCGCCTAATGCTCGGTACAACTCAATCATTGATTGTATCTCTACAAATTTGTTTGATACTTGATTTAGTTGGGCATTCAATAGTGTGGCTTGTGCTGTTAATACCTCTAAGTAGGTGGTATTACCATGTTTCATCAATAGTTTTGTACTCTTTTCTGCTACCTCCAATGTGCTTACTTGTTTTGCATAGTAGTCTGATTTTGCTTTGGCTGTTTGATATTTGTCTAACGCCAAGTTTACTTCGCTTCCTGCTTTTAGAATTGATTGTTGGAAGTTAAGTAGTGCAATCTCTTGATTTGCCTTCATTATTTTTAGGTTGGCTACTAATGCTCCTTTGTTGAAGATTGGTTGTAGGATTGATAGCAATGCTGAGCCTATGAACTTTCCTGGATTTAGGATTGCTGATCCTACACTGTTTGTCCAGCCTGCTGTTCCACTCAACGATATTTGGGGGTAGAACGATGCTCTTGCTTTGTTTGTGTCATAGAATGCTCCCTCAAGTTCATGTTCTGCTGCTCTTACATCAGGACGGCGTGATAGTACGCTTACGGGTACTCCAAGTGAGATATTCTCTGGCAATACTGCTGCATCTAACGAGCCTCGCTCTATCTTTTGTGGTGTTTGTGCTAACAACAAGCATAGTGTGTTTTGTGCCTCGTTTATCGCCTCTTTGAGTGATAATACTGTTGTACAAATGTTGTAGTATGTTGCCTCTGTTTGTGCCAAACCTGCTTCGTTCATCATTCCCGCTTTTTTCATTGCTTGTGCGGTTTTTACAGTTTGTTCCCAGTTCTTTTCGGTTTGCTCGGCTATCTCCAACTGTCTGTCGAGCATTAACAAACTGTAATATGTTGTTGCTACTCCTGCTATGAGTTGTGTTTTTACTACTTGCTCATAGTCGCGGGTTTGCTCTAAGGTTGCTTGTGATTTGCGTTTTGCACTGGTTAGTTTTCCAAAGATGTCAATCTCCCAAGATGCTGATGCTGGGGCAGTATATGTTTTTGTTGTCATACCGCCATTCATTGCTACGTAGTTATATCCTCCTTGTGGTGCTACTGCTATTGATGGGAGATATGCCAGTTTTGCTGGTATCATTGCTGCCTCTGCTTGCTCTACATTTAATTGTATGGTTTTTAAATCTACATTGCGTACTAAGGCTGTATCTATTAGTGCTTGTAATTGAGGATCGGTAAACATCTCTCTCCATGAGAGGTCTGCCAAACTGCTACTGTCGGTTGCTACCACCTCTTCGCCATATAGATTTTCGGGTACTTCCTGTTGTGGTTTGTATTTTCCATACAAGCCGCAGCTGCTCATAAGAGCAGTTACTACGGTAAGTATTATTAATTTTTTCATCATAATTTTCATTTGATTTATGCTTCTCCTTTTTCTGCTTTCTTCTCTTTTATAACCTCTTCTATGTCGTGTTTGATGTTAAGGTCTTGTGTTTTGTGCTTTTTCAAGGGTTTAATCTTCTCATCTAACCATTGGAATGTTATATATAGAGAAGGAACTATAAACAATAGTGCGATTGTTCCTATTAACATACCTCCTACAACTCCTGATCCAAGAGAACGGTTTCCGTTTGCTCCTACTCCGTGTGCTGCCATCAATGGTAACATTCCCACAATCATTGTAAGGGCTGTCATTAAGATTGGGCGTAAACGTGCTTTTGCTGCACTCAACGCTGCCTCGGTTATTCCCATTCCTGCTCTTCTGCGCTCTACTGCATACTCTGTTAACAAGATTGCTGTTTTTGCTATCAATCCTATAAGCATTATCAATCCTGTTTGTAGATAGATGTTGTTTTCAAGTCCCATCATCTTGGCAAAAGCGAAACTTCCCATCAATCCTGCTGGGATTGTTAGAATTACTGAGAATGGGATTATGAAACTTTCATACAGTGCTGAAAGGATTAGGTACATCATCAGGATACATATTCCAAATATTACTATTGTATTATTTGATTGTGAGTTCTCTTCGCGTGTTATTCCTCCAAAATCGTATCCATATCCACGTGGTAACACTTGTTCTGCTGTCTCTTTTACGGCTGCAAGTGCTTCTCCTGTACTATATCCTGAGTTAGGCATTGCACTCACCTGTATTGAGTTGAACATATTAAAGCGTGATAGTGTCTCCGCTCCATATACTCTTTCAAGTGATATAAACTGACTTAATGGTGCCATCTCGCCTGTTCCTGTTATAACAAATGTGTTGTCGAGTGATTTTTCATCCAATCGATATTTTGGATCTGCTTGCATCATTACTCGATACACTTTTGAGAAACGGTTAAAGTCTGATACATATTGTCCTCCGTAGTATGCTGACAATGTGTTTAGCACTAAGGTTGGTGTTATACCTGCTCGTTTACATTTTGCTGCATCTACACTTACACTCCATTGTGGATAACGTATATCGAATGTTGAGTATGCCATTGATATTTCGGGACGTTGCATTAGCGCTCCTAAATATTTTTGAGTCTCTGTAAAGAATGTGGTTACATCTCCTCCTACTTGATCTTGCATGTGTACTTCAAGTGCATTACCCATTCCGTATCCTGGAATCATACCTGGAGATACTGCAAAGATCTGTGCGTCCTTGATATCCATTGTATAGCCATATATCATCTTTATTACAGAATCAACATCGTCTCCTTCGTTTGTACGCTCACTCCAGTCTTTTAAACGTACCATGAACAATCCAAATGAATTTCCTTGTCCTGAAAGTACTCCGTATCCTGTTACCTTTTGTAGATATTCTACTTGTGGTATCATTTGAATGCGTTGTTGTACCTTCTCCATTATCTCATCTGTTTGATTTAATGAACTTCCTGGTGCTGCACTTACGTTTACAATAACAAATCCTAAGTCTTCGTTAGGCACAAGACTTGTTTTTGTTGTTTTCATAAAGTATCCTAACAATCCTACTGATACTACTACCAATACCCATGCAAGCCATTTGCGTTTTACAAATAACATTACAATCTTGCGATACTTCTCTGCCATTGTTCCGAACGCGGCATTAAATGCTTTACGGAATCGTGCTGCAAAGTTATTCTTTTGCGAACCGTCCTCGTTCAAATATGGTTTCAACATCAAGGCACAAAGTGCGGGACTTAATGTTAAGGCATTGATTGCAGATATACCTACCGCTACTGCCATTGTTAATCCGAATTGTGTATAGAATACTCCTGATGTTCCTCCCATAAACGATACGGGGATAAACACCACCATAAACACAAGTGATGAGGTGATAACGGCATTACTGATTCCTTTCATTGCATCAACACTTGCCTTTTTAGAAGAGCGGTATCCTGCATCAAATTTTGCTTGTACTGCCTCTACCACAATAATGGCATCATCCACCACCGTACCAATTACAAGTACCAATGCAAATAGTGTGATAAGGTTCAAACTGAATCCTGCTACCATCATAAATGCAAATGTACCAACCAACGATACTATAATTCCTACCAATGGTATTAGGGTTGAGCGGAAGTCTTGCAAGAATATATATACTACCAATATTACAAGGATGATAGCCTCGATAAGTGTTCTAATTACATTGCTTATTGATGCATACAAGAAGTCGTTTGAACTATTTACTTGATCAAGTTCTATTCCATTTGGCAAATCTTTACGAACCTCTTCAAGAAGTTTGTCTATCTCCTCGTTTACTGCAGTTGCGTTTGATCCAGCAGTTTGGAATACCATTGCCATCACTCCTGGGTGTCCGTTCATCTCTCCTCGATATGAATAACTCTCTTTACCCAACTCTACATCTGCTACATCTTTAACTCGTAGTATCTCGCCATCGGGTGTTGAACGTATTATTATATTTCCAAACTCCTCTGGAGTCATTAAACGTCCTTTATACTTCATTGTATATTGGAAGGTTTCGCCCGAGTTTTCTCCAAATTGTCCGGTTGCTGCCTCAATATTTTGCTCAGCCAGTGCCATTGTTACATCTGAAGGCATCAACTTGTATGTTGCCATTACATCGGGTTTCAACCATATACGCATACTATACTCGCCTCCCATAACCATCATATCTCCTACTCCTGTGATACGAAGAATTTGTGGTTTTAGGTTTATACTGATGTAGTTTGCAAGGAAGTTTTCATCGTACATTCCACTGGGACTGTGTAATGAGAATACCTGCAACATACTTGTTTGGCGTTTCATGGTTGTTACACCAACTTGTTTTACCTCTTGTGGCAAACGTCCGTTTGCTCGTGATACGCGGTTTTGAACATTGACTGCCGCCATATCGGGGTCTGTTCCCTGCTTAAAGTATATTGTTATTGATGCAGAACCTGAGTTTGAGGCTGTTGAGGTCATATAGGTCATATCCTCAACTCCGTTGATTGCCTCCTCAAGTGGTGCAATTACCGCTTTTTGAATGGTCTCTGCATTGGCTCCATAGTATGTGGCATGTACCATTACTGTTGGAGGTGCAATATCGGGATATTGCTCTATGGGTAGGTTTGACAAACCTATCAATCCCATAATTACTATTATGATTGAGATTACTGCTGAAAGTACAGGTCTCTCTATAAATCTCTTTAAATTCATTATTTTTCCTCCTCTATTTATTATTTAGTAGGTTGTGCTTGTTGTGGTGCTGGTGCTTGTTTTGGGATTATTGGCATTCCCTCACGAAGAAGTGCTACTCCTTCTGCTACAATTGTATCGCCTGGATATAGTCCCATTTCAACTATATACTCTTTTCCGCCGTTAACGCGAAGAACTTGTATGGGTGTTGCTACTGTTTTTCCTTCAACTACTTTATATGCAAAGTTCATGTGTTGAAGATCAAATGTTGCACTTTGTGGAATTACTACTGCATCTTTATATGTTACAGGAACCATTACACTTCCTGCTCCTCCTGAATGAAGTAATCCCTCTTTATTTGGGAAGATTGCTCGTAGGCTTACTGTTCCTGTTGTTGGATCAATAACTCCACTTATTGTCTCGATTTTTCCTTTTTGATTGTAATATGATTTGTCGTTTAGACGCAACTCTATCTCAGGCATATTTTTAAGTGCTGCCTCTTTTGAACCATACTCTCTTACCATTGCAAGAAGTTGATTCTCTGTCATTGAGAAATATACATACATATCAGAGTTGTCTGATACTGTTGTAAGGGGTTGCATCATTGATGGACCTACTAATGCTCCTACTCGATAAGGTAGTGTTCCTACAACTCCGTCGGCAGGACTCTTAACCTCAGTATATGAGAGACTGTTCTCTGCATTTGTTAGTTGTGCTTTTGCTTGTGATAGTTGTGCTTTTGCTGCAAGCATTGAGTTTTTTGCTGTCTTTAAATCGAACTCCGAAACTACATTCTCTTTGTATAGTTCCTGACGGCTCTCGTAATTTAAGTTTGCAGTCTCGTATGCTGCTGTTGCTGCCTCAACATTTGCTTTTGCTGTTTCGTATTGTGCTTTGTAAGGAACTTGATCAATTATGAACATTACTTGTCCTTTTTTTACTTTTTGTCCCTCTTCAACACATAGTTTTGTTAATGTACCTCCTACTTGTGGCATTATTGCAATATCTTGCCTTCCTTTAATAGTGGCACTATACTCACTTGTAATTGTTTTGTCTGAGTTTGAAACTGCCAAACACGCATAAGTTGCCGCAGGCATTTGGGTGGGTGCTTGGTTACATCCTACCAATAATAAGCAACTAATAACTAATGATAGTTGCATTAAATAAAACATCTTTTTCATCATGATATTAATTTTAATCTGTATTTATATTCTCTTTTTAAGTTTATCTAAACTACGCCCTATTTTCAAAGTGCAAAGATAGTTCTAAAATTTATACTATCAGATTTCAAATTTTACTATATATTGTTCATTTTTGGAATAAAAACTGATAAAAATTGCTAAATTTTACATATCTTTACCTTTTGAATAGAATATTGGAGAATATGAGTAACAACCAAAGAAACAACAATGTTGAGCCTTTTAGAGTGGTTGAGATAAACCATTCGTTTGAAGATGAACTTTTCAACAAAAATCAGAATGGGATTATTGGTTTTTGTCAAAGGGGTAAGATTGATATGCTCATCAATCTTAATCTTATAACTATTGAGAGCAATTCTCAATTTATTATTATGCCTAATACTATTACCCGAATTAAAAAGGTTTCGAAAGATATCTCTTTGTTTGTTTTAGAGATAAATGATTCTCTTTTCCGCGATGTTAGTGTGCATATAAATCCTTCGTTTTTTAGAATGTTGAGAACTACTCCTTGTATTAAATTATCGCCTGAGGGGATAAAGGCTATTGACCTA
The DNA here is from genome assembly GCA_017416695.1 of Bacteroidales bacterium. GTDB lineage: Bacteria > Bacteroidota > Bacteroidia > Bacteroidales > G3-4614 > Caccoplasma_A. Next base: position 7,047 of record JAFQBL010000117.1, on the reverse strand, counting down.
TTTATGACTCTTGCCAAAGGGCTATATAATGATATTGACAACCTTTACAGACAACAGATTATTAGAAGTGCATTGAATGCTTTTCTGCTTTTTACATACGACCGCTATCAACGATTCTATTGCCCCGATGAAAAGATTAACGAGAGTGCAAGAAATAAAATTTTTGACAGGTTTATTGATTTAGTTCATCACAACTGCTCTACTCAACGCGAAGTTAGTTTTTATGCCGATAAACTATGTATTTCAAACAAATACCTTACAGATATTTGCCATAATGTGGTAGGTGTATCGGCAAAAAAGATTATTGATAGTTTCTCAATTCTTGAGATAAAGGTGCTGTTGCACAACACTCAACTATCAATGCAAGATATTGCTAACCAAATGGCATTCCCCGACCAATCGTATATGGGTAGATTCTTTAAGCGTTGCGAGGGTATATCCCCCAGTACCTTCCGCAAACAGGTTATTAACGAAATGGGAGGGTAGGGAGGTAATGAGTAATGATTTTGCGATTAAGCGAGAGCAGAGTAAAGTTTACTTAAACTTTGCCGAGTGGTAAGCAAATAAGATTGACTTGCATGTCAATTTGTTCCTAAATATGGGGAGCATATCCCTATATGCGACGTAGTCGAGCAATACCAAATTTATCAAGATTTATCTCCCCCCAAAAAACAAAAATAGAGGCAAAAGCCTATGGTTCTGCCTCTATAACTGGGACTAAATAAAACTATTTTTATTTATGTTTAAATCATTACCTTCACAACTTCATTGTTAACCTTAACCATTATCACTCCTTTAATGGTTGTGGGTAATGAAACTTGAACTGAAGCGTTATTGTATGTTCCTGAGGTTATTATTTTGCCTGCTGTATCATATATCTCTACTGAGTTAATACCTTCAGAGTTCTCAATATATAACACCCCATTTGAAACGTATGCTTTGGTGTTACTCTCCTCAGTGATGCTCTCTTCAATACCCTGAGGTTCGGATGGTTGATTTGATTGTTCTATACCTTTTGTAAAGGTAAATGGGATTATCTCTACTCCTTTTGATACTCCTCCAAGTGATAATACCTTATACATTGATGCCTTTATTGTGCTATTATCGGCGAACATAAATCCCTCACTATCAATAGTACTTCCTCTCTCAAAATCCCAACTTGCGAGTAATGAAGTGTCATCTTGCAGAGGTGCTTTCATACTCTCTACTACCTCTGATTGTGATAGAACTTTATTATATAGTTGAACTTTATCTATGTATGCCTCTAATGATGCCAATTTATATCTTGCACCACCAATCATAATTATGAAATCATCAGACCATGTAGTTGGAGAGAAGAGTGTTTGGTTAATTGCCTCTCCATCAATATACATTAATACTTTCTTCCTACTATTGTCTGTATCAAAGACAAATGTGAAGTATTTCCACTCCGATACAGGAAAATCAAATGAGACGAGTTCTGTTGAAATTGAACCTGAGGCAGTCATATCTTTTCCTTTAATTTCTATATTATTTTTGGTCCACGATTTTGATGTATTCCCTACTTGCGACCACATATATCCATAATCACTATCTTCTTTTACTTCTCTAATAGTTACGAAGTTTGTTCCTCCATTATCAACAGCAATAGAGTGATTAAATAGTTTTGCATTAATCCAAAAAGATAGAGTAAATTCAGATAACGAATTAAATCCTAACTGATTAACGGGTATTGCAAAGGCATTACCATCTAAATCAATTCCACGAGGGTTTGTAGCATTTTCTTCATTATTTACAGTATGAGATAAATCAATTGTCTCAAATTCGTTATTTTGGAATTTCAATAACTTATTGCTCTTCAATAATACCCAAACAATATCCCCATCACAAAGCATTGCTCGTGCCTCTTTGTATTCAGGACAAGTATATGTGGTAAATTCTGAGCCGTTCCATTTAAGCAGATTATTCTCAGATGTGAACCATATATTACCCTCTGCATCAATATCATTGCCATAATACCTATTTACAAGCATTTCAGGATATTGCTCTTTATTCATACACACCTCATTTCCTGTTATTTGGTTATAATAGTTAATTCCGTCTTCACTCGCAAACCAAATGTTATCGTTAGTATCTATGGCTATTGATGTGATTTTTTTGGGGGTATCGCCATTAGTTCCTACATATGTTGTGGTTGAATTTTGGTTATGGTATCCTAAATAGTGATAGTCGCCATACATAGCAATCCAAAGTCTATCATTACTATCAAATGCCATATCCATTATGGATGTTTGTATTCTTGAAGATGACATATTTGCTGTACCATAACCTACGTAATGATTTGCTGAATCAAGTGGTGGGAAGTAGCGTCCTAAAACAGAGCCCCAAACATCTCCTTTTGAGTTGAATGCAAATGAGTAAGCACTTCCCCAATATCCGAGACCTCCATACGTTACCAACTCTGTACCATTCCATACTTTTGGGTGTTCGTATGTAATATCTTCATTGTAACAAACTACCCCTTTGGTATTAACTTCTACCACTGTAAATGTTGATTCTGATGCTGCACCCACCTCATTTGCAGCATTGTTTGCATAGCCTGTGCTCTTATTATATTTTATAAGACCTTTACTTGTTGCCAACCACAAATTATCTCCATCATCTGAAATACGATTTGAGTAATATTCACAAAACCATAGTTCTCCATTAATATATTCGCTTTGGGCAAATAATGGCAAACAAAATACAAATAATAGAGAATTCAATAGAAAATACTTTATACGTTTCATTTTACTTGAACTTTTTTACTGTTAATATTACCATTTAAGTAATACGCTACAACATAATTACCACTTGGAACATTTATTGTATGTTCATATTCTCCTGCTTGTACTCTTATTTCAGGAACAACTGTTTGCACATAGTTATTACTTAAATCAATTACTTCAATACTATATGTAGATGTTTTTTCTATTTTATTACAATTCGGATTGTATTATAGTAGCAGTGCTAATAGAGTAAAAATCTTTTTCATAATAACCTCCGCTTTATTGGTTAATACTAATTTGCACGAAAAATAAATATATTTTTTATAAAAACAAAAAAAACTAAATGAAAAATGATAAATTTAGTCAAGATTTATCCCCCAAAAACAAAAATAGAGGCAAAAACCAATAGCTCTGCCCCTATAACCTAAATGAATGAAACTACTTTTATAGATGTTTTTAAATCACCACCTTCACAACTTCATTGTTAACCATTTGTAATGTAAGGATTTTTATAACAATTATTTCAAGAAATCATCAAAGTATCGGGTTATCTTTTCGTATAGGTGTACTCGCTCAGGACCTACTACGTTGTGTCCATGTCCTGGATATACAAAGTAATCGGGATATACTCCGTTATCAATACTGCTCTCCAAGAAACGTAAGGTGTGTTGCCATACTACAACTGGATCGGTATCGCAATGTATCAATAGTAAACGGTCTTGCAAATTGCCCGATAATGAGTTCATATCTGCCTTTTTATATCCTTCTGGATTGTTTTTGGGGGTTCCCATATAGCGTTCGCCATACATTATTTCGTAGTATTTCCAATCAGTTACTGCTCCTCCTGCTACTCCTGCTTTAAACATTCCTGGATTGTTGAGCATCATATTCAGTGTCATAAATCCTCCAAAACTCCAGCCATGAACGCCTAAACGCTCTCCGTCAATGTAGGGTAACGATTTCAGATACTCTACTCCTTTCAACTGGTCAGCAAGTTCCGAGACTCCAAGTTGACGGTGTGTTACACTCTCAAACTCTAATCCTCTGTTGGCTGAGCCTCTATTGTCAAGGGTAAAGACTACATATCCTCTTTGTGCCATATATATATCCCACCCACGATAGTTCCACATAAAGGCATCGGTTACTTGTTGGGCGTGTGGTCCTCCGTAAACATATACTATTGCTGGTAGTTTTTGTGTTGAATCTACATCCACAGGGCGTGTCATTCTGTAATATAGTGGTGTTACGCCATCTGCTGCGGTTATTGTTCCACTCTCTATTACTACTGGCATATCGAATTTATCGAATGGATTTTTTGCTCGTAGCAACTCTTTTACTTCTGCTCCAGATTCTAAACTGCCAACTTTTACGACTCTTGGTACGTTGTGGCTACTGTAATTATCTATGTAGTATTTTCCTGATGCTGAGAGTTGTACTTTATGTACTCCCTCCTCTGGTGTTATTCGTGTTTTTTCGCCCGATGCGATATCTAATTTATATAGTGTGCGTTGTAATGGCGACTCCTCTGTTGTGAGTATATAGAGATATTTTCCATCAGCAGAGAGTTGTGCCTCTATTATCTCCCACTCGCCCGAGGTTAGTTGTTTTAACTCCTCGCCATTTGTATTGTAGAGATAGGCATGACGGAAGCCATCTTTGCGTGATAGATAGATAAACTCTGTGTCTGATATAAACAACAGTGGATTTTCTGGCTCAGTGTATTTATTGCTTGTTTCGGTAAATAGGACGCTCTCCTTTGCTCCGTTTTTTGCATTATAACATACTAAGTTACAAGTGTCTTGTCCTCGATTTACCTCTAAGATATATAGTTTATCTCCTTTGGGTGACCAACTTATATTGGTAAAGTATCGTTCGTCTGTTTTACCGCTTTTAAGGTAAACTGCTTTTTTCTTTTTTATGTTATAGACTCCAACTTTTACGGTATGGCTGTTCATTCCTGCCATAGGGTATTTTATGCTTTGGAGTTGTGCTTGACGTGCCGAGATGTTTACTAATGGGTAATCTTTTACTCGACTCTCATCCATACGGTAGAATGCTACTGATTCTCCTTGTGGCGACCAAAATATTCCTTTCTCAATGCCAAACTCGTTTCGGTGTACATAGTTTGAGCCAAGAGATATATCTTCTCCTTCATCTTTTACCATTTTTACTCGCTTACCATCTGCTGTATGCAGGTGGAGTGTATTTCCCACAGTTGTTACATAGGCATCTGCTTCAGCAGAATATTCTGCGTGTTTATCTCCTCTGACAAAGGTGTATTCAGATAATATCTTTTTCGCCTGACAATCAATTTTGTATGCTTTGCCCTTGTGATTAAATCGTATGGTTATTGCTTCATTCTCTTCCGATGCAAATATTTGTGGTATTGATTTAAGTGTGTCTGCTTTTGTGGCTGACAAAATAAGGTCTATATCTTGTTTTGTAATAAGAGTACTCTCTTTGCCATCGGGGAGTGATGCTGATATAATTTTATTCCCCGATACATAAATATAGTTATCTCCTGCAAACTGCAACTGCTTTATGTTTTTAGCCACTATTGATGAATAGTTCCTGCCTCCTGGCATAAGGTGTTGCAATGTTAACTCTTTACTGTTTTGTGCCATTGTAAATAACGATATTGTTAGTGCTACCACAAGTAGCAGTACTCTTCTTTGATTACGCATTACTCCTTGTTTTTACGTTTACGGAATTGTTTGTTTTCTGTTGCCGACTCATCAATCATTGTGGGTTTACGGAAGGTTACAAATTTTGATACAAATTCATCGCCATGTAGTTCTCGTTTACCACGTTCAAAATTTTCGGTTGGCACGGGTGCTGGTTTTGGTTTGTTCTCTCTCTTTGAGAAAACTTTTTCTCGTTTTGGTTTTGAGGGTTTCTCTTTCTTTGGTGCTGTTCTATCATCAAAACGATAGTTTTTTTTCTCTTTATCTTTCTTCTCAAACTCTCTTTTAAAACTCTCCTTCTTAGGGGCTCTCTTTTCTCGCCTATCCTCTTTCTTGCCTTCGGCTATATCTTTTTTATGTTGGTTGTATTTTCCTCCAAAGATTTGATACTCCCTTAATTCGCACTCCAACGCACCATTCATCATCTTTATTTTTTGCGAAGGTTTTAATCCTATTTTGTCAAATCCTTCTCGTGATGAACTTATTATCCATGCCGAGCATCCTAAGAAGATGTGTTTTAATTTACCGCCAAGAGCCTCATAAATATCTTCTAAATCTCTTGGTTTCAGACGCTCTCCGTATGGTGGATTTGTTACTACCATACAGTTTTGAGGTGCCTCCTCCCATCGTTGTATTGATCGTGCTTCAAGCGATATGTATCGCTCCATTCCCGCACTTTTTACATTTTTGGTTGCTACCTCAATTACTTGAGGATTTATGTCTGCTCCATAGATTTTATTATTAAACTCTCGCTCTGCAGAGTCATCGTTGTATATCTCATGTAATAGATCTGCATCAAAATCACTCCACTTTTCAAATGCGTATCCTTGACGATATATTCCAGGAGGTGTATTTGTGGCAATCATTGCCGCCTCAATAAGTATTGTTCCTGAACCACACATAGGATCAACAAAATCGGAACTTCCATCCCAACCTGCCTTTAATAGCATTGCTGCTGCAAGTACCTCGTTTATTGGTGCTTCGGTTTGTGCTACTCGATAACCTCGTTTGTGCAGACTCTCTCCCGATGAGTCTAACGAAACGGTACACTCGTTGTGTGAGATATGTATGTTTATATATATGTCGGGGTTTGTTAATCGTACAGATGGACGCTCTTTTCCTTTGTCGGTAAAATAATCTACTATTGCATCTTTTGCTCGGTATGTTACAAATCGTGAGTTCTTAAAATCTTCTGAGTTTACAACAGAGTCTATGGTAAATGTACTCTTTGGTGAGAGTATCTCTTCCCAATTATACTCTTTTATTTTATTGTATAACTCATCGGTACTGTTTGCTTCAAAGGTGTATATAGGTTTTAATATACGTAGTGCGGTGCGACAAAAAAAGTTTGCTCTGTACATTAACTCTTTGTCTCCTACAAACGACACCATTCGTTTGCCTATGGTTATATCCTCTCCTCCAAGTTGAGATATCTCTGCTGCTAATTCCTCTTCTACTCCTTGAAAAGTTTTTGCTACTAATTTAAAATTAGAGTTTTCCACTTCTAATATCCTTTCTTTTGTTTTGCCTTTGATTTTGTTAACACTTCTCCTGGTGCTACACTATCGGTTATCCAAATGTTTCAGACTATTACTGCCCCCTCGCCAATGGTTATT
>JAFQBL010000116.1 GCA_017416695.1 Bacteroidales bacterium | reverse complement strand
TTGTTTTGCCTACAAGAATTCCAAACTTGTTGGTAAATGGTGTTTCAGGTATTGCTGTTGGTATGGCTACTAATATGCCAACTCACAATTTAGGAGAGGTTATTGATGGTGTTATTGCATATATTAATGATCCCGAAATTACTGTTGAGGGATTGATGCACTATATTAAGGCTCCCGATTTCCCAACAGGTGGATATATTTATGGATATGCTGGTGTTAAGGAGGCTTACGAGACTGGTAAGGGTAGGGTAATAATGCGTGCCAAAGCCGAGATTGAAATGGATGGTAATCGCGAGAAAATTGTTGTTACCGAAATTCCTTATGGTGTTAATAAGGCTGAGTTGATTAAAAATATTGCCGACTTGGTTGATGAGAAACGTCTTGAGGGTATATCAAATATTAATGATGAGACTGATAACCGTTCGGGTATGCGTATCGTTATTGATATTAAGAAAGATGCTAACTCAAACGTTATCTTAAATAAGTTATATAAAATGACTGCAATGCAATCTTCTTTCAGTGTAAATAATATTGCATTGGTTGATGGTCGTCCTCAATTGATTAATTTAAAAGAATTGATTGCGGCATTTGTTAATCATCGTCATGAGGTTGTTATTCGCCGTACAAAATTTGAATTGAATAAAGCAGAAGAGAGAGCTCACATTCTTGAAGGTCTGATTTTGGCTTGTGATCACTTAGATGAAGTTATTGCTATTATCAGAGCCTCTAAAACAAGGGATATTGCTCGTGAAAACTTGAAAGAGCGTTTCGGTTTATCTGACGCACAGGCTAAGGCTATTGTTGATATGCGTTTAGGTCAGTTGACTGGAATGGAGCAAGAAGATCTTCGTGAGAAGTACAACCAAACAATGGAACAAATTGCATATTTGAAAACTATCTTGGAGGATAATGCAGTTTGTATGAAGGTTGTTACTGATGAGTTAATTGAGATTAAAGAGAAATATGCTGATGAGCGTAGAAGCGAAATTGTGTATTCTTCTGAAGAGTTCAACCCAGAGGATTTCTATGCTGATGATGAGATGATTATTACTATCTCTCATATGGGATATATTAAACGTACTCCTTTGGCTGACTTTAGAAGTCAAAATAGAGGTGGTGTAGGAGCGAAAGGTAGCGATACAAGAGATGAAGACTTTATTGAATATATATATCCAGCATCAATGCATAGTTATATGTTGTTCTTTACTCAACGTGGTAAATGCTATTGGATGAAGGTTTATGATATTCCTGAGGGCTCTAAAACTTCAAAAGGTCGTGCTATTCAAAACTTATTGAATATTGATTCAGATGATAAGGTAAATGCATTTATCAGAGTTAAGAATCTTCAAGATCCCGAGTTTAATCAATCTCATAACTTAGTTTTCTGTACTAAACAAGGTATTATTAAGAAAACTAAACTTGAGGCTTATTCACGTCCAAGACAAAAAGGTGTTAATGCTATTATCATTAGAGAGGATGACCAAGTTATACAAGTTGGTTTGACAAATGGTAATTCTGAAATTATTATTGCTAATAAATATGGTAGAGCAATTCGCTTCCATGAGAGCAAAGTAAGAGAGATGGGCCGTATGTCAACAGGTGTTAAGGCTATTACTCTTGATGAGGGAGGTAACGATGAGGTTGTTGGTATGGTTTGTATCAACGATATTGAGAAGGAGAGCATAATGGTTGTCTCGGAGCAAGGTTATGGTAAGAGATCTTATATTGATGATTATCGTATCACTAACCGTGGTGGTAAAGGTGTTAAAACATTGAATATTACCGATAAAACAGGTAATCTTATTGCTATTAAGAGCGTTACAGAGGAGAATGATTTGGTTATTATCAACAAATCGGGTATTACCCTTAGAATGTCATTGGATGATGTGAGAATTATGGGTAGAGCAACTCAAGGTGTCAGACTTATCAATTTGGAGAAGAGAAACGATGAGATTGCTTCGGTTTGTGTTGTAGATAAAGAAGAGGACCAACTGGTACAAGAAGGAGTAGAGGTTATTAGCGAGGAGAATGCTAATGTAGATTCTGATACTACTATTGTTGAGTCTCCTAATGAAACTAACGAATAATATAATTTACATTAAAATATTAAGAACATGAAAAGAATCTTTTTAATCGCAGCAATAGCAATAGTTGGTACTGCTGCATTCGCACAAAAGAAAAATGTAAAAATCGCTGAGATTGCTACTTGGGATATGGAGACTCCTAATTTTACTGAGGCTCGTCAATGTATTCAAGCTGCTATGCTTGACCCTACAACTGCAAATCAAGCAAAAACATATCAAGTTGCAGGTCTTGTTGAGATTAATTACTTTAAATGTAATTCTGGAACTTTAAACGATGATGTTTACAATGCTCTTAGAACTGCTTATCCTTATTTAATGAAAGCAATAGAACTTGAGAAAATTCCAGATGAAAAAGGAAAAGTTAGTACTAAATTAACTAAGGCTATTGCTAAAGAACTTGAATCTATTCAAGAGTACTACTATTATGGAGGTGGACATTTCATTAATAATGGAGACCAAAAGGCTGCTTACGAAATGTTCAAAATAATGGGAGAACTTTGTCAACAAGATTTTATGGCAAACTCAAAAATCAATTGTCAAGATACTATGCACATGCAAGCAAGATATTTTGCTGCTATGACTGCTGTTCAATTAGGTAATTATGAAGATGCTTTGAAATCTCTTGATGTAGCGAAAGAGGACAACTATAATATTCTTGATATTTATAATGCTTACGCATATGTATATGAGCAAACTAAAGATACCACTAATTTAATTGCTACTTTTAAAGAGGGCCTTAAAAAATTTGGTAGCGAGGTTAATTCAAAAGAGTATGCATTCTTAGCTCGCTTGATAAATATTTATATTAATCAAGATAATGTTCCTGAGGCAATTGCTCTTATTGAAGAGGCTCTTGTTGAAAGTCCAGATGATTGTGAGTATATGAAACTTTTAGGTTCTTTATATTATGAACAAAAGAACGAGGAGAAAGCAATTGAGGTATTGAAAAAAGCAATAGATACTGATCCTACATATGCTGCAGCATACGGAGAACTTGGTCGTATTTTCTATAATAATGCTATTACTATTAGCAATGAAGTAAGCGAAATTCAAGATAACAATGAATATCGTAAAGCTCGTGAGGAGAAGGTTAAACCTGCATTCTTAAAAGCTGCTCCTTATTTTGAAAAAGCTCTTGAACTTGATCCATCTGAGACTACTTATATGTACAGTTTGAAAAATATTTACTATAATGCTGAAGATGGTGCAAACCTTGAGCGTATAGAGAATATGTTGGGAGAATAATGAAATGTTATTATATAAAAAAGGGAAGAGTAAAATCTTCCCTTTTTTTGTGAAAAATTTTTAATAGTTTTATGCTATTTGAGAAAAATATTGATTATTTTTGAATGATTAATAATTAAATACTATTTAGTATGGCACTAATAAATAAAAATTGTAAATACAAATGGGAGTTTGATAATATCGGAGGCTCTACAAGAGTGAGAATTGAATCTGGTGAGGATATTGCTCATCTATCAGAATTAGATCCTAAAATGTGGACTGTGCTTTCATGTCCTATTAGTGGTCTTGAAATTGATGATAAGAGTCTTGCATACATTGATTGTGATAAAGACGGAAAGATTAGAGTTAATGATGTTATTGCAACTTCGGAGTGGATTGTTAATTCAATTAAGAATTTAGATTTGATTCTTAAAGGAGATTCTTCAATTGATATTAATCAGTTTAATACAGAAAATGATAATGGCAAAAAATTATTTGATGCTGCTAAACAGATTCTTACAAATCTTAATAAAGAGGGAGATATAATATCTATTGCAGATACTAAAGATATCGCTGCCATTTTTGCAAAAACTCGTTTTAACGGTGACGGTGTTATTACTGAAAACTCAACTGATGATGCAGATGAAAAGTCTGTAATTGCATCAATTATTGCTACTATTGGTGGCGTTGCTGACAGAAGTGGTGATACTGGAGTTGATACTGACAAGATTGAAACATTCTATAAACTTTT
>JAFQBL010000014.1 GCA_017416695.1 Bacteroidales bacterium | reverse complement strand
GACCACGACAGGGATCGTTTTGAGCGTCGTAAAAAAGAGTTTTCTCACTTAGTTAATAAAATCAATAAGGAGTTCCCTGGTTGTGCATCACTTGACATCAGAGACCAATCCTACAATATGCGTGAGATGATTGAGCCTGTTATGCATATTATTGACCTTGCAAAAGAGGCTATTTCAAATTGTGGTATGGAGCCAAAAGTTGAGCCTATACGTGGTGGTACTGATGGTGCAAGACTTTCATTTATGGGACTTCCCTGCCCCAACCTTTCGGCTGGCGGTATGAACTTCCACGGACGTTTTGAGTATATCTCAGTTCAGGCAATGCAAAATGCTGTGAATGTTATTGTTGAGATTGCTAAATTGGTTGCCAATAAATAGTTTTTCGATTAATGAAAAACTTAATAGTGATTTTAGGCCCTACTTCTGTTGGCAAAACAGATTTAAGCATTAAGTGTGCCGAGAGGTACAGTTCTCCAATTATTTCGTGCGATAGCAGACAGATGTATAAAGGTATGTGCATAGGTACTGCTGCTCCCGATAAAGATTTACTTAGTAGGGTGAAACACTATTTTATTGGTAATTTAGAACTTACCGACTATTACAGTGCGGCTATATTTGAGGAGGAGTTTATGGCTCTCTCCTCATCTCTTTTTAAAGAGCATGACACTTTGGTTATGTGTGGAGGTTCAATGATGTATATTGATGCTGTTTGCAATGGTATTGATGAGATTCCAACCATCACAGATGATGTTAGAGCAAAAGCAGTGAGCGACTTCAATGAATTGGGATTGGATGCACTATGCGAGGAACTTAAATTACGAGATCCAGAACTTCACAAAACCATTGACCTTAAAAACCATAAACGAGTTATCCATGCCATTGAGGTATGTAGGCAAACGGGTAAACCCTTCTCTGATTTGCGTACCAATAGCAAAAAGGAGCGTCCGTTCAACATTATCAAGATTGGCTTAAATATTGAACGAGAACTGCTATTTGAACGCATATCAAAACGCACCGAACAGATGATTGCCAATGGTCTTATTGAAGAGAGTAAATCTCTTTTGCCTTTCCGCAACCTAAACTCATTAAATACTGTTGGTTACAAAGAGATTTTCGCCTACTTCGATGGAGTCTTCACTATTGATGAGGCTATCGAAAAGATTAAACGTAACACGCGTGTATATGCAAAAAAACAACTCACTTGGTTTAAACGAGACAAAGATATTACTTGGTTTAACCCCTCTGACACTAATGCTGTTTTTGAGCATATCGATATGCTAATTAGAAATGAGAAGTAAGAATTTACACCCTCTCAACTGATAACTAATAACTGATAACAAATAGCAAAACAGGGTTGCCAACGGAAGTTGACAACCCTATTATAGTAAGGCTGCATCGTAGGATGCGATGAAACTCCGAAAGACAGGATTTGAGTGCCCACGAACCTTTGTAATCCACCGTGCTAAGCATACCCTAAGGCGTGGCCCGCCATTGCTCCGTGAAGCGTGTCTCGGTATTTCTATAAATTGATGAGTTTCCCAATCTACTAGGATGCAACCTATATCAAATATCTCCTTGTTTGTGTTACGAAAATAGAAATTATTTTCTACTCCACCAAAAAAATCGATATTTATTTTTATTAATTTATGTTATATAACATATAAACAAAATAGTAGTTTATCCGTTTTTAGATTGATGAGAAATTAATTTACGGAAGTTCCTTCGGTTACAGAATTAGTTGTATATGGTTGAACTTCACCATACATTGTTAGAGAATATCCATTATCGAAATTCATAAAAGCCGATGCCGTATCGCCTTCATTATCAAATGTAAGTATAACAGTTGCATTAAACGCTGTTCCTCTTACATTGTAGGTATATGACACACTCCCCTTATCATCGCTATGAGTTTTACCAACTATCATTCCTCGCAATGTTATTCCTCCCATGGCATTTATTCCGCCTCCAAATCCAGTAGAGGTTTGAAATGTCATCATATCCCCTACCGTTTTTATAAAGTTTACGTTGGGTTGAACATAAGTTACTGTTCCTCCCGTTGTATTTATTGATGTTGCATTCAACACCCAATTATTTGAAGATACAGCAAGTAGAGCCATTTGTCTGTTAATTGAATCAAGATGTGCTTCTTGTGCTTTTCGCTCACTCTGCATCTCTTTTCTGACCTCTTTTTTAGATTTAGTGTTTTGAGAAATAAGAACACTCGGGAAAAGTGTTACCATAAACAGCAATAGAATTTGTAATTTTTTCATCGTATTTGTTTTTTTATTCTACATATATAACAATAGTCTTACTCTTTTGTTTGCCGTTTGAATTTGTATTTGTACTTTTGGAGTATGAATATTAAAGAGTTATTAGATGAACAGGTACTTAAAATTAATACACCTGATTTTATAAAGGATGACCCTGTTCAGTTTCCTCGCAGATTTGACAAACTGCAAGACATTGAAATTGTGGCTTTTACTACCGCTACTATTGCATGGGGTAAAAGAAGTATGATATTAAGAGACACAGAACGAATGTTATCTCTTATGAATAACACTCCATACGAGTTTGTTATGAATAAGGGTTTTGAAACGTTAGGCAACGCTAATGTTCACAGAACATTCTTTCAACCCGATTTAGCATATATGCTGAGAGGTTTTTACTCAATATATTCAAAATATGAGAGTATTAACAATATGGTTAAAGAGTTGGGTATTGGTAATGACTCTGCTCCTGCATGGAAGTTATGCGAAACAGTTAGAGAGTTATCTTGCAAAGCAAATAATGGTTGTTATAACTCTCAATGTTTCCCATCCAATTTTAATTCTTCGGCTCTAAAACGTATTAATTTAGCAATTAAATGGCTTGTCAGAGATGATGGTATTGTTGATTTAGGAGTTTGGGATTGTATCAAACCTTCGCAATTATATATTCCTCTTGACGTACATGTTGGCAATACTGCACGCAAACTTAATTTGTTAAGGAGAAAGAGCAATGACAGAAAGAGCGTTGAAGAGTTAACAACTATCTTAAGAGAATTCAACCCTAACGACCCCATTGTTTATGATTTTGCTCTATTTGGCATAGGTGTTAATGATATAAATATTGAAAATATATAGTTTTACACCATATACTATGTTAAATATTTTCACATATCATAAATTAGATTTATCTTTGAATGTTAACAAATGGATATAAACACAACTAACACTAAATAATTATGAAAAAATTTTTACTTTCAACTCTTTTATTGTGCCTTATGTTGAGCATCTCGGCACAAGAGTATTGTACCTCGTTAGGTTGGAGTACTAAAACAGATCGTTCGTTAGATGGTCTTGAATTTACCTCTACCTTAGGACAACGTAACATTGACATTCAGTTGTCAAGTAGAGCGGATGGCGATTGTTATCGCGGTGTTATGAACTCAGGTGACCCTGTAATATTTGCTCCTGGTGATAACATTAACATGTTGGTTAACGGAGAAATGAACTGGACATACATCCACGTCTTTGTTGACTGGAACTCTGATAAGGATTTTGATGATAGCGGAGAATATGTTGAAAAACAACCTGCAAGCAGAGATTATTTTCCATACGGCGATGGAGCTAATCCTACAAACAGAACTTTTAATTTTAATGTTCCTACAACAGCTACAACAGGCTTAACTCGTATGCGTGTAATTTTGGCATACGGAATTGATGGCGCTTGCACCCTTGTTAGAACTAACGATGCTGCTATTGCCGTTGATGTTGAAATTAACATAGGGGCAACAGAGGTTGCCCAAGAGCGTACAGTTACCGTTGAGAGTTCAAACACCACACAAGGTAGTGCTGTGATTACAGGAACAACCGAAACTTCTGTTACATCGGACAATGCTTCTATTTCAGTTACTGCAATACCTGCAGAAGGTTACTCTTTTAAAAATTGGACAAACAAAGAGACTAACGAGCAAGTAAGCACCTCTAACCCCTACTATTACAGAGGCGAGAACGATATTACACTGGTTGCCAACTTCCAAGATAAATATGTTCAACTTACTAATATTCCAACAATATTTATTAATACAGAAAATGGTGTTGGTGTTACAAGCAAAGATGATTATGTTAATGCATACGTTACTGTAAGAGGTGCTGAAAATCCCGAAGATAATATCACAGAAGTTCTCACAGAGATTAAAGGTAGAGGTAACTCAACTTGGGGTATGGCAAAAAAACCTTATCGTTTGAAATTTGATAAAAAGATAAAATTCTTAGGTAACGAAGCAAAAGAGAAAAACTGGGTTCTTTTAGCCAACTATGCCGACAAGACTCTTTTACGCAATGCTTTGGCATTTGAAACTGCTCGTAATATTTTTGAGTTTGGATTTACCCCTTCAGTAACATTCGTTGATGTTGTTTTGAATGGTGTTAACTTAGGTAACTACACTTTAACAGATCAGGTTGAGGTTAAAACACATAGAGTTCCAGTTCTTGAGCAAGAGACTACGGTTTCGGCAACAGACCCAGAAATTACAGGTGGATACTTAATTGAAGTTGACGGTTTTGCTGATAGCGAAATTTCTTGGTTCCAAACATCAAGAGATATGAAAGTTACTATCAAATATCCTAAAGATGATGAAATTAATGCAGCACAAACCAACTATATTACAAACTATACTCAAAGCATGGAAGATGCTTTGTTTAGTTCAAACTTCTCTGATCCTGAATTAGGATGGAGAAAATATATTGATGAGGCTTCATTAGTTGACTGGTATATTGCTTGTGAGTTGTTTGGAAACTCTGACTCTTGGTGGAGTACTTATATGTACAAAGAGAGAGATGAAATATTCAAACTTGGTCCTCTTTGGGACTTTGATATTGCATTCAACAACGATAACAGATTGGGTGATGCTACAACAAAATATATGAGAACATACGCTCACGATCCTAAAACCTGGATTGCAAGATGGTGGCAAGATCCTACATTTGTATCAGCAGTTAAAGCACGTTGGGGAGAGTTAAGAGCAAGAGGTCTTAAATCTTTCATGAATAATTATATTATTGAAGCAGCAGAGTTATTAGATGAATCACAAAAGAACAACTTTGAAGTTTGGGATATTTTGTGGGTAAGAGTATATCGCGAAATAGCAGCTCGTGGTTCATATCAAGCAGAGGTTAATTTCTTAAAACAATATGTTGCCGATAGAATTAACTTCCTTGATAACGAATGGGGACTACCTACAGGAATTGAAGCCTCAGAATATGATAACAACAATATTGTAATTGCTCCCAACCCTGTTACAAATGGTAACGATATAAACATATTTGTACCAAGCACAATAGAGGGCAATATAAATGTTATGGTTGTTTCTGTTGATGGTAAAGTTGTATATTCAGCAAGTGAGTACACAAATATGGACAACACCTTGAAAATCTCAAATAGAGGTTGGGCAAAAGGAATGTATATAGTTGTTGTTAAAGATAACAGCGGAAACACTCAACGTGGCACTTTAATTGTTAAATAATAATTAATTTAAATATTTATGTAAGACTGTGACTTATAAAATCACAGTCTTATTTTTTCTATAAAAACTCTCTTACTCTTAATATATAAAAGCATTCATCACTCCCAAATGCAAGACTTATAAACGTATTGTGTATCGTAAAAAACAAAATAAATAAGTATATTTGCGATGAGAGCAGTAGAAGATATATTTTTAATATTGGCGATAGTGTTTCAACTGATAGCAGTTGGGTGTTTATGCTACACTGCCATTACTAATAATGTTCGCTTAAATAAACTTGCAACATTGTTTTTATCATTTACTTCGTTTTTTTCTCACTCTGCATTTTAATAAATAGATTAACAACTTAAATTTATAGGGTATGACTTTTGATGAAATGTCTGATTTGTTCTGCCGTATGGAACACTTGGAATGTGTATTTTTTTACAATGATATGCTACAAGAGCGTGATAATTTACGCCCTTTATTTAAAAGGCTTGCATTATATTATGATAAAGATATATCTATCGAAAAAGATTGTAAAATGGTCCTTTCAAAATATTCTAAACTTATTAAAGAATATGACGATAAACATCAAATGCGTTTGTAAGAATATATAAAATCAAATTCTTTTGATAATTTTTTCATAGTTAGATGCTGTAAAATTACATCTCTATCACCAATCTCTATATCTTTAATGCCACATCTTTTTAGACGTTCTACGACTTCAGTCATAGATGTGGCTTCGGTAAATACATTGGTTTTTGTTAATTGAGCAACAGATTGAAACTTCAACCCCTTACTAATATCTCCACCTACATAGTTATCACGAATAAAGTACGGAAGTGATTTAGCAGATTTGATGCGTTTTTCGTTTGCTTTTACCCACTCATTAAATTGCTTTGGCATTTGTGTAACCTCGCCAGAGAATTTGTAACTGCTTACATCTTCCCCTGCAACGAGTTTATCTTGGTATTTTAGGAACTCGTCCATATTGGTCATAAAAAAACTGACTAATCTTGTGGATTAGTCAGTTCCTTTGTTTTTATTACTATATTCTTAGATTATCAATCCGCCAATAATTTCTTGTACTGAATGGCATCCTTGACGAGTTAAATACTCCTCTATTCCCTCTGCTACTTTAACTGATATTTGAGGATCAATAAAGTTTGCTGTTCCTATCTGTATTGCCGATGCTCCTGCCAATAAGAATTCAATTGCGTCAGTTGCATTCATAATACCTCCTAAACCAATTAGAGGCACTTTAACAGCCTTTGATACCTGCCATACCATACGCAAGGCAACAGGTTTTACACATGCTCCTGAAAGACCTCCCGTAACGGTTGAGAGCAATGGACGGCGTCGTTCTGCATCAATAGCCATTCCAAGCATTGTATTTATTAATGACAATGAATCTGCTCCTTCGGCTTCTGCTGCTCGTGCTATTTCTGTTATATCAGTTACATTGGGAGATAATTTAACTATAAGGGTTTTATTATATGCTTTACGTACAGCTTTTACAACATTTTCAACACTTCGGGGAGATGTTCCGAATGCCATACCTCCCTCTTTTACATTAGGACATGATATATTCAACTCTATTGCTGGGATATTGTCTAATGCATCAATTTTCTCTGCAACCGCTATATAATCCTCTATTGTTGAGCCAGAGGCATTTACTACTACGGCTGTATCTAAATCCTTAATTTGAGGATATATATTCTCAACAAAATAGTCAACACCTTTATTCTGCAAACCAACGGCATTTAACATTCCTGACGGAGTCTCTGCCATACGTGGGTATGGATTCCCTTGACGTGGTGCCAAAGTTGTTCCTTTAACTATTATTCCTCCTAATTTTGACAAGTCTATAAAGTCGGCATACTCTGTTCCATACCCAAATGTTCCAGATGCAGTCATTACGGGATTTTTAAGTTTTAAATTCCCGATATTTACATTTAACTTTACCATTGTAATTTCTTTATATTAAATACAGGACCCTCTTTACATACACATACATTTCCTTTTGTTGTATTCTCTACACAACACAAACACGCTCCAATTCCACATGCCATTTTGTTTTCAAGTGAGACTTCGCACTCAATGGCAACTTTTGATGCATATTGAGCAACCGCCTTCATCATTGGTCCAGGACCACAACAATATACAAAATCAAAACTCTCTTTTTGCAATACTGAGTGTTGTGTTACAAAACCCTTCTCTCCCTCTGACGCATCTTCTGTTGTTACATATGTTGTTGAGATTGATTGAAATTTATCTAATAACAACAAATCATTTTTTGTTCTTGCTCCTAATAGGAATATTGGGGTATGTCCTGCTTTTTTTAACTCATCACCAAGCATTAATAGGGGAGCAACACCTACACCACCTCCAACAAGTAAAACCTTTTTATTGGGCTCTGTTGGCATTGTAAAGCCATTTCCCAATGGATATATTATATTAATTATATCTCCTTTTTGCACTTTTGATAATTTAGAAGTTCCTGCTCCTACAATTTGAATCAAAAGCCACAACTCATTTTCATCACTGTTTACATAGTTTATAGATATAGGTCTGCGTAAAAACGCTTTGGGCTCTCCCTCTACTAACATTTCAATAAACTGACCAGGTCGGCATTCGGGTAATTTTTCTCCGTTTGCGGGTGTCAATTTCAATAATACACATCGGTTATTTACCGAAAGATTTGCCGTTACCGACATATCTATCACCGCTTTCTTCATTATTTAATAAATTTATATATATCCTTATATTTATATAATCAAATACAAAGTTATGAAATTTTAAAGATTATACAATCAATGTTTAAAATAAGTTGTAATAAAAAAATTAAGAGGATTTGACATCCTCTTAATGTAATATCAGAATCATATAATATTGTTATTTTTTAAACACTTCAAATGTGCTGTCACTATAAAAAATCATAATCTTCTCAATACGCTTCTCTTTTATCTCTATTTTTTCTAATTGATTAATATCAATTTGAGGCGTAATTTGAGATATATTTTGCTGATTATAAAGTTTTTGCTGTTCGTTTTTTTGAGTATTTAACTCAAAATCCTTCTCATATTTAGGGGTATCACCATATCCTGTATCAGAATTTGACAAAGAATCAAAAAGATTTGAACATATTGTATCTTCTGATGATAAGCCAGAATCTCCTTCTCCAAACATAAGCCAATTAATTGATATGCAAGGATATGCATTGTGTATTTTTGTAATTATATCCTTACTGACATCATTTCTGCCACTTAAACAATGCGAAAGTGTTGAACGTTTAATTCCCACTAAATCAGCAAATTCTCCATCACTTAAGTGTTCATGAGCAATTATCTCTTTTATTCTATTATTCATAACAAAATAGAGTATATTAACTTGTTAATAATTTATATCACAAATGTAATATTTTACGGATAAATACACAAATTATATTTGTAAATTATTACAATAATATACTACCCATACTATACACAATTATATATACTTTGCGTTCACAGAAACAAATATTTACTATAATTAATATATATCATTACTTCATATATTATTACACAATTAACTGATAATTAGTTATTTATAATACACTACTACGTTATAGTTTTACCATTAATTGCAATATCCAATATATTATTAAAGTTTTAATTTATATTTTATATACTAACTCATTGGTTTTCTATCTATTACGCATATAATATATGTTTAATAAAACAACAAATAAAGAGTATTTGCAATTATAAAATATAGTGGTTCCATATACTAAGTGATTTATATTATTAATCTATTAATGTTAATGATTTGGAGGTTTACTTTTGTAATATTTATAATTGTGTATAATTTTCATATTTACAATTATACATAGAGGTATAATTGACGATTGTAATAAAAATTTGAAAATGAAATATAGAAGAACTTGTAATATAAGAAATACAAAATAGCACAATATGATCTAACAGCATCTTGGATATATCATAGATATTAGGTGATGGGGTACATAAAGAGGATCTCCTACTCCATTAATGCAGGAATTTATAGAAATATATTATTTAATTTCTATTTTAGAAGATATGAGAAATACTAAAATAATATACTAACAAGCATACAATCAGCACATTAAGGTTTCTTTTTACCTTTTTTACCTCAATTTCCTTTTAATATTCTGAACGGTAACATATAATTTATCAGTAGAATATAAAGATTTTATCTCTTTAAAAGATATTTATATATGCTTATAGAAATAAATAAGGGATTCAACAATGATGTGAACCCCTTTATTTAATAATAATTAATTTATATCTACTTATTGATAAAATAATCCCATATTACACTTTACAAAATTTTTAACTAATGCATAATTTTATATGACAACTCTCTCAATAATGAGGCATCAGTTGTAGAGGTTGACACCCCCACTCCTTTTGATTTTGCATCATATTCTCTTAATAGTGCAATAATATCGACACACTTAAATACATTATAATTATTTTTTGCTGTATTATATTCTTTTAATTGAAATGTAGTTTTAAGATTCAACTCTTTAAGTAATCCTGCATCACTTTTATCTGGAGCATAATACATTAACAACAAGTTTGAGAAAAAGTTAAACATCATTCTTATTGTTGGTATTATTGAATTATTTTTTGGATTGCTCTCAAAATAATTTATAATTTTATTTACCTTATACACATCTTTTCTTACAAGTGCTGCAAGAAATTCAAAATTATTATAATCTTTGCTTATTCCAATATTATCCTCTACAAGATGAGCCGTTATCTCTTTACTATCTCCTATTACTATTCTAAGTTTATCTAGTTCTCCAGCAATTCTACTTAAATCATTTCCTATATAATCAGACAACATTGCTACTGCCTTAGGCTCTATTTTCAAAGAATAGTTTTGTAAATAATCAGTTATAAACTTGGGTATTTGATTCTCATACAACTTTTTAAATTCATATACTGCTCCTATCTTCTCAATAGCTGCAATAAGTTTCTTATTCTTTAATACTCCTCCCTTATAATTGATTACAAATACAGTGCTGGGCTGATAGTGCTCTACATATAATATTATATCATCTATGTCGTCAAACATTTGAGCCTCTTTAAGCACAACTAACTGGCGACTCGACATCATGGGATAACGCTTTGCTGTATTAATTAGCGATGAAATCTCTGCATCTAAACCATATAGTATTGTTTGATTAAAATCCCTTTCTGAATCATCAAGTGCATTCTCTATTATAGTATCAGTTATTGAATCAATATAATAAGATTCATCACCCATCAGCAGATACACAGGTTTTAAATCACCTTTCTTTATATCAGATATTATTTGCAGATATTTATCGTTTGCTTGTGCCATTTTTATGTGTGGTGATGATATGTTATTTATTAGTTTTATGTAATTTTGACGTAAAATTAATCAATATATTTGTGTATAGCAAGGATTAGGGAATGAAGTTGAATTTACCTGAATACGATTTTATATTAAAAGAAGAAAAAGGGAAAACTTTGATATGGGATTCTCTACGCAACAAATTTGTCACTCTTACCCCCGAGGAGGAGGTACGACAGAGATTTGTTGCTACCTTAATTACCCAAAAAGGTTACCCTGCAGGTAGAATGGGAAATGAAATATCACTAATACAAAACAACTTAAAACGCCGTTGCGACACTGTTGTTTATGACAAATTTGGCTCTCCTTGTGCTATAATAGAGTATAAAGCCCCTAATATCGAAATAACTCAAGAGGTTTTTAATCAGATTACAAGATATAATTCTGTCTTGAAAGTTGAATATATTATTGTTTCAAACGGAATAAGAAATTATTGTTGTAAAATTGATTACCAAAATAATAGATATACATTTTTGAAAGATATTCCCAATTATAACGATATTAATAATTGTATATAATTTTTATATACTTTATTCTTATATTATCTACACCATACAACATAAAAAAAAGTCTCTATTGAGACTTTTTTTATGTTAGTTTGTATAAAATTTCTATTCTACTCCTGCCAATTCAGGGTCAATCATAATTCTTCCACAATACTCACAAACTATAACTTTTTTGCGAAGTTTTATGTCCATTTGTCTTTGAGGTGGAATCTTATTAAAACATCCGCCACAAGCATCACGTTGGATGTAAACAATTCCTAAACCATTACGAGCATTTTTACGGATTCTCTTAAATGATGACAAAAGTCTTGGTTCTATCTCTTGCTCAAGTGCTTTTGCTTGCTCTCTTAGTTTTTCCTCATCCTGACGAGTTTCTGCAATTATATCATCTAATTCGTTACGTTTCTCCTGGAATTCTGCTTTACGATCAACTAATAATTGCTCCAAATCCTCTATCTCTTCTTTTCTATCGTTGATTAATTTAGTTAAATCACGAACTTTTTTCTCACGTGCTTCAACCTCTAAACCTTGATACTCAATTTCTTTTGTTAAATGATCATACTCTTTATTGTTTCGTACATTGTTTTGTTGTTCAGTGTACTTATTAATAAGAGCTTGTGCCTCTTGAATACCTACTTTATGAGTAGCAATAGAGGTAGTAAATTCTTTAACATCATTCTTATAATTCTCCAAACGGGTTTCAAGACCAACAATACTGTCTTCTAAGTCTTTTACCTCTAATGGTAACTCACCTCTAAGAGTTTTAATTTTATCAATCTTAGAAAGTAATGTTTGCAATTCGTAAAGTGCTTTTAAACGCTCCTCTACTGTGTACTCTTTATCCTTAGCCATATATTTATTATAAATAATTTATCGGGTTTATTTTAACATTTGCATATCGAACTGCAAAATTAGGAAATTTTTTTGTAATTATATCACAAAAAATGTCTTTTATGCATTGTTCTGTCTCATAATGTCCTGCTTCAACTAAAAGAATCTTATTTTCTGCAGTAAAAAAGTTGTGATAGCCTATCTCTCCAGTAATAAATACATCTGCATTTGCTCTTATTGCATCATTTATTAGAAATGCTCCTGAACCTCCGCACAATGCAACTCTTTTAATTTTCTCTTTTGCTATAGAAGAATATTTTATTGATTCAACATTAAAAACCTTCTTTATTCTTTTAAGGAAATCCTCAACAGGTATATCTTCATTCAGATCTCCCACCACTCCACTTCCAGCATAAGAATTTACATTCTCCAATTTAATTACATCATAAGCAGGTTCTTGATAGGGATGAACATTAAGCATAGCATCTATCACCCTATTTTTAAGGTGTATTGGCAATATAACCTCTATTCTAACTTCATTTTCCTTATGAGTTGTTCCTATTTCGCCACAATAGGGGGTGGCTCCTTCACATGCTCTGAATGTTCCGTAACCACTCATATTGTAACTACACATATCATAATCTCCTATCTTACCTGCTCCTGAATTTAACATTGCCAATCGTACACTGTCCGCAGCAACTTCGGGAACAAATACTATAAGTTTTATAAGTTGATTCTTTAAGGGCGATAATATTTTAACATTAGAAAGATTTAAATTCTGAGCAATTCTATAATTCACTCCCCCATAAGCGTTATCAAGATTGGTATGGGCAGAATATATTACGATATCATGCTTTATTGCCTTTATAACTACTCGTTCAATATAATTCT
>JAFQBL010000115.1 GCA_017416695.1 Bacteroidales bacterium | reverse complement strand
GGTTCCTGCTTGAGGGTTATCTATTGCCGATGCGTGAGTGATTACTACCTCTTTTACTCCTGCTTCTAATGCTTTGAAGGCACTTTGGAGTTTGGGTAACATTCCGCCTGATACTATGCCTGTGGCTTTTAATTCTTCGAATTTCTCTCGGTTTATTAGGGGTATTACCGAGTTGTCATCGTTCTCATCCATTAATACTCCTGGTTTTTCGAAACAATAGATTAGGGTTACATCAAACTTTTCGGCTACGCCTTTTGCTACTTCACTTGCTATGGTGTCGGCATTGGTATTTAGCAGATTTCCTTTTCCGTCGTGCGTGATTGGTGCTACTACGGGATATGTTCCGCCTTGTAACAGATTGGCCAACATATCGCCATCTACTTTTACTACGTCGCCTACGTATCCGTAATCAATTGGTGTTGCAGGGCGTTTGTTTGACAGGATTATTCCTGCATCTGCTCCACATACACCTATGGCGTTTATGCCTCGCGATTGTAATGATGCTACTATGGTTTTGTTTACTAACCCTGCATATACCATTGTTACCACCTTAAGGGTTTCGGCATCGGTTACTCGTCGGCCGTCAATCATCTGTGTTTCAATGCCTAATTGTGCCGATATTTTTGTTGCTGAACGTCCGCCTCCGTGTACGAGTATTTTACGCCCTTCAACCTTTGCATAGTCGTCCAGTAATATATTAAGGGTGTCGTTCTCTTCTACTATTTTGCCTCCTACTTTTATTACTTTTAATTGTTCCATTTTCTGTTCTGTTTTAGGGTTTTACTCTCCTCCAAACTCCATAAGGTACGATTTTATGAATTGATCTAAGTCTCCGTCCATTACTCCTCCTACGTCAGATGTTTGGTAGTTTGTACGATGGTCTTTTACTCTTCTATCGTCAAATACATAACTGCGTATTTGTGATCCCCACTCTATCTTTTTCTTTCCTGCCTCTACTTTTGCTTGCTCTTCCATACGGTGTTTTAACTCCTTGTCGTATAGTATTGATCGTAGTTGTCGCATAGCATTTTCGCGGTTTTTTGGCTGGTCGCGAGTTTCGGTGTTTTCAATCAATATCTCCTCCTCTTCGCCTGTATATGGATCTTTGTAGTTATAGCGTAGGCGTACTCCCGACTCTACTTTGTTCACGTTCTGTCCGCCTGCTCCTCCTGAACGGAAGGTATCCCATGATATTGCTGAGACATCAACTTTTACCTCTATTGTGTCATCTACAAGGGGAGTAATAAATACCGATGCAAAGGAGGTCATTCGTTTTCCTTGTGCATTGTAGGGTGATACTCGGACCAAACGGTGTACCCCGTTTTCACCTTTTAGATAACCGTAAGCAAATGCTCCTTCGGCATGCATGGTTACTGTTTTTATTCCTGCTTCATCACCCTCTATCAGGTGGTCTATTGCGAGTTTATATCCTTTTGATTCGCACCAACGGGAATACATACGCATTAGCATCTCTGCCCAATCTTGGCTCTCAGTGCCTCCTGCTCCTGAGTTTATCTTGATTACGGCATCCATCTTATCCTCTTCGCGGCGTAACATATTGCGAAGTTCTAATTCTGATACCAGATTTATTGCTCTTTCGTAGGCCTTATCAACGTCTGCCTCTTCAACAACTCCCTCTTTTAAAAATTCGTAGGCAAGTTGCAACTCCTCTACTGCAGCGGCTACCTGATTGTATCCGTCAATCCAGTATTTGAGTTCTTTTATCTTCTTCATCTGCAACTCCGCTTTGTCTCTGTCGTTCCAAAAATCTGGTACGTGTGTGCGAAGTTCTTCCTCTTCTAACTCAATTTTCTTTCCGTCGGGGTCAAAGATACCTCCTCAACGCCAACTTGCGTTCTTCTGTCTCTTTTAGTTGTTCTATTGTTATCATTAATAGTTTGTTTTTTGCAACAGCGAAATTAATATTTGTTACGGGATTTGCCAAACTTTCTTAAAAGATTGATTACAGAGCATATTTTTACTATTGTAGATTATGTAGGTTTGCCATTTAAGAGTTATCTTTGCAAAGATAGTTTGTCATAGTTATACGACATATTGGCATATAATTGTATAATTTAACCATTGGCACTATTTTTGTATTTTAATTCTGTGTAATTTTATTAATAAATAACGATAGAGATTTTAATGGATATTCAAGAACAACTTATTTCAACTATTGTTGATTCTATTCAAGATAAAAAGGGCAGTAAGATTATTGTTGCAGACCTCTCTGATATTGAGGGCGCAACTGTTAGAAACTTTATTATTTGCACTGCCAAATCTACAACTCAAGTTGCGGCTGTTGCCGATAACATCAGAGAGAAAGTTCGTGTTGACTTAGGTATTAAACCTTATGGATATGATGGATATAAAAACTCTCAATGGATTGTTATTGATTATGGGCATATGTATGTTCATGTATTCTTGCCTGAGGTAAGAGACTTTTATAAGTTAGAGCAACTTTGGAGCGACGCAAAAATAACAGAGATTCCAGATCTTGATTAATTACATGTTCAAAAAGATTTATGAGTAAAAAAGGAGGATTTAAAATAAGTTTATATTGGGTATATTCGCTTATCGCAATTGCCCTTATCGTTCTTTTCTACAAGAGTGACGATTCGGCGAGTAAAGAGGTTCCTTGGAGTACGTTTGAAGAGATTGCTATAAACGAAAATAAAGGAATAAAGACTATAAAGGTATTCCGCAACAGTGGCACTATTGAGGCTGTTCTTACTGATAGTTTAGGTGCAAAAGTTTTTGAGAAAGATATTACTAAAGTTGGCAAGAATCCAACTTTGATTGTTAATATTCCTTCTGCTGATAATTTTAGTGAATCGGCATCAGAGTGGAAGAAAGAATACGATTTTAATGTTCCTATTACATACGATGATAGTAGTGATATTAGCGAGATTATATGGG
>JAFQBL010000114.1 GCA_017416695.1 Bacteroidales bacterium | reverse complement strand
TCGTGGCAAGTCCAATCGCCACAATCTTTAGGAGCAACACCAGGAATCTCTCCTTCAAAATCTCTTACAAAAGAGAAGGTCTCTTTCATGAGTTGAACAATATCGGCACTCTTATATTCACCAGCAATAATTAGATAGTTTCCTGTTCTACATCCCATAGGCCCCCAATATACAATCTTATCTTTCCACTCATTATTGTTCCTCAAATAAGTAGCAGCCAAGTGTTCAATTGTGTGCAACCCACCTTGCCCCATAACCTCTTGTCGGTTTGGCTCTTTCATTCTTATATCAAATGTAGTTATAGTAACACCGTTAAAAACATCAATACGCGAAACATATATACCACGTAGTAATTTATTGTGATCAATAGTAAAACTTGGTATCTTATCCATAATATAATTACAATTTATAAATTAAATCTTTAATAACGTCAAACGATTTCTCTGGAGCAACTTCCCAGAAGTTATTATATTGCTCAATATTGTTATCACTTCCTGGAGTATCGCTAATAACCCTTATGCTAACAAAAGGAACACCTTTTATATAGCAGCAATGAGCAAATGCTGCCGACTCCATATCAACCGCAATAGCATCTTTAAAGTTATCTTTAATCTCTTTTAATCTATTGTCATCAGTGATAAATTGGTCTCCGGTACAAATTAATCCTTTGTAAATTCTATCTTCATCGGTGCGATTACTCAATATCTTTTCAACTATCATCTTGTCGCCTTCAAACTTCAGAGGGAAACCTTGAACCTGGCCAATTTCGTTACCATCACCACACCAAACATCGTGATAAGCAACTTCGCTACCAACAACAACATCGCACACTTTCGATTTAATATCAATACCACCTGCTAAACCAGTATTAATAATACAATCAGGCTCAAAGTTGGTAATAATATCGTGGCATCTTGTAGCGGCACAAACCTTTCCAATGCCCGATTGCGATACTATAATCTGATGCCCGTTACACTCTCCAAAATAGTATGTAACATTATCGCAACAAATCTCTTCAATATCAGAAAACAAGCGTTTAGTACATTCAAGTTCGCTTTGAAGAGCAACAACAATTGCAATTTTCATAAATTATTTAATATTTCGTTTATTAAGTTCTCTACGGTATTTAGCCGCATTTCTGTTATGTTCTCTTAGTGATGTGGCAAAATTATGGTATCCCGAAAAATCCTCTTTTGCACACATAAAAATATAGTTCGACTTTTTATAGTTAAGAGATTTCTCAATAGCAATTTTTGATGGAATACGAATAGGACCAGGAGGCAACCCCTTATACATATAAGTATTATAAGGAGAGTCAATTTTCAGGTGCTTATTAAGAATACGTCTAAGAGAAAAATCACCTGTTGCAAATTTAACAGTAGGGTCCGATTGCAACAACATACCCTTATTTATACGATTGATATACAACCCTGCAACAATATCCATTTCATCAGGCTTTTTAGTCTCCTCCTCAACAATTGATGCAAGAATAGTAATCTCGTATGGAGTCATCTTGTTCTCCTTTGCTTTATTCAATCTCTCTTCGTTCCAATAGTTATTATACTCTTTATACATTCTGTCTAAAAAGTTTTTGACCGTAGTAGTTTTAAAAATATTATAACTATCAGGCAAGAACATAGTAACAATGCTTACGGTGTCAAAACCATAACTTTTACAAACATCATTATTGCATATAGCCTTATATAAAGAGTCGGCAGGCATATTTATATTTTTGCAAATAGCCTTTGCTAAACCCTCTTTTGTCCTTATATTGTTGAATGTAATATTTGCGGTGCTATTATCTCCCAAAGCCAGAATATTATAAATATCCCAAGCGCTCATTTCGGGTGTAATCTTGTAAAATCCAGGATATCTGTTTACTCTTCTCTTTTTTACCTCAAAAATCTTATCAACCCAATAGGCTGCATCTTCATTGCATTTTTCATTTATAACCGATACAACATCCTTGCGTGTTGTCTTTTCATCAATATATAAACTAAAACTGTCTGTACAATTATTAGGGGTATTAATTTTATTATATATATACCAGCAAACTCCACCTATTATTAATATAATAGAAGCAAAAGCGATTAAGCAAATCTTTAAAATCCTTGTTTTCATTCTTATTTTTTTATGCTTTGCGAAGATACAACAATTAATTGAGATATGCTCTTTATCTATTATCTAACTTTTTTATAAGTTTTGTTACATATGTGCCAAGTATTGGCATAATCGGTTTTTACTTTTGTATTAATGAAACTGAGATAATATAAACTTAAACTTATTGAATTATGGAAAAAAGGAAATTGTTTTATTTAGAGTGTAATCTTGCAGGTCGTAAATATCACGAAGTAAATGATGTGTGGCAAGAACTATTTATTGGTATTAAATTGCAATTAGAGAGGGAGCGAGATAACAAATATGATCCAGATGCAATCAAAGTTGTATATTACGATATTGATGGTGTTGACTATTTATTAGGATATATTCCTACTGAATGTAATGGAGATTTAGCCAAATTCTTTGATATGGGATGGGGAGATATTTTTGAGTGTAGTATTAGTAAAATAACACCCGATACTCATTACGAAAATCAAATACGTTTAACTATAACCATATTAAACAAACACAATCAATAGAATAGGTTTAATATAAATAACACTGAGAAGGTATATTTATCTTCTCAGTGTTTATGTTTATCTAAAAGAGTGAAAATATCCTATTCAAAAATCTCCTCCTTTAATATTTTGCTAAACTTCTCAGTACCCTGACGGCAAAGATGATCAACATCAAAAAAATCGGAATTCTCAAATCTATCATCTTTTAGGTAGTTGTAATACGATGCGTTATATTTTAAACAGATGTTGTTTATAACAGAAGTTGTATAACTCCATCTGTTATTATCAATATTCTTATAATAAGAGGGTAGAGTAGGGGTTGTAATAAAGAAAAGTCTAACATTGTTTTTATAGCAAAGAGTTGCAATCTTGTTAAGATACTCAATATTTACATTAACATATTCCTCGCTTGGAGTATGCCTTGCAATAGTTTTTATAGCATCTTTTTCAACATTACTATCAATCTTGCTCTCTTTATATCCAGTTGCCCAGCCTGACGAGTTATATCCCAGATCATAACTATTGTTACAACTATAATTTACAAAGTTTTTAATCTTCTCTTGTAATATAGAAATATCAAAAAGTTCTAATTTCTCAAAACAATACAAAAGAGAGTCATTGTACCCCATATAATGCTCATAGAACTTAACCCTGAATTTCTCTTCGCCCCTATCCAATGGAGTTTCGTATAGAGTAAAATATGATATGGGAACAATTACAGTTTTAAGGTTCTTGCACTTATCAATATACTTCTCAAGCAGAAACAAATCAAATTTCAAGTCTTGCGATACATTTGCAAGGTTAAATGAACCATTCTCTAAATACTCAGGGTTAACACCATAAAAAGTATGAGAACTACCCAATATAAGAGTATTTATACTATCGTGGTAGTTGCAAATATATTCATCCTTATATCTATATGAATTAGGAGTCAATCGAGCAATATATTCCAGAGTTGCCAATACAGCAATCAATGGAACAATAAATATAAATATTTTAAAAATAAACTTGCTCATTACGCTAAAACTGAAAATAGATAAATGACTTATTTGCACTCATAAATAAAATGTTAGCAATAATAATCCCATAGTAAATGCACCATCTTATAGCAGAATATTTAAAAACACCACTACCACTTATTTGCAAACCATAACTCTTATCTCGGTTAAACCACTCAACAATAAGCATAAATGCAATAGCAACTAATGCACCTTTACCATATGGTAAACCAATATCCAATACAGAACTTGAGAAGATAATAGATATAAACTCAATCGCCTCTTCAATTGAAGCACTACGGAATATAATCCAACCAAAAACAGCCAATATAAATGTTAGAGTAATTTGAGATAACTCTTTAAAAGTTGGTAATACTCTATCTTTGGCAACCACGTCTAAATACTTTCTATTTTGCTTTGTAAGTAGTAGGGGAATAAATAATAGAGCATTATATACACCCCAAACAATAAAAGTCCAGTTAGCCCCATGCCAAATACCGCTTACTGTAAAAATAATAAAGGTGTTTAAAATAACTCTTGGCATAGAGCATTTACTACCGCCTAATGGTATATATAAGTAGTCCTTAAACCAAGTGGTTAAAGAGATATGCCATCTTCTCCAGAACTC
>JAFQBL010000113.1 GCA_017416695.1 Bacteroidales bacterium | reverse complement strand
TAAGATATGGCAAAGAAAACAGTCGCATCATTGCAAAAAGGTGAGGGACGTACCTACTCAAAAGTAATTAAAATGGTAAAGTCTCCTAAAACAGGTGCATATATCTTCGAAGAGGAGATGGTACCAAACGAGAAAGTAAACGAGAAACTTGCAAAATAAGTTATCTACAATAAAGAGTAAAGGCTGTTGGAGTGCTATAAACACCCCGACAGCCTTTTGTTATAAATATCAATTATAGTATGGGATTTTTTGATTTCTTCTCAAAAAAAGAGAAAGAGACATTAGATAAAGGTTTAGAGAAAACAAAAACAGGAGTCTTCTCAAAACTTGCACACATTGTAGCAGGAAGAAGCAAAGTAGATGATGATTTGCTTGATGATTTGGAAGAGGTACTAATTACGTCAGATGTGGGTATCGAAACAACACTCCGTATCATTGAGCGTATTCAACAACGTGTTGCACGTGATAAATATCTTTCGTCATCAGAGTTACAAACTATTTTGCGTGAAGAGATAGTTGCTCTTTT
Source organism: Bacteroidales bacterium (assembly GCA_017416695.1). Classification (GTDB taxonomy): domain Bacteria; phylum Bacteroidota; class Bacteroidia; order Bacteroidales; family G3-4614; genus Caccoplasma_A. Next base: position 16,899 of record JAFQBL010000113.1, on the reverse strand, counting down.
AACTGAAAACTCTACAACTGACGGTAATGGATTTGATACACCAACAGATCGTCATCCCTATGTTATAATGGTAGTAGGAGTAAACGGAGTAGGAAAAACAACTACCATAGGAAAACTCGCATATCAATTTAAAAAAGCAGGGAAGAAAGTATATCTTGGTGCTGCCGACACATTCCGAGCGGCTGCAGTTGAGCAGTTAGATATTTGGGGTGAGCGAGTAGGAGTTCCAGTAATCAAACAACAGATGGGCAGCGATCCTGCATCAGTAGCATTTGACACACTCTCTTCGGCAAAAGCAAACGATGCCGATGTGGTAATCATCGACACCGCAGGTCGTCTTCATAACAAGGTGGGATTAATGAATGAGTTGTCAAAAATCCGTAGAGTTATGGATAAAGTTGTTCCTGGTGCTCCTGATGAAATTCTTCTTGTTTTGGATGGCTCAACAGGACAAAATGCTTTTGAACAAGCAAAACAGTTTATGGCAGCCACCGAAATCAATGCACTTGCTGTAACAAAACTCGATGGAACAGCAAAAGGTGGTGTTGTAATAGGAATATCTGACCAATTTAAAATACCTGTGAAATATATAGGATTAGGAGAAGGTATTGAGGATTTACAACCATTCAACCGTAAAGAGTTTGTTGATTCATTGTTTAGCGAAAAAGAGTAAAAGATATGCAAAAAAATCGCATAGACATAATAACACTTGGATGTTCAAAGAACCTTGTAGATTCCGAGAAACTAATTAGACAGTTTAAGGAAATAGGTTATGAAGTATATCACGATTCCGATAATGTAAAAGGAGAAGTAGTTATTATAAATACATGCGGTTTCATTGGCGATGCAAAAGAAGAGTCAATAAATATGATACTCAACTTCTGCCAAGCCAAAAAAGCACGAAAGATAAAACGCCTCTACGTTATGGGTTGTCTGTCGCAACGCTATGCTTCAGAACTTATAGAGGAGATACCCGAAGTGGATGGCTTCTTTGGTAAATTTGATTGGGAGAATATAGTAAAAGAGGTAGGCGGAGAGTATAATCAATCACTCGCAAATAGTAGAGTGTTAACAACACCATCGCACTATGCCTATCTAAAAATAGGTGAAGGGTGTAACCGTACATGTGCCTATTGTGCAATACCCATTATTACGGGAAAATATAAATCTCGCCCAATAGAAGATTTGGTTGAAGAGGCACAAGGTCTCGCAGCAATGGGGGTAAAAGAGTTGCAACTCATAGCCCAAGATCTTACATATTACGGATTAGATATCTATAAATCATACCAACTCCCTAAACTTGTAGAGGAGTTGTCAAAAGTTGAGGGAATAGAGTGGATACGCCTGCACTATGCCTACCCAGCACACTTTCCATACGAACTATTGCCAGTAATGGCACAAAACAGCAAGGTGTGTAAATATCTTGATATAGCATTACAGCATATCAGTGACAATATGCTCACTCGTATGCATCGTAATGTAACAAAACAACAAACTTACCAACTTATTGAACGCATACGTAAAGAGGTTCCAGGCATACATCTAAGAACAACCCTTATGGTAGGTTTTCCTGGTGAAACCGAAGAGGATTTTGCAGAACTTATGGAGTTTGTTAAATATGCTCGATTTGAACGTATGGGGGCATTCACCTACTCCGAAGAGGAGGGAACATACTCAGCCGAGAACTATACCGATGACATTACTGAAGAGGTCAAGCAAAATCGTTTAGATACTCTTATGGCTCTGCAAGCCGAGATATCTGCTGAGATAAACGCACAAAAAGAGGGAGAAGAGTTAAGGGTGATAATTGACCGAGAGGAGGAAGATTACTATATAGGACGCACGCAATTTGACTCTCCTGAGGTAGATCCCGAAGTCTTAATATCAAAAGAAAACCCACTTCAAACAGGTGAGTTCTATACCGTAAAAATCACTTCATCATCAAACTACGAACTATTTGGTTCAGTTAAATAAATTGCCATGACAAGGCAGGTTGAAATAGAGGAGGCGATAAGATTGGCAATAGAAAACAATTTGCCATTCTATGCCTATAGCAACCCCAATGAAGATATAGAATTTGGTCTTCAACTCTCTCCATTAGCAGAACGTAAGAGAGGAGAAAAGGGTTTTGTAATATACCCCTTTGTTGAAACTCCCCAAACTCCTGCACTATTCATAAAACAAGAGTATTCTCTAAATAAATTTCCAGTAGATATTCAAAAACGAGAGGTAAATTACCCAACGGAGAATAGGGAGATAGATTTCACGCAATATAAAAATTCAGCATCACAACTTATAACAGATATGGAGCAAGATAGATACCAAAAGGCGGTATTATCACGCACCATAGGTTATCAAACCAACGCAAGAGAAAAATCCACAGAGTGGTTTTTATCGTTATGCAGATGTTATCCCAATGCCTATATATACATATTTTCTGTACCCCACATAGCAACATGGATAGGAGCAACTCCTGAAAAACTTTTAGAGTATGACGGTAATAATGTAACAACAATGGCATTAGCGGCAACTCGCCGAGCAGATGAAAACAGATCTTTTACACCTAAAGAGGAGAGAGAACAACAGATAGTAGCAGATTATATAATAGATAAATTCTTGGGGGCAGGAGTGCAACCAGAAGTATCTCCTCGTTTTGTGAAAACTGCAGGGCCTGTTGAGCATCTGTGCAATATAATATCGGTAACGGATGTTGATATAGATAGAGCAGAGCAATTAATAAATCTTCTTCATCCAACCCCTGCGGTAGCAGGAACACCTCTTAAAAAGGCATTACAGGTAATCTCTGAGGCAGAAAAACGTTCAAGAAGATACTATTCTGGATATTTAGGTGGGGTAAAAGAGAACAACACATTCAGTTTATTTGTAAATTTGCGAAGTATGGAGATATTTCCAAACCGAGTTCAACTATATGTAGGTGGAGGCTTAACCTCTCAGTCGCAAGTTGAAGCGGAGTGGAACGAAACAGAGCATAAGGCACAAACCTTGCTTAAAACCATTAAAGGCTAATTCTCAAATGACAACGGATAAGAAACAGGTAAGAATTCTATTAGAGATATTAAAACAACGAGGAGTAGAGGATTTTATAATCTCTCCTGGCTCTCGTAACACCCCAATAGTAATAGGTGTTGCACGAGATAAGAACTTCACATCAAGAGTTGTTATTGATGAACGCTCTGCCGCTTTCGTTGCATTGGGATTATCAGCCCAAACCTCAAAACTTGTTGCGTTGGTGTGCACTTCAGGAACTGCAGTCCTTAATTATGCCCCTGCAATAGCCGAAGCATATTACCGAAACGTTCCTCTTATAGTTATAACAGCCGACCGAGAGCCTGAGGTCATAGATCAAAACGATAGCCAAACCATAAGACAAAGCAGTGTCTATGCCAACTATATAAAGTATTCAACTACACTGCCTTGCGAAATTGGGAACGATGTTGATGAGATAAATACAATACAACAAATAACATTAGCAATAGACAAAGCATTAACTCCTGATAGAGGTCCTGTGCATATCAATGTTCCGCTCAGAGAACCACTTGCAGGATTAGCCCCAGTTGAAACATTAAATATAGATATACCTCAGCAAGATATAAAGCAAAAGAGTGTAAGCGAGGAGCAACAACAAGAACTGATTTCAAAACTGTCACAATATAAAAAAGTTATGTTGTTGGCATCGTTTGCTGAGCCTGATGCAGAACTCAATAAATCACTATCGCAGTTGGTGAAACTACCGCAAGTGGTATTACTTACCGAAACAATATCAAATATAAATGTAGAGGGTGCAATAACCACAATAGACAGAACACTGACACAATTAACCAATGAGAACAGAGCCGATGCAGCCCCTGAGTTATTGATAACCTTTGGTGGCTCGCTTGTCTCAAAAATGGTAAAAACATTTATAAGAACACACAAACCCAAAGAGCATATACATATAAGCGAGTGTGAATGGAAGATAGATACATTCTCGGCACTCACTTGGCAGATAGATATTTCAGCCACTAAGTTGTTTGGTTTAATAGCAGATAAGGTTACCGTAACCAACTCAAATTACAACCAAATGTGGCATGAGTTGGCACAATCGGCAGCAGATAAGAAGAGCAAATATGTTGCATCGGTGGGTTGGAGCGATATGAAGGCGTTTTCAATAATATTGCCTTCAATACCAAGAGAAACATATCTGCAACTATCAAACGGAACCCCAATCCGTTATGCTCAACTATTTGATAATTACAGTTGTTTAAAATCCACATCAAACAGAGGAGTAAGCGGAATAGACGGAGCAACCTCAACAGCAATTGGTGCTGCTTGTGGAACAGATAAACCAGTATTGCTTATAACGGGAGATATGGGATTTCAATACGACTCCAACGCTCTCTCAATAGCAGACGTTCCCAATAATATAAAAATCATAGTTATGAAAAATGGAGGAGGCGGAATATTCCGTTTCTTGCCAGGAACATCTCTACTTCCAGAGTTAGAGAAATACTTTGAGTGTGTAACTGATGTAAAGGTTAAACAACTTGCAGAGGCATACTCATTCGATTTCTATTCGGTAACAAGTGAAGAGGAGTTAAAGAGTCTGCTCCCACAATTCTTTGCTTCGCCACATAAAGCAATAATGGAGGTGGTAACACCACGAACCGAAAACGATAAAATATTACGAAACTATTTTAAAGAGTAAACAATATGCAAACACGTTCTTGGACAACAATTAAAGAGTACGAAGATATAAAATTTGAGTACTACAATTCAATTGCGAAGATAACCATAAATCGCCCACGAGTATATAACGCATTCCGTCCACAAACCAACGATGAGATGTTAGATGCAATATCAATCTGTCGCCAGCGTGCCGATATAGGTGTTGTAATACTAACAGGAGCAGGAGATAAAGCATTCTGTTCGGGAGGAGACCAAAACGTAAAGGGAAGAGGAGGATATATAGGTGAAGATGGAGTGCCACGTTTAAACGTGTTGGATTTACATAAAGCAATCCGTTCACTACCCAAACCAGTAATAGCAATGGTAAACGGATATGCCATTGGTGGTGGTCACGTTTTGCATGTAGTGTGTGACCTCACAATAGCATCGGAGAATGCACGATTTGGGCAAACAGGTCCCAAAGTGGGAAGTTTTGACGGAGGATTTGGATCATCATACCTTGCACGATGTGTAGGGCAAAAAAAGGCTCGTGAAATATGGTTCCTATGCCGTCAATACACAGCAAAAGAGGCAGAGGAGATGGGATTGGTAAATAAGGTAGTACCATTTGACCGCTTAGAGGATGAAACCGTTGAGTGGTGCGAAACAATACTACAACGCTCGCCTATGGCAATACGTATGATAAAACGAGCATTAAATGCCGAACTTGACGGACAACATGGACTTATGGAGTTAGCAGGAGATGCAACACTAATGTTCTACCTTATGGATGAGGCGCAAGAGGGTAAAAATGCCTTCTTGGAGAAACGCGATCCTGACTTCAAGAAATTCCCTAAATTCCCATAATGAGGGCAGAGTATAAAAAATATAGTCTGATATTTAAGGAGGCTGCAATAACATCACGTAACACCCTCCTTACAAAAGATACCTATTTTATAAAGGTGTGGGATGATGAAAATCCCACACTCTTTGGAGTGGGAGAGGCCTCTCTGTTTCGTGGATTAAGTGTAGAGGATTGTCCCGAATATGAAGATAAACTTGCAGAGGTATGTAAAAACATAAACACCATTGATTTATCGCAACTTAAATCGTGGAGTTCAATACTCTTTGGCATTGAAACTGCCATACAAGATTTAAACTGCGGAGGCAAATCTCTGCTATACGATACACCATTCACTCGTGGCGAGGAGGGTATCCGTATCAACGGTCTAATATGGATGGGCAACAAAGAGCAGATGGCAGAGCGAATATCGCAAAAACTCTCACTCGGCTTTAAGTGCCTGAAATTAAAAATAGGAGGAATAGATTTTGTCTCTGAAATAGAACTTATAAAATCCATTCGCAATCGTTTTACAAAAGAGATATTGGAACTCCGTTTAGATGCAAACGGAGCATTCACTCCCACTGAGGCACTCTCAAAATTAGAGATACTTTCGCATTTTGATATTCACTCAATAGAGCAACCAATAAAGCAAGGTAACTATCAGGCAATGTCAGACGTTTGCAAAAACTCGCCTATACCAATTGCATTGGATGAAGAGTTGATAGGAGTGGTTGAGAGTGAGGCAAAAAAAGATTTATTAGACACTATAAAACCACAATATATAATATTAAAGCCATCGTTAGCAGGAGGCTTTGCAAGCAGTGATGAGTGGATAACCCTTGCTCGTGAACGAGAAATAGGTTGGTGGGCAACATCAGCATTAGAGTCAAATGTTGGTTTAAATGCCATTGCACAATGGGTATCAGCAAAAAATCCCACAATGCCACAAGGATTAGGAACAGGGCAACTCTATACAAATAATATCACCTCTCCGCTCTATATTGAGGGAGACAAACTATATCACTCTCAAAACCTCTATTGGGATTTAACCGCAATATAAAAATGGAGTTTAAGATAAATGGAAAAATAGTACATTCTGTTGAAGAACTAAACTCTGAAGTAACACCAGAGTTTGCAAAGTTTGTGTGTGAGTGGTTTAGCGAAAGCGACTATATGACAGCACAAACATCAGGCTCAACAGGCACGCCCAAAACCATACAACTCCTAAAAAACGATATGCGAGCATCTGCCCGAATGACAAATGCCTTCTTCAATATCAACCCTACCTCAACATTTCTTTTATCACTATCTCCCAACTATATAGCAGGAAAAATGATGATAGTGCGATGGTTAGAGGCAGGAGCAGAGATGATTGAACAGAAACCATCATCAAACCCACTGCAACAGCCATTGCAAAGCAGAATAACCCTATCGGCAATGGTGCCTTCGCAAGTGATAAATGTTTTAAATGATACCGTTTCATTACAACAACTCTCAAAAATAGATAACCTTATAATAGGAGGTGCTCCGCTCGATATAGCAACCGAAAAGCAAATCTCTGAAACATCGGTAAATGCCTACGCAACCTACGGAATGACCGAAACCCTTTCGCATGTTGCATTGCGTAAGATAGGAGCAGACAAAGAGTATTTTGCCTTAAACGGAGTAACCTTTGAGCAAGATGATAGAGAGTGTTTGGTAATAAATGTACCACACCTATCAGTTAAAAGATTGATAACAAACGATATAGTAACTTTAACTGATAATACCCATTTCATCTGGCGAGGACGTTACGATAACGTAATAAACTCAGGAGGAGTAAAGATATTTCCTGAGGAGATAGAAAAACTCATAGAGCCATATATCTCACAACGCTTCTATATAATTGGTACTCCCGATACCGTTTGGGGCGAGGTCTGTACACTTGTAATAGAGGGAGAGGAGTGGAGTCGTGAAAAACAACAAAACCTCTTGATGCAACTAAAAGAGCAACTACCCAAACATAAATCTCCAAAACAGATAAAATTCCTACCCCAATTTGCCGAAACCATATCGGGGAAGGTTAAGAGAGTTATTAGTTTTAATTAGGAATTAGTTAGTGGCTGTGCCACAATGAGGAATTAGGAATTTTGTAACCAAGCAAGTAGGGACACACGCAAGCAAGGTAATTACAAAGTAATTAGAATTGACTAAATGTCAATTCGTGCCGAAGGTTGGAGAGCACAGTGCTCTGTGCGACGGGGGTGTGTCCGCAGAAAGAAGCAATCAAGCAGTAGGTCTGAAAGACCTCTAACAAACTCTGTTTGTTATTCAATAGCCACGGGTTTTTAAACCCGTGGTATTTTGTTTGATTATACTTCCCCGTCTGCAAAGACGGGGAAGCAGAGATATAGGTTTCCCGTCTTCCAGACGGACAAAGACGATACCTCCTTTTCTAAAAAACAACAAAACCTTTTGATGCAACTGAAACCTATTCAGGAAAGGTTAAACGAGTTGTTAATCCAACTACAAGCAGTAGTGTACAAAGAATTAGTTCTATATGTAAATTTAAGGACGCATAGAACGTCCTGGTATAGAATCGTAATCTCTTCCTCCACAAGATGTTAAAGAAATCATAGACAATAGGGCAACTACACATAATATGTATACATAATTTTTAATCTTTTTCATAATAATTTAAGTTTTAATATATCTCCTACTCACTTATCGGCTTTTCGGTTTACTCCGAGTTCCACAGAATAAAAAATACGCACATAAAAAAAGCACGGAACCTTTAGTTTATTCTCTTCCTATGGTGTTTGGCATTACCTCGACAGAAGAATAACTAAAAGCCCGTACCGATATAGTACGAGCATCTTAACTATTACTCCTTTCTGTCTTTTTAGTCGCCAAACTTTTAGGAAGAAAGAATAATTGCTAAAACGCTTTTTCCAATATATTTAAAATGTACGTATCAAACTATACGTTATGTTTCATAGGCAAATTAATTTAAATTAGAAATTAGTTCGTGGCTTTGCCACAATTAGGAGTTAGGAATTAATTCTACAATTCACAACTCGTATATATTTTGTTTTCACAAAAGTATTAATATTTTTCTTATTATCAAAATACTTTTTTTCTCCCCTCTCTACTGGAGAGGGGTAGGGGTGAGGAGTTATCTTATAAACAACAACTCTCTATATTTTGGCAATGTCCACATCTTGTCATCAACAACAAGTTCAAGACGGTCGATGTGTGCTCTGATTTTTTGGAAATAGGGAGCAACTGTATCGTGATAAGCAATTGCACGTTCACGCATATCCTCAATAGTGTTAGCCTCTTTACGTGCGGCAATCATATCATCAACCAATCCCTTGATAGCCTCAATACGAGTACCTATATCTTCAATGGTTGTTAACTCCTTGCCACAAAGTTTGTCGGCTTTGTCGGGGAATAGGAGTTTAAGTTTGTAGGCATTCTCAATAAGTTCACTTTGGTATTTTGTTGATGTAGGTATAACGTGGTTTTTAGCCAAGTCGCCAAGAACGCGAGCCTCAATCTGAATTTTCTTTGTGTAGGTCTCCCACTTAACTTCGTTACGAGCCTCCAACTCTTTTTTAGTCATAACACCAACCGAAGAGAACATATCTATTATAGCATCGGCGAGGTAGTTGTCAAAAATAAGAGGAACACTTGTTTCGCAATCCAATCCTCTGCGTTTAGCCTCTTGTTTCCACTCATCGCTATATCCGTTGCCATCAAAACATATATCCATACTCTCCTTGACATACTCACCAAGAACAGCAAGAATAGCATTCTGCTTATCTATGCCTATTGCAATCTTTTCATCAACATCGTGTTTAAACTCAGTAAGTTGTTTGGCAACTGCCGAGTTTAATGCAATCATTGCCGAAGCACAGTTTGCCTCTGCACCAATTGCTCTGAACTCAAATCTGTTACCTGTAAATGCAAATGGCGAAGTTCTGTTGCGGTCGGTATTGTCAATTAGCAATTCAGGAATTTGAGGAATGTCCAAATTTACACCCTGCTTTGATGTTGCTGCCAAGTTATCCAAATCCTCGCTACCAATATGTTGCAGCACCTGTGTAAGGTGAGAACCAAGGAATATAGATATAATGGCAGGAGGAGCCTCTGCTGCACCCAAGCGGTGAGCGTTGGTCGCCGAAGATATACTCGCTTTAAGCAATCCGTTATATCTGTAAACAGCCTTAATAACATTAACAATAAATGTAATAAAGCGAAGGTTTTCATTCTTTGATTTACCAGGCGACATAAGCATTATGCCGTTGTCAGTACCAAGCGACCAGTTGTTATGTTTACCCGAGCCATTAACACCCTTGAAAGGTTTCTCATGAAGCAATACCCTGAATCCATGATTACGAGCAACCTTACGCATAGTTGCCATCATCAACAGGTTGTGGTCGTTTGCAAGGTTGCACTCCTCAAAAATAGGTGCAAACTCAAATTGATTTGGAGCAGCCTCGTTATGGCGAGTCTTTAGGGGGATACCAAGTTTAAGACACTCAATCTCAACCTCTTTCATAAACTCTATAACACGCGATGGGATAGCCCCAAAATAGTGGTCATCAAGTTGTTGGTTTTTTGAACTCTCATGCCCCATAAGAGTACGTCCTGTCAATAGCAAGTCGGGGCGAGCGGCATACAATCCCTCATCCACCAAAAAATACTCTTGCTCCCAGCCAAGGTAAGCAATAACCTTTTTAACTTCGGGATTAAAATATTTGCACACCTCAACAGCCGCCTTATCCACTGCGTGAAGAGCCTTTAAAAGAGGGGCTTTATAGTCAAGCGACTCTCCTGTATAAGCAATAAACACAGTTGGGATACACAACGTATCATCAACAATAAAAGCAGGAGAAGAGGGGTCCCAAGCCGAATAACCGCGAGCTTCAAAAGTATTTCTGATACCACCATTTGGGAAACTCGATGCGTCAGGCTCTTGTTGGATAAGTAATTTACCACTCAAACGTTCAAGCATATTACCTTCACTGTCCAACTCCACAAAGGCATCGTGTTTCTCGGCGGTACCTTCTGTTAATGGGTGAAACCAGTGAGTGTAGTGTGTAGCACCCATACTTATAGCCCACTTTTTCATACCCTCAGCCACAGCATCGGCAATATCTCTGTTAATGGGTTTGTTGTTGTCTATTGAGTTAGTAAGATTTTCATAAATATCTTTTGGCAAAAATTGTTGCATTTTTGCACGATTGAAAACATATTTTCCGAAATATTCCGAAGGTCTCTCCTCTGGGAGTTTGACCTCAACAGGGCGTTTTAAGAACGCATTTTCAATAACTCTAAATCTTAAAGATGTTGGCATACCTTTATCTCTTAATTTTGGAAACGACAAAGGTAAAAAAAAGAGTTCTAATATCAATAAAGATAAGCCATAAAACTTACAATTTTTTAATAAACTTTTGCTGAAAAAAAATAAGTATAAAAAAAGTAGAAAAAGATAGTGAATAATTGAAATTATATCGTAGAATATTTTTATCTTTGCAGTTGGTATAAAAGTGCCGTAAAATAAAGATAAACGTTAGAAAAAAAATATTTACCTATGGAGATGAAAATGAAAAAAGTATTGTTGCTTGGCTCAGGAGCATTAAAGATTGGGCAAGCTGGTGAGTTCGATTACTCTGGCTCACAAGCATTAAAAGCATTAAGAGAAGAGGGAATATCAACAGTTTTGATAAACCCCAATATTGCAACTATACAAACTTCAGAGGGTGTAGCAGACAAAGTATATTTCCTACCCATCACTCCTCATTTTGTAGAGAAGGTAATTCAAAAAGAGCGTCCCGATGGAATTCTTCTTGCATTTGGTGGTCAGACAGCCCTAAACTGCGGAACAGAGTTATACCTTAACGGAACACTTGAGAAATACGGAGTAAAAGTATTAGGAACATCGGTTGAGGCAATTATGATTACCGAAGACCGCGACCTGTTTGTTAAAAAACTTGATGAAATATCAGCAAAAACTCCAGTATCACAAGCGGTGGAGACAATGGAAGATGCAATAGAGGTTGCACACCGTATAGGCTTCCCTGTAATGGTACGTTCGGCATATGCACTTGGAGGATTAGGTTCAGGTATATGTAATAACGATGAAGAGTTCAAAACTCTATGCGAAAGCGCACTTGCACACTCAAAACAAATACTTGTTGAGGAGTCGTTAAAGGGATGGAAAGAGATAGAGTTTGAGGTAATACGCGACAAGAACGACCACTGTTTCACCGTAGTACCAATGGAGAACTTTGACCCACTTGGTATTCACACAGGAGAGAGTATCGTTGTTGCACCTATCGTATCTCTTACACAAGAGCAAATAACAATGTTGCAAGAAATTGCAAAGAAAGTTGTTCGCCACATTGGTATAGTAGGAGAGTGTAACATACAATACGCATTTAATGCAGAAACAAACGACTATCGTATCATTGAGATTAATGCACGTTTAAGTCGTAGTTCAGCATTGGCATCAAAAGCATCAGGTTATCCTTTGGCATTTGTAGCAGCAAAATTGGCATTAGGTTACTCACTTGACCAAATCGGTGAAATGGGAACACCTAACTCAGCATATGTAGCACCTTCAGTTGATTATATGATTGTTAAGATACCACGTTGGGACTTGACAAAATTTGCAGGTGTCGATCGTGAGATTGGCTCATCAATGAAATCAGTTGGAGAGATAATGTCAATAGGTAAAAGTTTTGAGGAGATAATCCAAAAAGGACTTCGTATGATAGGACAAGGAATGCACGGATTTGTAGGAAATCGTGACATCTCTTTTGATGATTTGGATTACGCTCTTTCTCACCCAACAGATATGCGTATCTTTGCCATTGCAAAAGCATTTGAGGAGGGATATACAGTAGAACGTATCGAGGAGTTGACAAAAATAGATACTTGGTTCTTGAACTGCTTGAAGAATATCTCAGACTTTACTCTTGTGCTAAAGAAATACAACCGTATTGAGGATCTTCCAGCAGACGTATTGGCAGAGGCAAAACGTTTAGGATTTAGCGACTTCCAGATAGCACGTTACGTTGAGAATCCCGAAGGTAACTTTGAGCCAGAACTAATACGTGTTCGCGAACATCGTAAAAACTTAAACATTACACCAAAAGTTTGCCGTATAAACACAGTAGCATCAGAGTACCCCGATTTGACAAATTATCTATATTTGACTTACGGAGCAGATGCACACCAAATCCCTTACGACTACAACTCAGGCAAAAACATTGTAGTACTTGGTTCAGGAGCATACCGCATTGGTAGTTCAGTAGAGTTTGACTGGTGTTCAGTAAATGCTATCAATACATGTCGTAAATTGGGTTATAAATCAATAATGATTAACTACAACCCTGAGACAGTATCAACAGACTACGATATGTGCGATAAACTATACTTTGATGAGTTAAGTTTTGAGCGTGTATTGGATATTATTGACCTTGAAACACCACGTGGAGTGATTGTATCAGTAGGAGGACAAATCCCCAACAACTTGGCAATGAAGTTGTATCGCCGCCATGTACCAGTATTGGGAACATCTCCAATCTCAATTGACCGTGCTGAGAACCGTCACAAATTCTCTGCAATGCTCGATACATTAGGAATTGACCAACCACGTTGGAAAGAGTTGACAAGTTTTGATGATATTGACAAGTTTGTTGAGGAGGTAGGATTCCCCGTATTGATTCGTCCAAGTTACGTACTATCAGGAGCAGCAATGAATGTTTGCTACGACCACGAATCGATGTACGAGTTCCTTGGAGCAGCAGCAAAAGTGTCAAAAGAGTTTCCCGTTGTAGTATCAGAGTTCTTGCAAAATGCAAAAGAGATAGAGTTTGATGCAGTAGCACGTAACGGAGAGGTTATAGAGTATGCAATATCAGAGCATATTGAGTTTGCTGGAGTACACTCAGGAGATGCAACACTTGTCTTCCCAGCACAAAAAATATATATGGAGACAGTGCGTCGCATCAAACGCATAAGCAAGAAGATTGCAAAAGAGTTGAATATCTCAGGACCATTCAACATCCAATACTTGGCAAAGAACAACGATGTTAAGGTAATTGAGTGTAACTTACGTGCATCACGTAGTTTCCCATTTGTTTCAAAAATCTTGAAACGCAACTTCATCGAAACTGCAACACGTATAATGTTAGGAGAGCCAGTTGAAAAAGCAGATTCTTCAACATTTGATATAGATTACATTGGAATTAAAGCATCTCAATTCTCATTTGCACGTCTTCACAAAGCAGACCCAGTATTAGGTGTAGATATGTCATCAACAGGAGAGGTTGGATGTATAGGTGCTGATTTTGATGAAGCGTTGTTAAATGCTATGATTTCAGTAGGATATCGTATTCCTGATAAATCAAAAGCAGTATTAGTATCGTCAGGCGATGCACGTGGTAAAGTTGATTTGTTAGACTCTTGCAAAGTTTTATCAGAGAGTGGATACAAACTATATGCAACCGAAGGTACAGCAGCATTCTTGAACTCAAACGGAATAAATGCACATCCAGTATGTTGGCCCGATGAAGAGGGAGAGAATATTCTTGACCTTCTTTCAAGCCACGCAATAGATTTGGTTGTAAATATACCAAAGAACCATACTAAACGTGAGTTGACAAACGGATACCGCATACGTCGTTCAGCAATAGATCACAATATTCCACTATTGACAAATGCACGTCTTGCAACAGCATATATCAACGCCTTTATTAACAAACCAATTGAAGATATAGGAATACTTGCTTGGGACGAGTATTAATAATAGATAATGCTATAAAAAACAACAAGAGGCTGATTTCAAAATCAGCCTCTTGTTGTTTTTGTATATTATAATTACAACTAATATATATCATTAAAATCTCTGATAATAGCATCAGACATCTCTTTTACAATGTTGTATGGGTTAGATGTTGCAACACCCACAACAAACATACCTGCAGCACGGGCAGCATTAAGACCGTGAATAGAGTCCTCAAATACGGCGCAATCTTCAGGTTTTACGCCTAAACGCTCTGCTGCTAAAAGAAAACACTGAGGGTTGGGTTTTGATAAAGTAATATCATCAGCAGTAATAATAGTGTCGTATTCGTTTTTAAACTCTGGGTGGCGATTAAAAACATTTGCCATCTTCTTATCGTTTGAACTTGTAACCACAGCACACTTATACCCCTTCTCTTTAACTATTTTAAAATAGTTTTCATAACCTGCAATATAGACAAAAGGCATTGTAGTTTCAAAATTATCAATAGCAGCCACCACTTTAACTCTGACATCCTCCTCTTTAAAATATCGAGTAAGAATATCATTTAGGGTAGAGCCTTTAACCTTGTCAAAAATATCAGGATCATCGGGCAGATACTGAAAAAGTTCCCTTTTCCAGAACTCAGTATAAAGTCCTTCGGTGTCAAAAATAACACCATCCATATCAAAAAGTAGAGCCTTAATATTATTGGGTAGTATCATCTTTATCTCTATTTACAAACAATTTTTTACAAAAATACGATTAAGCGAGCGAAATAATATCAAGTTTACTTGAATATTTCACAGCGAGCGAAAGTATTTTCGCCGTAGTTTACCTACGGCAAAGATAGAAATAAGCGAGCGAAATAATATCAAGTTTACTTGAATATTTCACAGCGAGCGAGAGTATTTTTGAGGATTCCTCAAAGTTAAACAATATATCTCCTAAATGATATGTAATATATAAAAAACATAATAAAAATTAATTGTGTTGTATATAATATAAATATTAGATTTATTTGTACTGAAAATTAAATATATAGAATTATGAAAAAGATTAAAACAATTTTGAGCATATTTGCAGTTGCTCTTATCCCAGCGTTAGTATCATGTGATGAAGACAGAAAATATGTTGATGTAGAGTATGAATATCAACTTATGCCAGGAACGCATCAAGATATAACAGGAACAGTAAGTTATGTTGATATTAATGGCAATATGGTATCAGGAGGTTCAATCTCTAAGTACCCTTTTGTTGTATCGTTTGAGGCAGAGAAGGGTTTTGATAATGTGAAAATGGTAGTAACATTAAATCCCTTGTCAGAAGGAGTCTCATTGCCAATTCAGGTAAATCAAAGATATTCATTGGAACTTGAGGATATTGAGCGAGAGTCAACCATAACAAATACATTCCAAACAGTTCAGGAGTATAACACATTCTGTGCCACTCCACAAGTTTTTGAAATTAAGTAAAAACTCTTTAAAGGTGCTACAACAATGCGAGTAGTGACCTGCTCTGCTATGCCCACCTTTATTACCATAAAAAGTAAACCCCAAAGTTTTAAACTTTGGGGTTTGCTATACAAAATAACTTATACCTACAAAGTATATGCACTCAATTTGGCAAGACTCATATAGTATGCTCTCTCAGCCTCCAAAGCCATTGTTCTTGCCTCGTAATACATTTGTACCTCAACAATATAGTCGAGCATGGTAATCTCTCCGCTTTCAAGAGCCTTACCCAAATATTTCAAATTTGACAACTGTTCAACTGCTGCTTTTGTTTCGGCAGCACTTTTTTGCAGTATAATACTCTTTTCGTAGTCGTTTTTGATTTGATAATAGAAATTAATTTCCAACTCTTTTTTTCTGCTTTCAATAGCAATAGCGTTAGCCTTTGCCGATTTAACCTTATTGGCATCAGCCCAAAGAGGAATGCTCATGCCAATCTTAAAGCCGTTAAGTTTAGCATTGTCATCCCACTCTCTTGAATACTCTGCCGATAGTTTAGGAGCCCAAGCCGAGCGGTTAAGTTTAATCTCTCTCTCGCTTAATTCAACCTCGTTACGAGCATACTCTAAAACTGGGTTAAGAGCCTCCGCCTCTGAATACCAGACATCAAATAGGGGTAGGGGAGCGATAATATCAAACTCCTCACTATTTAGTACAATCTCTTTACCTCCATTTAGTATGGTAAGTTGCGATAAAATTTCTTGCCTGTCAGCCTCAACATTTGAGATTTCTCCTTTTGCAAGAGCCAAATCCAATTTAGCCTTATTGAGTTCTAAAATAGAAGCATCACCATTTTCAAAACGCTTCTTAAATAGAGTAACATTCTCTTCTGCCAAAGAGAGTCGCTCATTAAGTTCTCGGTATAGAGCATTATGGTAAATAAGGTCGTAGCACAAAGTTTTTGCTTCGAGCAGAAGATTAATTCTTTCTCTTTTATACTCAATATCAATAAGTTCGTTTTGTGTCTTGGCGATACTTGTTTTATATCCAAGAATAGTCTGGAAATCAAACTCTTGACTAACTGATAATCCTTTGCCCTTTGTAGGAGAGTTCGCTCCCCATATATAGTTGAACTCAACTTCGGGATTTGAGAGCGTAAT
>JAFQBL010000112.1 GCA_017416695.1 Bacteroidales bacterium | reverse complement strand
GCCGGTTCGACCCCGGCTCTGGGTACTACGGAGAAGTTCGAAAGAGCTTCTCTTTTTTTGTATACTTATATTTCTTTCCCTTAATTCATATTTTAATTAAAAATAATATTACAGAACATTCCAATATATGCAAAATTGGAAAGAATTGTAGATTCTCTTGGTAATATGTAATAAACAAATATCTTTGTTTAAGCAAGATACATTAGTGTATCTTTTAATTTTATTATTACAATTACCCCTACGAGTGTTGTTCGTTTAGAAAATTCTTTTTACATTTGCGGTACTATTCAATGAATAGTAGACATATTGAAAGTGTTTTCGCAGTCCTGAATAGAAAATGTGGAAGTTTTCAAAGCTGAAGGATGTACGAACAGCACTCACTTCTTGTATGGCTATGTGGCTATGCACTCCCGTGTATATACCCCATACTGTTCAAGTGTGGGGGTATTGTATCGTTTATTTCAGCTAGGTCTTTCCACAACCTTCTATTCAATAAACGGGAATCAACTCCACACTTTCTTTTTTTACTAACTACTGTATAGGAGTTGTTGCAGTAAATAACAAATTATCAAATATGGCATTAATTAATTGTTCTAATTGCGGAAATACTATTTCCGACAAAGCTCTTGTTTGTCCCAAATGTGGATATAATTTTAGTCAACAACAAACTGCTAAACCTGAAATAAGAAATACTTCAGGTGTTGACGATTTTTTAAAAGACGTTGATAGTTTAGAGTGGTATATGTGGTTAATTTTTATATGTCTTGGTTGGATTATCCCTTTAATATATTACTTTGTAAAAAAAGATGACTACCCAAACAGAGCTAGGCAGGCACTTACTGCCATGGTAATAAATATTATTCTGTCTATTATTCTTTTATCCTTATAAAATGCTATGAACAACTATTAATTATATTAGTACTATGGCTCTTATAGATGTTGTAAAATGTACAATGGGTCCGAAACAACTTGTTTCGAAATTCCCAAGTGAAGATTTGAGAATGGGAACGCAATTGGTTGTTTATCCAGGTCAGGTTGCGTTTTTTGTAAAAGGAGGACAGGTCTTTGATACATTTGAAAGTGGAACTTACACTCTGTCTTCTTCAAATATACCATTGCTAAATAAAATAATTAATATCCCCTTTGGAGGACAATCACCATTTCAAGCTGAAGTTTGGTTTGTTAACATGCTTGTTCTGATGGATTCTAAATGGGGAACAGCAACACCTTTACAAATTGAAGACCCTAAATATGAGGTTATTGTTCCTGTTCGAGCGTATGGACAATATGGATTTAAAATAACTAATCCTCGAACTTTCCTTGAATCTATAGTTGGAAATGCCTCTCTCTTTTCAGTAGATACCATTCAAAAATATTTTAAAGGGCGTATCATGTCTCAATTGACAAATATCATTTCTGATAAACTTGTTAGAGATAATTTGTCTATATTGAATATAAACTCTCATTTAGGAGATATTTCTACATTTTGCTTGGAACGAATTAATCCTACCTTTGAAAAATATGGTCTAAGATTACAAGAGTTTGATGTAATGGCTATAAGTGTCAATGAAGAGGACCAAAGTTTCCAAAAATTGAAAGAAGCAAAAGATTTGGCTGCAAGACTTAAAATCACAGGAAGAGATGTATATCAAATGGAGAGAAGTTTCAATGTTTTAGATAGCGCAGCAGCCAATGACTCTGGAGTAATGGGTGGTATGATTGGTGCAGGAATGGGGCTTGGAGCGGGAGTTAGTATGGGTAATCAAATTGGAGGGGTTATGAATACTAATCCTCAAATGGTCCCACCGCCAATCCCTCAACTTGAAATGTATTATCTGGTATTAAATGGAACTCAAAACGGGCCATACGATAAAAATACAATTGTGGCATCTTTGCAAAGCGGAAAAATTTCTGCTGATACTTTGGCATGGAAACAAGGAATGCCAAGTTGGACAAAATTAAGCCTTCTTCCAGAGTTCTCAAATATGTTTAGTTGTCCCCCTCCAATACCTAATTCATTATGAGATCTATAGTTGCTACAATAACAATAGCATCTCTTCTATTGTTATTTAATATAGTTTGTGGTATTATATTCCCTCAATATTGTGCATGGAATATTGTGGCGACATCTATTGTTATTATATCTAATGCGGTATTTATCATAGTTGCTTTACGCATTTTAAATGATACATTTAAGATATCGTTGTCGTTCATATTCTCGTTTTTATGTATTGTAGAGTGGATATTGTCAGTATTATCTCCTCAAAAAGTAGAATCTAATTTTTTTATATTAGGAATATCTCTGCTATTGATGTTTCAACTGATATTATTAATATGTGCTAAATTTTTCAACGATAAATAAATATTATGAAAACTTGTGAAGAATGTGGTTGTCCATACGAGAATTCTTTTAGTATTTGTCCTGAGTGTGGGTGCCCGAATGATGATTTTTCAGACTCAACAACAATGGTTGTACAAAATCTAACTAACTGTCCTAATTGTGGGGCTCCTATAACAAATAGGGTATCTTGTGAATATTGTGAAAGTTTATTACCTCGTACGGAGATACCAAGACAAGCGACTCCTCAAAGTCAAATTATTATCAATAATAACACTATTCAAGAAGAGCGTTCTTCTTCAGGTGCCGCGGCCCTGGGCGGAGCTATCTTAGGAGGAATAATTGGGGGACTATTAGATGATTAAATTATTGGGCTTATTGCCCAAATTATTATTAACAAATTAGAATTCTATCGCATTTATGTTATAGAACTTACCTAAAATTATATAATTATGAATTTAAAATCAGCAACACTTTTAGGATTGATAGGAGCTATTATAGGATTGGTATGTGATTTTATCAATATAGCACGCAATGTATTAAACGCAATAGCTCATGAGATCACAATACAATTATTAGAAATATTTGTTTGATTTCTTTGTCCTTTATTTTCCGCTATCACTTTATGTCTCTTCTTTTACGTTCTGTATAAGAATCAGAAATGATAATAAAGGATTATAGGACTACTTTTTATAGCTAAAGTAAATATATAAGCAAGTTTATAAATATAAAAAAAAGAAATGAGAACATTACGTTTATTGTTAGTAACATTGCTATTAGGGGCTTACGTATCATGTAATATTAATGATAATCAAAAAATCCGAGTCGAAATAGTCAATGGGTTAGATGGAGAAGTAGGATTCCTCTCTGGTTTATTTATAGGAGAGAATGCATTAAAAGGGAATTATAATAAAAAAGAGTTGTATGCAATAAAATATGCATTATCTGACAAAGTTTTAAAGAGAGGGGAATTATCTGAAAAGCTAATGAAAAAGTTAAGGAATAGCAAAGATTTAGATAAAATAATAAATTACGGATTTATTGTTAAGTAATAATAAAACCATTATTGAAAATATTTTAATTCCCCAAAAAAGATAAGTCTCTTAGAAATTCGTTCGAAAATAGAACGCCGAGGGGTACTACGGAGAGAGTTGAAAAACTTTCTCCGTTTTTTTATTTAATCCTCGTAAATCGTTAGGGTAGTTTATCAAGATTTGACTTATAGCCTACCTCCAGTTATTAATGAGGTAAATTGGGGAAGAATCTTTTTTAGAACATTAAAAATTAATACGCCTACTGCTATTGTTAACATTGGTGCAGCAACATATATAAATATAGTTTGTATCTCTGTTGTAGGCTCTATACATTTTATAAGCACCTTTGTAAATAGTGTTAAAGGCATTGCGTGGTAGGCATATATAAAGAAATTTGAGTTGTATAACAACCTGTTCGGTTCTATCTGCTTTTTTTGTAATATACTAAGGGTAATATTAAAGAGTGATATTATCATACTAAATATACATGTATTATATATTACATCTACTATTCCATTGGGCAGATTGCAGGCATTATCAATATTGTGCATAATTAATTCAAATGTCAATAGTAATATGCTCAATAGATAACTTAAATTTTTGATTTTCTTAATAACATTAAGGCTATATGGTTTTATTGAGAATATAGCCCCTAAAGCAAAGAAAAAGAAAGCAACAGTTTTGAAACCTGGCACTCCTATGTTTATATTGAATGCCCATAAAATACCTAATGCTAAAACACAATATATATTAGTTTTTTTTATTGCGTAATATATGATTGGGGAGAGCAATATAACAACCATCAAATCTCTTATAAACCAAAGTTGATAACATATAGGCATTCCAAGTTTATAACTCCAAAAAGCCTTTATCCAGTCGGTTATGGTGTAATCTACAATTAATTTATTTTCCCCCGATGCCATTGAAGGTATAAATGTTTGCAACAGGAAGAATAGTAGTATTACTGCAAAATTCCAGAAAACATAAGGGATTAGTAGTGTTTGAGCACGGCTCCTTATTTTTCTTATATACTCTTTTGTTGTAAATGCTTGTAGATTATAAAAGAAGAGATAACCCGAAAATATATAGAAAATTGGTACCGCTATATGGGATATAAGTTGCGATATCAAAAATGATAAATTGCTGTATATTGGGAATGTTTCTAAATTAAACTGAAAGTTTTCTCCTCCCATTGAAACGGTAGAAAATTCTGCATGAATCATTACTACCATTACAATCAACGGGAAACGAAGGATTTTAATAAGTTCTAATTCCTGCCCTTCTCTAAGCAACATTTTGTAACTTGTTAATATATTCCTATTTTTATATCATTATAACATTTACCTTAGCAAGAGACTGATACTTTATAGCCGAGTGATTCTAATCTATTGGCTATTTTATTCATCTCTTCTGGGGAGATTTTTTGTAGATTCTTTTCAGGAGTGTCGCGGTCAATTGTATATATCATTATCATTTTTGGGTTGACCTCTTTTACTGCTTCAATCCATGCCGATAACTCCTCAGGGGTTGTATTATCAATCTCCTCTCCGTTGTGAGTGCCTCGCAGGAACATTGTTTGCAAGATGAAGTCTCCGTTAAATCGTTTCAATCCCTCAATGTGTTGGCGTACCGAAAGGGCGGTGTTGTTGGGGGCATTTATGATTTTAAATGTTCTCTCTATTGCCGAATCAAGTTTGAGGATATTGTTATCTACCCTGTTCAATGCTCTAAATACTGAGTCATCAGTAACACGTGTTCCGTTTGAGAGTACCGATATTTTTACCTCAGGATAGTATTGGTTGCGTAACTCTATTGTGTCAGATATTATCTCCTCGAACTCAGGGTTAAGCGTTGGCTCTCCGTTTCCTGCAAAAGTTATTACGTTTAACTCCTCTCCTGCCTCTTTCATTGCCGAAAGGCGTTGTTGTAGTGCTTCACGAACTTGGGTACGTGTATGAAGGGCTTTATCTCCTCTGCGTTCGCTGTTATATCCACACTCACAATATATGCAGTCAAATGAGCATACTTTCCCATATGTTGGCAAAAGGTTTACTCCCAACGATATTCCCAAGCGGCGACTGCGAACAGGGCCAAATATTATATCTTCAAATAGTTTTGTTGACATTCTTATATGGTTATTTTGTTGCAAAATTAACTAATATTTGGGATTTTGTATCTTTTTATATCTAAATATCTATTACCTTTACACCGCAAATGAGAAAGTACGTTGCATACATAATAGGTATTATTGGTTTTATTCTTCTATCGACTAATGTAAAAGCCGATGGAAGCACTAACCCATATCTCGACAGATACCCTATATTTAGCGATCCCTATCTTGCTGTTATTGAAACAGGCGACACGGTGATTATGATTAATATAAGACCTGTTTATTGTATGCCTGAATATAAGTTCAAGAACAAAAAGGATGAGAAGTTCTATTGGAAAACGGTAAGGGATGTGAAGAAGACTTTACCATACGCCAAGATGGTCAGGGCTGCTCTTATTGAGACATACGAGTATGTGCAGACTATTCCTGAGGAGGAACGTGCTGCTCACTTTAAACAGATGGAGAAAGATATCTTCAATGAATATAAACCTGTTCTTAAAGAGTTTACTTACTCTCAGGCCAAGATGCTTATATTGTTGATTGACAGAGAGTGCAATCAAAACTCCCACCATATTTTAAAGGCTTTTCTTGGAGGTTTCAGGGCTGGATTCTGGCAAACGTTTGGCCGCATGTTTGGTCTGAACCTGAAAGATGACTACGAGCCTAATAAGAAAGAGAAAGACCGCATTATTGAACGTGTATGCATATTGGTTGAGAGTGGGATGCTGTAACAAATCATCAGTTGTCGGTTTTACTTAAAAGGATAGGTTAACCACTCCTTTTGTTGTTGCAGAATACTTATATATAAGAGTTAAAGGCAAATAAGAATAGTATCTATTTAGCACAAAAAGGGGAGCATATCTGCTCCCCTTTTAAATTTGTATATTGTTATTCTTTGCTAACAACTATTTCTTTGCTACTTTCATAACCTTTAGCAATCCAGCATCTCCCTTAACTTTGATGAAGTAGATTCCGCTCACTCCATCTACTGTTATAGGATAAGCCTCTCCAGCAGTTGCTGATAGTGATACTTGGTCAAGCATACGACCTGTGTTGTCATATATCTCAACTGTGTAAACTCCATCCTCAACAAAACTTACACATACTTCATTCTCAAATGGATTAGGGAATGCTTGCATCTCTTCAATTGCAACATCTTCAATTCCTGTAGGATAAACTGTAATTACATCTATCTCTTTAACATCAGAACCCCATCCGTTTGACAATGTAAGGGTAGTTCTATAATCACCTGTTTCGGAATAAATTGCCTTTGCTTCTCCTTCCGCTTTATCTCCAGTTGCTAACAACATACTTGCACCTCGTATTTTCCATGAAGGAAGTGTTTCAATCTTATAGTTAGTTCCTGAGATAAATGGTGCACCAGCAGCAAATGTTATCTGCTCTGTTTTATATGCACTATTAGTAATGGTTGAAGGATCATATAGCGATGCAACAAGTCCCTTATCATAACCTGTACTCTTTAACGTATTGTTGCTTTGAGGCTCAGATTCAAAGTCCCAATAACCTATAAAATTAGCATCGGTTACGTTATTAACATGTTGCATTGAATTTTTAATTTCTTGTGCAGATAGCGATTTCTTATATAAACGAACCTCATCAAGAGTTCCGTCAATTCCTGCACGTTGATAAGCACGACCACCAATCATTATCACATTTGATGATTTCCAATCATACAAGTTCAATGTAGCAGTTCCTGATCCTACAAGTTTACCATTGATATACAACTCTAATGTTCTGTTAGAAGTATATCCGCAAACCATTGCTACATGATACCATGTTTCAGGTTTAAATTCAAAGTCGTTAGATATATTCAATTCTTCACCCGCATTAGTAATCAAACGATACGACAAGTGGAATTTGCCATCAGCATCAAGTGTACTCCAAATATAACCCCAATCGCTTGCTGGCCAAGGATCCGATGCAGTACGAACATTTAGGAATTGAGTTCCGTCAGTTTCATGATTAAATCTATTAATGTATAACCAGAAAGTCAATGTAAATGGTGTCTGTTTATTAAATCCAAGTTGTCCACAAGGAATTCCAAATGCTTTCTCTCCAAGAGCAAAACCGCGAGAAACATATCCATCGGCATCAGATCTTCCAGTATAATTAAATGTTGTAACCTCTCCTACATCAATCCAATCGTTATCATCAGAGCCTTTCAATGTTAGAGTATTAATCTTTGGTAATGCACCAACCTCAGCAGGAGATATTTGTATTTTACCGCGATATACCTCTGTGGTTCCATTTTGTGTCAAATACAAGTCGTAGATTCCCTCTTCGTTTAACGATGTGGTAAATGAGTTTGCATTGAATGTTCCTTTTACTGCATCGTTCTCTGATGCTTTGATTACCCATGTTGCGGCTGCATGAGTTGGATCGTCAAATGCTACGGTAAACTCTTCGCCTGCTTTGATAATAGGTTTATCTATTGAGAAACCTTCTACAACATTATTTGAGGGAGGAGTTATCCAGTTTCCCCAAGCAATTGCACTTTCGCTCATTCCGTCAAGAGCAACAGCAGATACTCCAATACGAATACGACCACCTTTACTCAAATCGTATGGTGCTCCAACAACGTATGCTGCCCATGATGTAGTTGCTGTACATAATACTGGAGAACAACCCTCCTGCTCTGTATATATTTTATAGAACCATGTTTTTACTTGCGAGTTATAAATACTCTCATAATTTTGTCTCGAACCATAGAAGTTTGAATTCATATCAAAAATTATTTTCATATCAACTCCCTTATAGGTACGAGTCATAGCCTTTGATGTTTTAACATTAGGTTTACCAGGAGTAGTACTTGTTCCCCTTGTCAACGATAACTCTCCAATTAAGATTTTAAAATCAGATGTAGTATTTTCAAATTTCAAACCTATCATAGCAAGAGTCTCACCATTGAGTTTCAATCCTCTGTTTCGTACATAAATAGACTTCTCTTCCCATATCTCATCATCTGCTTTTGCCGAAGAGACAATAAGAGATGAGTATTCTGTTGTAGGATTAGCCTCAGATGAAGCCGTAATAGATATTTTACCTGTTCCTGACAAAACTTTGTAGCGAATAGTGAATTTATCTTCGTTTTGTAGTGGATATTTAGTCTTGAACAGTTGCAAATACGAAGTTGTTGTTGCTCCTGAAATTTGCAAACAAGAGCCTCCCCACCATGCATCATCCCAACAAAACTCTGCTATCATATCGGTTGATGCATCGCTTGCATTTTTACCCATAAAGTTTTTGGTCCACCACCAACGCCATGTTGGAAGATAATCTTGCATACCAAGATTGTACCATTCTCTATCAAATGTAGTTACTCCTTCCTCTTTGAAGAACATTCCATTACCCAAGTTGAAGTATGTAACAAATGGGTCAGTTGCCAATGTACCTCCATCCTGTGGAGTTAAAGTACTGCGTGCTGTAATAAAACTTGAAAATCCGTGAAAATTGGTAGCAGTTGAAGTATGACGCAATATATTTGAAATAGCAGGAGTATTTACTGGGTTATATGACGATCCTGTAAATGAGTTCTCCGAAATTAATTGATATGTTTTTTGTAACTGAATAGGGTTTGCTCCCAACTCTCCGCGAGATTCATAAATCATATTCATATTATGGGCACCCCACAATCCGAATGATGTATTATAATATTGAAGAGCAAGCCAGTCGGCATTACTACGTCCTTGATAATCCATACCTGCATAAACATCAAAACCTGAGCGACCTTGTCCGTTTGCTGTAGATACAGATGTATTCAACTGACTGCTACCCCAGTTATAATTTAAGAAATAAGCATCTGAGACCTTTTTCCCATTATAATGAAACCATTGCACACAACCGCTGTTAAGTACACTATAATCGGCATAATCTCCATCATTTGAAGTAAACGAATACCATGCATTATTGAAAGGTACTCCGTAAGAAGCAGCATTTGAGTAACAGTTACCCATCAAGTTCTTAAAGCCTGTTGCATCTAACAAATCCCAAGAGAACTCTGAGTTAAAACCTACTCCGTCAACACCATAATAACGAAGATATTTCAATAGTTTATCATAACCTCCAGTTACAAGAGCATTAATATTTGAACCATGACTTCCATCATTTTTTGAAGGGGATGCACCAAAAGGAACTGATGCTACAACTCCCGAACGCACACCATTTTTGTGACAAGCATCAAGAAATGCTGCAGGGGCTTGAATTAAAGGAGCAGTCCAGTTTCCATAAACATCGGTATAACTCCACATTGAATATACCTCTCCTCCAAAATAGTATGCAGGGATTCCATTCCAGTTACCATTATTTGCAACACCAAGTGGACACCACCATAACACTTTTCTTTCAGGATTAAGGTTCTCTTTTACCTGTGTACCTGTAAACGTAAAACGGCTACGAGGTTTTACACGAGAAATAAAGAACTCTTCATTCTCTGCCGCCTGAGAATCACTGCTATATAAAGCATATCCTGGCGACCAATTACCATATGCAGTGTACCAAGGAGTTGAACCTCCTATCTTCACATATTGCTCGTGAGTTGGAACACCTTGAGCTGATGCTAATGTACATACAGCAACTAACAATGTTAATAAAACAAATCTTTTCATTCTGTATAGTATTATAGAAAAACAATATAAGTCAAATTATTAAACAAGCAATGTCTCCATTATTTTACAAATATAGAAATTATTTAAACAATTTAAAATATTTTTTAACAAAAACAATTAGTTGTTATGCTAATTGATCCAATTAGAGTAATTGATAAAAAAGGGGTGCAGAATTCTGCACCCCTCCCTTGTAAGGTTGTATATTGTTATTTTTTGCTAACAACTATTTCTTTGCTACTTTCATAACCTTTAGCAATCCAGCATCTCCCTTAACTTTGATGAAGTAGATTCCGCTCT
>JAFQBL010000013.1 GCA_017416695.1 Bacteroidales bacterium | reverse complement strand
TTAATCCAGTACGACGAACGGTCATATTCTCTTCAACTTTTGAAGTTTCTCCCATCAAAATTACTCCGACATTACTGTCTTCGAGGTTCATTGCTACTCCTCGTACTCCGTTTTCAAACTCTACAAGTTCGCTTGCGTGTACGTTGTCTAATCCAAATACATGGGCTACTCCGTCTCCCACACTGAGGACTGTTCCAACCTCTTCGAAATTGACACGATTATCTACTTCTTCAAGTTGACGTCGCAAGATTTCTGATACTTCACTTGGTTTTATCATACTTTGCTGCTGTTTACTAATTTTAAACGCATATTCTTTAATTCTCTGTCAATTGATGAATCTAATTGTTGAGAATCGATTTTTATTATAAATCCTCCTATTATAGAGGGATCTAGTTTATAGATTGCCTCTACTTCTCCTGTTACTTTTTGTGATATTAGAGAAGTGATTTTTTCTAAGGTTTTTTTATCTAACTCTACCGCTGTTATTACCTCTACTAATGAGATATTGTTTTTCTTGCGATAGAGTTGTGAATATTTTAAAAATATCTCTCTTAGATACTCTTCTCGTTTGTTCTCTATTACAAATTTTACAAAGGTTTGGTAGTGCTTGTCGGTGTTGTTACCAACAATGGCATTCATTATTGAGATTTTATCTGATACTGAAACAACAGGGTTTATGAGTGTTTTACGCAACTCGGGAGTGGCTGCATATGCACGCTCTACCTCCTTTGCTATTGTGTATAGTTTTGAAGATAGTCCTTTCTCCGACACATATTTATATAGTGCCATTGCGTATCTGCCAGGTATTACTCCTTCACTCATAGTTGTTATTAGTTTTGTTTTTCTATTTGTTTCAACATCTCATCGATTATCTCTTTTTGTTTTTTGTCATCGGACAGCTCCTTGCGTACAAGTTTCTCGGCTATCTGCAATGCAAAACCGCTAACTTCGGCACGGAACTGCTCCTCTGCTGCTCGGCGTGATTGCTCTATTGATTGAGCTGCAGCGTCCATTACCTTTTTGGCTTCGACACTGGCGGCACTCCTTGCTTCTTCGATTATTCGGGTTTTCATTTGAGCAGCCTCTTGAAGTATCTCAACTTGTTGACGATGTGCATCATTGAGTAGTTTTTGTGCGTTCTCTGTTGCACTCGCAAGTTGTTTCTGTGCTTCTTGAGCATAACCCACTCCTTTGTCTATTAA
Organism: Bacteroidales bacterium; assembly: GCA_017416695.1. Taxonomy (GTDB): domain Bacteria; phylum Bacteroidota; class Bacteroidia; order Bacteroidales; family G3-4614; genus Caccoplasma_A. Next base: position 19,163 of record JAFQBL010000013.1, on the reverse strand, counting down.
ATCGGCACGATCATCTACACTCTTTAATATTATTGGCCATACATATTTGGCCGCTACTATAAAGAGTAGTGCGAACAGAATTAATAGCCAGAACGAAAGTCCGAGTTCGGGTTTAAACAGTTCCATCTGAATATTTTTATTATTAGATAAATATTGCTAATAGACATACGATGATTGCAAATAGTGCCACACCCTCGATTAGTGCTGCAATTACAATCATATTTGCACGGATGTCGTTTGCTGACTCTGGTTGTCTTGCGATTGACTCCATAGCTGAAGCTCCAATTTTACCAATTCCTAAACCAGCACCTATTGCTACTATACTTGCACCAATACATGCACCTACTTTTGCTAAACCTGCTGCTGCAGCTTGTAATAAAATCATTTCTAACATAGTTCTTTATTTTTTATGATTATTAATATTATTATTTTTTCTCTTTGTGTTCTTGTTTATGTCCGTGTATTTGAGCCAATCCTATAAATATGGTTGATAGCATTGTAAATACGTATGCCTGTATTAAACATATTAACAGGTGAAGCACTCCCATAAACAGTGCAAATAGTATTGAAAATACTGCTGTTCCTGTTTGTACGGCTTGTCCTAATGCTGCAAATATGAATATCAATGATATTAATACTAAGGTAATCATGTGACCTCCCATCATATTGGCAAAAAGACGTATCATCAATGCTACTGGTTTTGTTAACGCTCCAAATACCTCAATTACTGGCATAATGGGTAATGGAAACTTCATAAACATTGGCACTTCGGGCCAGAACAGGTCTTTCCAATAGTGTTTTGTTCCAAATATGTTTACTACTAAGAATGTTAATAAGGCCAATACTAATGTTACCGCTATATTTCCTGATAGGTTTGCTCCTCCTGGAAATACAGTTACCATTCCTATTAGGTTTATAGTAAAAATGAAGAAGAATATTGTTAACAGATATGGTGCAAAGCGTTTTGCATCGGCTCCCAATATCGGTTTTATTACTTCAACATATACCATCTCTATCAATAACTCTACTCCTCCAAATAATTTACGTGGGGCTTTATTTGGATTCTTCTTATACCAACGTGCTAATGATAATAATAGCGTAAGTATTATTACTGTTGCTAACATTATTTCAGAGACGTTCTTGGTTATTGAGAAATCTAATGGTCTATACTCATTACCGTCGGCATCTATTCCTACTACTTTACCAGAATTGTCTCCTTCGTGGGTTATTGTAAATCCTTCATATTCTGCTCCATGTGCCAATCTTGCTGAACTGAAGATATGCCATTCTCCTTGATAATCACGCACAATTATAGGTAATGGTAATTTTGCTTCGGTACATGGCAATTCCCATTCATAGGAGTCTAAAAGGTGATGGAAGATTAACTCTTTTACATTAAGACCTTCCTCCTCATCGGCGTGTGATGATGCTTGCAGTGTTGTTAATGGGAATACCAACAACATTACAAGTAATATTATAAACCTTTTATTTATATTGGTTAACTTATACATACCGATACACTATTATTGTTAACGTCAATAAATCCTCCGTTAATTCTTAAAGTTGATAATTTTCCTTCACTCTCATACTCCAACTCTCCTTGTGTCAGAGTTGATAGCAACGATGCGTGATTCTCTAATATTGTAAACGATCCTAATGTTCCAGGTAGAGTTACCTTTGTAACCTCTCCCGAAAAAATTATGCCGTCTGTTGATATTATTTGGAGTTTCATTGTTGTTATCTCTATTTTTCTGCCTCTTTAAGCATTTTTTCGCCTTTGGCTATTGCTTCGTCAATTGTTCCTACATTCAAGAATGCTTGTTCTGGATATTTATCTACTTCTCCAGATAATATCATCTTAAATCCACGAATTGTCTCTGATAGAGGTACCATTACTCCTGGTAGTCCAGTAAATTGCTCTGCCACGTGGAATGGTTGAGATAGGAAACGTTGTGCTTTTCGTGCTCTTGCTACTATCAATTTATCCTCTTCTGACAACTCCTCAACACCCATAATTGCAATTACGTCCTGTAAGTCGTTATATTTTTGCAATAGTTGTTTTACTGCTTGCGCTGTGTTGTAGTGCTCTTCTCCTACAATTAATGGATCCAATATTCGTGATGTTGATTCCAATGGATCTACTGCAGGATAGATTCCTAACTCTGATATTTTACGACTTAATACAGTTGTTGCATCAAGGAAACTAAATGTTGTTGCTGGTGCAGGGTCGGTAAGGTCATCGGCAGGTACATAGATTGCTTGTACCGATGTGATTGAACCTGATTTGGTTGAGGTAATACGCTCTTGTAATATACCCATCTCTGATGCTAATGTAGGTTGGTATCCTACGGCTGATGGCATACGTCCTAATAGGGCTGACACCTCTGATCCTGCTTGTGTGAAACGGAATATGTTATCGATGAATAACAAAACCTCTTTACCTCCTCCGTCTGAATCACGGAATTGTTCTGCAACTGTCAAACCTGATAGTGCTACACGAAGACGTGCTCCTGGAGGCTCGTTCATTTGTCCGAACACGAGTGTTGCTTGAGATTTCTGCAACTCGTTCATATCAACTTTTGATACGTCCCAGTTACCTTTTTCCATCTCTTTCATAAACTCATCGCCATATTTGATTACACCTGATTCAAGCATCTCACGTAAAAGGTCATTTCCTTCACGTGTACGCTCTCCTACTCCAGCGAATACTGAGAATCCGTCGTGTCCTTTGGCTATATTGTTAATCATCTCCATGATTAAGACAGTTTTTCCTACTCCTGCTCCGCCAAATAATCCGATTTTTCCTCCCTTACTATATGGTTCCAATAGGTCAATTACTTTAATTCCTGTAAATAGGAACTCTGAACTTATTGATAAATCCTCAAATTTGGGTGCTGGACGGTGAATGGGGACTGTCTCTTCGTATGATAATTCTGGAAGGTGGTCAATTGCATCTCCCATTACATTTAATAGACGTCCTTTTACTTGTGGTCCCATTGGCATTGATAGAGGACGACGCATATTCAATACTTTTAATCCTCTCTCTAAACCATCGGTGGTATCCATCGCTACGCATCGAACTGTGTTTTCTCCTACATGTTGCTCAACCTCAAGCAATAGGTCGGTATTATTTGTTCGTTCAACTTTTAATGCTGTATATATAGGAGGTAATTCACTCTTCTCAACATCAAAAGTTACATCGACTACTGGTCCGATTACCTGCGAGATATAGCCATATTCGTCTTTCATATTTTATATTTTTATTATTTTCTTATTTAAAAATGCCAACCGAAAACTGTCATTAGTGTTACCAATAATAGATTGAATAATCCTATTGGCAACAGATATTTCCACTCAAATTTTATTAGTTGGTCAATTCTCAATCGTGGGAATGTCCACTTGAACCACATTATTATGAACATAATTACTGCGGTTTTCATAAAGAACCATATCACAGATGGGATATAATCCATCACTGTATTGAATGCTTCCCATCCTGGTATATGTAGAGGCATCCATCCTCCCAAGAATAGTAATGATGCTATTCCTGATACTATAAACATATTCAAATATTCTGCTAAATAGTAGAATCCAAAGTGCATTCCTGAATACTCTGTGTGGTATCCTGCTGTTAACTCTGATTCTGCCTCAGGAAGGTCAAATGGTCCACGATTGGTCTCTGCTGTTCCTGCTATAATATATATCAGGAATGCTATTACCATTGGAATATGTCCCGAGAACAAGAACCATGTTCCCTCTTGTGCTGCAATTAATTGCGATGTTTGCATTGTTCCTGCATATACTACGACTGATAGTATTGACAAACCGATTGATAACTCATAACTTATCATTTGGGCTCCGCTTCGCATTGCTCCAATTAGCGTAAACTTGTTATTGCTTGACCATCCTGCAAGTAGTATTCCTAATACTCCTATTGATGATACTGCCATAATGAAGAATACTCCAATATTAAAGTCAAGTGTTAGTAATCCTTTACCAAATGGCATACAACCGAATGTTAACATTGATGACAGGATTACCAAGAATGGTGCTAATCCGTAAAGGAATTTATCACTATCCTTTATTGATATAATCTCTTTAATCAACATTTTAAACATATCGGCAATAGGTTGCATCAAACCTAAGGGACCTACACGATTTGGTCCGTAACGGCATTGAAAGAATGCACATATTTTACGCTCTGCATATATCAATGCTAATGCTATTAGAGCATATAATAGTAGAAGTAATACTCCTATTATTAAGCCTTCTACCAATACTACTGCCCAAGGTGCCATACAACTTTGCAGTAGTTCATCTATCCAATTTGTTATGGTTGAAAAGTCAAACATAATTTATCCTTTTTTATCTGTCAATATCTGGAATTACATAATCTAACGATCCGCCAATTGCTATCAAATCGGCTATTTTTGTGTCGCGTGTAATGTGATCTACCGCACCAATCAAGTTTAATCCTTGTGAAACAAACTTCATACGATATGGTGTTTTGTCTCCTTTACTTTCGATATATACACCAAATGCGCCACGTGCTCCTTCTACTCGTTTAAAGTAGTTTCCTTCTGGTAATTTTATGATAGGTTTGGTTTTTGCTGCGTAATCGCCTTCTGGAATATTATCAATTAGTTGCTCAATTATGTGCAATGATTGTTCTATCTCTTTCAATCTTATCATATAACGAGCATATGTATCTCCTTCAGTTAATACTACTTGATCAAATTCCACTTTATCATATACTCCGTAGGGTTCTAATTTACGAACGTCATTTGCCCATCCTGATGCTCTTCCTGTTGGTCCAAAGATTCCGTATTTTATTGCATCTTCTTTTGATAATACTCCTACTCCAACCATACGGTTTTTAGCAATTACATTACCAGAGAATAGTGAGTGATACTCTTCTAATCCCTTTGGCATATATTTGATGAAGTTCTTAACTTTTGTTACAAAATCGGGATGTATGTCAGCCATTACACCACCTATTTTGTTATAGTTCATAATCAAACGTCCACCACATGTGTCATCAAATATATCAAGTACTTTATCTCTATCGCGGAATCCATATATGAAGGCGGTGATAGATCCTAAGTCCATACATAGTGTTGAGTATAGAAGAAGGTGAGAACCTATTCTTGATAACTCATCCATTATTGTACGAATATATTTTGCTCTTTCTGGTACTTCTATTCCCATCGCCTCTTCGATACACATACATAGTGCGTGACGATTTTGATGTGCCGACAGATAATCTAAACGATCGGTAAAGTGAAGTGTTTGTGGGTAGGTTAATCCCTCTGCCAATTTCTCTATTCCACGATGAATATATCCGCAGACAGGATCAATTTTCTTTATTGTTTCGCCCTCTATTGCTGTTCTGAAACGCATAACACCATGTGTTGCTGGGTGTTGAGGGCCTATATTTACGACATAATCTTCGGGTGAGAATATTACTCTCTCCTCCTCTTTTATTGTACCATCCTCTTGCTCTTGAAGCGAAATTGTTGTGTCGGCATTATACTCGTTTGTTTCGGGTACGGGGTTTGCTTCGGGCGAAGCATCATAATCTTTTCTTAATGGATAGCCTTCCCAATCCTCACGTAAGAAAATTCTACGCATATCTGGGTGACCTATGAATCGGATTCCAAAGAAATCGTAAACCTCGCGTTCATTCAAATCGGCCGATTGCCATACATTAACCACACTATATAGTGTTGGATTCTCCTTATCAGTTGTTGAGGTTTTTAGCACAACTCGTTCGTTTGTCTTTGTTGAGTCTATTATATAAACTACTCCTAAAGACTCGCCCCAATCGTTTCCGATTAAAGCCACTAACGAATCAAAGGACTCTTTTTCGCTTAAATAAGTTGCAACTAATGGCATTGCTTTCGATGGTACTACAATCATCGAAAGTCCGTTCTCCTCGATTGTTACATCAGGGACTATTGCTTTTATTTTTTCGTATATGCTTGACATGGGTTTTATTTATCTTCTTTTTCAGGGGTTTTCTCTTTTTTATTCGCACCACCAAAGAATCGTTCTACTTTAACTTTTCTTTGTAATTGCATCATTCCGTATAACATTGCCTCAGGACGTGGAGGACATCCTGGTACATATACATCTACTGGAATTACCTCATTTACTCCTTTTACTACATGGTATGAATTTTTAAAAGGTCCGCCTGATATTGCACATCCTCCTACTGCTATTACATATTTAGGAGAGGCCATTTGATCATATAGACGTTTTAAAACCGGAGCCATCTTGTGTACTATTGTTCCTGCCACCATAATAAAATCTGCTTGACGGGGACTGGCACGGGTTACTTCAAACCCGAATCGTGCCATATCATTGGACGCGGCACCTACTGACATAAATTCTATTCCGCAACAACTGGTGGCAAATGTTAGCGGCCATAGCGAGTTAGAACGTCCCCAATTGATTACATCATCAAGAACTCCAACTATTACGTTTGTTCCTCCTTCTCGCAACTCTTTTACTAATTGCTCAATATATTCATTGTCTTTGAAGTTCTCATGCTTCATTGACTTCAAATCTACTTTTACTTCCATTCTAAAGCTCCTTTCTTCCAAGCGTATGCTAATCCTAAAATAAGTACTCCGAAAAAGAACGAAACACTTATTAATGCCTCAGGTCCCATATCTCTTACTTTTATTGCCCATGGGAACAAAAAGACTGTCTCAACATCAAACATTAAAAACAGAATTGCAAACAGATAGTATCCTACTCTAAACTGCATCCACGAGCCTCCTCGTGTTGGAATTCCACACTCATAAGGTTCTCCTTTTTGAGGATTAAATGTGCGAGGAGCCAAAAGTTTTGCCAACGCTAATGCCGCTGCAACCAACGAAACTCCTGTTAGGAATACTACAACTAATAATGATAGATTACTCATATATATGTATTTTTTACTTTATATTTTTATCTTTTAATTACAATTTGCTACACTTTAATGAAATTATCTAACTTTTTGACACTTCTAACTTATGAAAAAGCATAGTTTTTGCCACATATACTTTGCAAAAGTAATACAATCTAATTTTAATTACAAATTTTTAGACTATTCTTTTGGGATAAACTTTTTATTTTTTTAAAGTTATTTTTACTCACTATTAAAGATTTTTTAATACAAAAAAAATGAGGTATCTGATTTTCATCAAAATACCTCATTTTATATTTTATTCACACGTTTATTTAATCATCATCACTTCTTAATACTTCTCTCTTTTCTATTCCATAGGGGGTCCATGAGTGATTTTTTGTATTTGACTCTTCTAATATTGACGTCGCAACAGGTGTTGTTTTTAATGGTTCAACTGGAGATACTTTATACAATGTTGCAATTTGTCGCTCCTCTTTTGTAAATATACCTTGCCGCATTAAACGTAACTCTAAATCAAAATCTGATTCCTCTGTCTTTGCATCAAATCTTTCGTCAAATCCATTTACCGATAATATATCTTCTTTATAAAGTGAAAAATTATCTGAAGAAAGACCTTGCCATACATCACTAAGTATAAAGTGACGCAAAAAACCATTTGTTATACGAAACAGTTCAGAAGAATTTTTTACTTTTCCTCTTACCGCTTTACCAAGCATATATAAATGCATTTTTCTTGAAGATAACATATCTTGCGTTACTTCAGAGAATAATTCATTTGAAAGCGTTGCTGTTCTTGCCGCAACTACTTTTCCATATTTTGACAAACGAATATGTTCCTCTATGAATTTAGGATGAGGTATTGAGCCCTCCTCTATAAATATAAGATAGTCTGATTTTGCTTCTACTATTGCCTTATTAAGCATTACCTCTCTTTTATAATCTTTCTCTTTAGAAAAAAGATGTGTCATTAAGAGAGTCTGCTGTGTCTCTGTTTCTCTCAAAATTTTTGTTACATTTTCATCACATCCATCTTGAGCAAATATTACTTCAAAATCTTGTTCGGTTTGTTGTTTTAATGCTTCAACAAGTAGTGGCATCGATTTTGTATCGTGCTTTATATATACTATTAGAGATGCTTTCATTCTTTTACTTTGTTTTTCTCTTTGGGCGAGAATCGATAGTTTATCGTGAAGTTAAAACCAAGCGGACTATTACTTTTACCAAAACCTGGTATCATCCATTGAGTGGCATTGCCTTTTTGAGATGCAGCAAACAGCAATTTGTATCGCACCGACCATCCCATCATCAGACCTTTATAAAGTTTTACCTGCAAACCCAACAATAACTCGCCCCAATGTGCTATTGATGTTGTCTTAGGAATTGATAGATTTGTTAATGTCTCTTCCCAATAGGGTGCTGAGGTTGTTATATTTGTAACCTCGTAATTTGCAATTGACAATCCGTATCTTAAACCTACAAACAACAGTCCTGGTATATCTTTATTGTATAATATATTATAGTTAAGTCCTATTCTATTATAAAATGATGGCATCACTTTATATGTATAGTTAGCTCCATCTGGAGTTTCATTGGCATACGATAATCCAAATTCATATACTGGATAGAACCTATTATAAAAGCCAGCATCAATACTCATTTCATAGTTACCGTATTTTTGTCCTATCAAATTTGCAACGGGAGAAAAGAGGTCGGCTCCTATGGTTATTCCGTTAAACTTAGGGTGAAGATATTTTACTGTATCTCCCTGCTCGTTAACGATTACATTTTTCTTTGCCTGAATGCCAAACGGTATAATCACAAGCAAAAACAATATTATTTTAATCTTCTGCAACATAATATATTTTTACCGTTTGTGATTCCAAATTATTTACCTCAGGAGTTACAAGTTCAGCATATGCTATTGAGTGGGTTGTATATTTAAACTCCTCTATTGTAAACTTATACATTGCTCCACACTCAGGTGTTTCAAATTCGAGTTTTTTACTGTATGTATATGTTAATGTATCGTATTTATATTGCAACCCGACATTTGGATCATCGTAACGAATTACATACTTTACCATATCGCGAGTTATACTTAACGGAGTATAAAACGATCCTAAATTTGATACATTATTATATAATATAGAGTCGTTTACTTGATCGACGCCATATATAGTTACTGAGTTTATCTTTGCTTCAACTGGCGGAGTTTCCAAAGCATATACTCCAACCAAAGGCATACCTATACCACTCTCATTGCAATACTTGTCGCCACATGAGAAAAAGAGAAGTACTATAATGAGTACTATTAATATTTTAGGCAGATATGTTAATCCTCTAACCATTGAACAATCTCCTCTGTTGTTTTTCGTTTTTTGGGACGAACATCACCATCTCCCTCAGGATAACCCAAAGGTATTATTGCTATCGGCTCCAAGTCCTCTGGCAACGATAAATCGGTTTTAAGTTTTGTTGCATCAAAATTGCATACCCAGCATGTTCCAAGACCTGCCGATGTTGCACTCAAACATATATGCTCTACCGCTATTGCTATATCAATATCGGTATGATCTTTGCCATCAAATGAACGATGCCATGCCTCCTGGTGGTTTCCGCATGCTATTATATATAAAGGTGCTGTTACAAACCACTCTCTTTTGTACGACTCTCTAACTATCTGCTTTGACTTCTCTCCTTTTATTATTAAAAATTTCCAAGGCTGAAAGTTTACTGCCGAAGGTGCTATTCGTGCCGACTCTATTATTTGATTTATAACTTCACAAGAGACCTCTTTGTTTGAATATTTTCGTATAGAAGAGCGTTCTTGTGCCAATTTTATAAACTCCTGAATATTCATACTAAATCTCTTTTTCAATATTATACCTGTTGCGTTCTTGTGAATTACGCGCTATTAACTCTCCTATAAATCCTGCCAAGAAAAGTAGTGTTCCTATAATCATAGCAGTTAAGGCTAAGTAAAAATATGGCGACTCTGTTACCAATCGGTACGATGAACCTATCCACATTGATATTAATTTATTTGCCCCTACTACTATTACCGAGATAAATCCCAATACAAACATTAAACTTCCCAACAGACCAAAGAAGTGCATTGGTTTTACCGCAAATTTATTGAAGAACCATAGTGTTAGAAGATCTAAATATCCATTAACAAAGCGGTCTAAACCAAATTTTGTTACTCCATATTTTCGTGCCTGATGCTTAACTACCTTCTCTCCTATTTTTTTATATCCTGCATTTTTTGCCAAATATGGCATATAGCGGTGCATATCGCCATAAACCTCTATTGATTTAACTACCTCTTTTCGGTAGGCTTTTAACCCACAATTGAAGTCATGCAATTTTATACCAGTCACCTTACGGGCTGTTGCATTAAACAGTTTTGTGGGTATTGTTTTTGATTTGGGATCGTAGCGTTTTTGTTTCCATCCCGATACCAAATCATACCCATCTTCAGTTATCATTCTATACAACTCAGGGATTTCATCGGGAGAGTCTTGCAAATCGGCATCCATAGTAATTACCACATCGCCTTGAACTTTCTCAAATCCCATATGAAGTGCTGGGGATTTTCCGTAATTTCTACGGAATTTTATACCCTTAACTGCTTTATCTTCTTGCGACAACTTTTCTATAACATCCCAAGAGTTATCTGTACTACCATCACTTACAAATATAATCTCGTATGTGAAATTATTTTCATTCATTACCCTCTTTATCCAAGAGTGTAATTCGGGAAGCGACTCCGCTTCGTTATATAAAGGTACTACTACCGAAATATCCATAATTTATATCTATTAATTAATCTTATTTTATCTGCTTACGATACAATAATAGGGCAAGTATCATAGAATATATTGAGCCCAACATCAACATTCCCAATATACCATTATATACTATTTGTATTGGCGACATAATTCCATTATTACCAATAAGCAAGTCTAAATCTTCAACCGATTGTGTATTATTGGCACTTAATAATTCTTTTGCAAGTGTTGATATTGATTCTTGCATCACATAAAGATATTCAGGATTTATATATTGGTAATATATATATTCAAAGATACCGCTTAAAAGTGCTGAATAAAAATATAGTGCAATTCCAAAGAACCACAACTTACCAAAAATTACAACACCTGTTTTATCTCTATACGATTTTACTAAAAAATATACAACTATTGGTACTGCAAAAGTCAATAGCAGAGATAACATATTTAATATTGAATATGTTTGCGAGAATGAGGTTAATACAAATTTGGTTATTAGAATGAGTCCGAAGTATAACCCATACTCCATTGCATATTGGTTTAATCCTTTTACCTGATTTTGCTCCATTTATAAATAATAATTCTGATATTTAACCTTATTACATATCTTGCAAAGATATAATTTTTAGTTCAAAATATTACTATATTATCATCATAAAGAGTAAAAAAGGAGAGATATTTAGTTGTTTTACTCAATATCAAGAATATTACAGATAAAAATATAAAAATTATTATCCTGTAAATGAAGAAGATATAAATTTATTAAATAAAAATTGATTAAAATGTTGCGAGATTTAAGAAAATGTTCTACTTTTGCAGTCGGGTAAGTCCTCCACGGTCAGCTCCTTGCGAACCCCCCCAGGGCTTGACCGCAGCAAGGGTAGCCGGTTGTAGCGACGCGATGAAGTTTGCTTACCCATTTGCCTCTTTAGCTCAGTTGGCCAGAGCACGTGATTTGTAATCTCGGGGTCGTTGGTTCGAATCCGACAAGAGGCTCAAAAGAAAGGTGCAATAACGATTGCCCCTAATAAGAACAAAACTCGGAAGAGTTTTTTAATTTGAAATATTTTTGCCTCTTTAGCTCAGTTGGCCAGAGCACGTGATTTGTAATCTCGGGGTCGTTGGTTCGAATCCGACAAGAGGCTCTAACTTTTTAATAGCAGAGAGTATATTTATATATTTTCTGCTATTTTTTTTTACAAAAAAAATATAGTAAAACCTCACGATTTTACTATACGAAATTATAAAAAATTTATTTATAGCACTTTAGTTGCACTCGCATATAATCAATGTTTCCCGAGTAGCATAAATTTGAGAATAAGATGAGTATTGATACGAATATCAATTTTCTTAATCGCATATTTATAACAAAATTTGGTTAAACTATTCTATATATCTATATCTTAAAAAAGCATCTTGTGAGAATATGCTTATTTTTTTTGGTAGCACAAAATTAGTAAAACTGCAATATACAAACAAAGAAAATATTAGTTAATTTTTGTTAAAATATCACAAATAATACACCCCTTTGTATAGGGGGGGGGGTAAAACGTTGTGTTTCAATTAGTTACATCCAACAAAATTGTAACTTAAAAAGAGATAGCCTTTGAATACCAACCGCTACACAAATGTTAAATATTGTTATATTAAAAAGGTTTCAAAGATTTAAATCTTATACAAATCTCTGCAAACAGAAGAAACAGATAGATTGCATCAGGGATATATATAGAGAGATAATTTATTCAGACAGCATATCTATTTCATTGAGAAAATATTATACTAATTTATTTTTCCTGTAAACTTGCTAACAGAGCCGATAAAGACTATTTATAGTTCTCTAATGCCTGTTTTAGAGTTGCAATTATTTCTTCTCGTAACGATTGTGGTTGCAACACTTCTACTTTTGCACCCATTGATAATATTTCTTGCTTGAAGTCAAAAGTTGGAAGTAATGTGTATTGAAATGTTGTAAAACTATCACAATCGAACAATTGCTTTTGCGAATGGTGCAGCGGCAACGTTTTTATATAGTTATTTTGAGGTGTATTTACTTTTAATACTATAACCTCTGCCGATTTCTCTTCTACTATTATTCCAAAACTGTTTTTGAAATATTCCTCTGGCGAAAAATCTGCGGGGTATTCAAACTCTTCTTTCAAGACTTCGGCAGAAGACATTCTGTCAAGCGAATATATTCTCAACTGATTGTATTCAGCATTATATCCTATGATATACCATCTTTGTTTGAAGATACGTATAAAATATGGCAACAGGGTTACTACGTGTTCTTCGGTTTCACTAAAAGTTCGGTATGTAAATTGTAGCACTTTGCTATCTCGCATTGCCTCGATTATTGTTGTGAGATATATCTCCCCCGAAGGATTCTTCTCTAACATTATTCTATCGTGCAGTTTCTGTTGCTCATTTATTATGTTTTCAACCGCAAATGAGTTTAATAACCAAAAACGGACTTTATCGTTTGAAAGCGAATCAACGTCTTCGATATAGTATTCATTTGTTACTCTATCGCACTCAATGTTTATATCAAAAAACTCTTGTATCTTTTCGCGATGGTTATGAAATGTTCGGCGTGGTATTGGATTACCATCAGAGAAATCGGTATGCAGCCAACTATTGTTTATCTCTTTTAGTGTCATTCGCTTATTTCGGTAAAGAGTGTTTACCAACCATACGTATCTATTAAAGAGATTTTGTGCCATAGTTTTATAAATTTATTGCTGATTGCTCCATATCTAACCACAATTTGTCATCTGCTGGAACTGGGGCTGTTACTGATATTTGTTTCTTTGATACTGGGTGTATAAATTCTATTGATCGTGCATGTAACGATATTCCTCCGTTTGCGTTTGATCGCTCGGCTCCATATTTTAAATCTCCTTTTATAGGACATCCTATTTTTGATAACTGACATCGGATTTGATGATGTCTTCCTGTTTTAAGATTTACATGCAATAGGTTATAGTGTACGCTCTTAACTAATAGTTTATAGGATAGTTCTGCTTCCTTTGCTCCGCTTCTGGGGTGATCGTAGGCTACGCTTTTGTTAAGTTTTTCGTTTCGATATATGTAGTGCTTGAGTGTTTGACTCTCAAAGGGTGGATTATTTTTTACTATTGCCCAATAGGTCTTTTTTACATCCCCTACTCTGAACATTTCGTTTAAGCGAGATAGTGCTTTACTTGTTTTTGCAAATACTACTACTCCACTCACTGGCCTATCTAAACGGTGCGTTACACCTATAAATACGTTTCCTGGTTTGGCATACTTCTCCTTTATCCACTCTTTTACTATTTCTGAGAGTGGTTTGTCGCCAGTTTTATCTCCTTGTACTATTTCGGAGCAGTTTTTATTTACTATTATTATATGATTGTCTTCGTAAAGTACTTCCACTGCTTTGTTTTTATTTCAAAATATCCCCCTTTACAAGGGGGATATTTTTCTGTTTATGATTGATTTATCGCATTATTACATATTCATTCCACCACAACAGTGTATTACTTGACCTGATACATATGATGATAGGTCAGAAGCAAGGAATGTACATACGTTTGCTACATCTTCAGGTGTTCCTCCACGACGTAATGGTATTTGTTTTGCCCATGCCTCTTTTACATCATCAGGTAATACTGCGGTCATCTCAGTAATGATAAATCCTGGCGCTACACAGTTTGCTCTTACTCCACGTGGACCCATCTCTTTTGCAATTGATTTTGCCAAACCTATCATTCCTGCTTTTGATGCTGAATAGTTACATTGTCCTGCATTTCCGCTTACTCCTACAACCGATGACATATTGATTATGCTTCCGCAACGTTGTTTCATCATTATTGGAGATACTGCATGAATAAAGTTGAATGCCGATTTTAGATTTATGTTCAATACCATATCCCATTGCTCTTCAGTCATACGCAACATTAGTGTATCGCGTGTTATTCCTGCATTGTTTACCAATATATCTATTCTGCCAAAATCTGCCATTATTGCCTCTACTACACTATGTGTGTCTGCAAAATTTGCTGCATTTGATGCGTATCCTTTTACCTTTACACCGAATGCTGCAATCTCCTCTTCGGTTTTTTGCATATTCTCATCGTATTTCAAATCGGTAAACGCAATATTTGCTCCCTCTTGTGCAAATTTCATTGCCACTGCTTTTCCAATTCCTCTTGCTGCTCCTGTTATTATAGCAACTTTTCCTTCTAATAGTTTCATATTTTTTGTTTTTAATGACTTTCTGGATAAATATATTTTGTACAAACACTACCTTTTGCTCTTACCGCATTTAATATCAAATCTATTGCGGCCGCTCTTATCTCCTCTCTTCCTGGTGCCATTCGTTGAAAATGATTACGAACATATGGTGCATCAAATCCTCTTAGAGCATAGTGTATAAGAATGGCTGTTGCTTGAATATTATCTACTTCAAATGCTCCGTTATCAACTCCTTCTTGCAGTATTAATCGTAATAGAGAAATTTCTTGTTGTCCTATATCTTTCCAAGCATGCTCCAAACTCCATACATCTCTAAAAAATTCTGTTCTAAGCGTTCCATTTCGCAACACTATCTCTTTTATTAACTCAAGACGATGAAAGATATAGTATGCAAGTTTCTCTTCTGGAGGCAAATTTTGATTTACAATTGATTTGAGTCTCTCAATCAATTGCATAATCTCCGATTCCACCACAGCCCAATATATATCCTCTTTACTCTTAAAGTGTGTATATAGTGTTCGACGAACCTTTCCTGCAGCGATGGCGATGTCATTCATTGTTGTAGATTCAACTCCTGACTTTATAAAAAGTTGACGTGCTACCTCAATTAACTTTAATCGTGTTTTTTCACCCCTCATACTATATAAAAATATTTATATTGCGAAGATAAAGCAAATATAACTAACTGCCAAATAAGGTAAGTACTAAATTTCACGATATTGTTTAAAGTTCGCTATTCTTAACTGACGTGTTATTGATTACAATGTCTCTCATTATTGAAAGTTTTATCTCAGAGACTCCGAAATTAAGCAGTATCTCTTTATCTTTAGAGATTGAGTCCTCAAAATTTTCTGTGTTATATGAACTCATTTCAATACTTTTTGCATAATAGGCTTGGGCATTATTTATATCATTCTTTATCAAATAGATATGTCCCATATTTATATAGTCATTAGATGTTGGGGCTTCTGACAATACCTTTTCATAATATTGTTGAGCATCTTCAAACTTTCCTAACAACAATGAACACCACCCTATTGCGCGCCAAGTTTTGGGTGTTCCGTCTGTTACAAAATCTACTTTATAAAATAGATCTAATGCCTCTTTATATTTATTACTCATTAGCAAGATATAACCTATCTGCATTTCAAACGAAACATTATCAGGTTCTAATTTTTGTGCTTCTTTATAACACTCTATGGCTTTTGCTGTATCTCCAATTAATCTATAGCATAGCGCCATACTGGTTAATGTCCATACATCTTTTGTTATAATATCTGCCTTTTCATACTCATTTATTGCTCCTTTATAATCTTTAAGCATCTGATTACAATATCCTATCTTTTGATATAAAAGATAATCTGTAGGATTTTTATCGGACAATAATTTGAAATATGTTTTAGCATAAGCATAATGTCCTTTTGAGAAATAAAATTCTGCTATATTCCTCATTGTTTCTCCATCTTGGAAAATGGGTTTTAATGCATCAACCTCATAAAGATCTATATGGTTATCAAATATCTTTGGCATATTGAACTTTGACAGAGTAAATAATCTGAAAAGGTCTTGTATATATAGTCTTGCTCTTAATTTTGCCTCGGCTCTTGATGGTTCAATACTACCCTCAAACATATCACTCATATTCAATTCGCTTGGAAGGCCTGTTAACATAAGGTCTTGAAGGTTATTTAGATTTGATGAGAAGAGCAATGAATATCTATCTGAATTACACAAAAAGAATGTTTTTTCAAGAATATCTCCCAATTTGGGATTCTCTTTTATTCCTTCATATATTTCGCTATATTCATTTGTATATGGTCTCAACCAATTTTGTATTGATTTAAAGAATGGGAATTCTTTCATCCTTGAAAAGGCTGATATTAACAAATCTGAACCTTCGAGTTGCAAATCGTTTATATCTTTCAACTTTTTCTCAAATTCATTATCCTCAAGATTTTTTAGCCATTTGGGGTTTTGTTCCAGCAATGATTCAAACTCTTTTATGTCTTCAATATTTTTTCCTTTAATTGTTGACAATAATTCTTCGTTTAATTCTGTTGCAAGTTTTGTAATATTTCTTGTATATGTACGCGATACTTCTTCAATATCTATTGTACGAATAAATTGAAGAAAAATAAAACAAACATCATCATTGAAATTATCTTCATCAGAAAGCATTTCTACTTTTAATTTAATACCCTTAGATAGATTTACCTTTTTGCTATGTATGTACATAACAATTAATGCTCCACAAAGGGCTCTTTGTTTTACCTCCTGACTATTGCTTTTTGAATATGTATCAAGAAGGAGATGTAACTTATCCTCAGAATAGTAATATATTGAAGATATGGTTAATGCAGATACCACTAATGATGATGTTATCACTCCAAATTCATCGGAATTTAAAAGTGTACATATAGCATCTTTATCTTTAGTTTTAATTGTAAATGTTGTTGCTATTATATTGAATATCTCATTCTGAAGGTCTTCAATAGTTTTCAGGTTTTCTGCTGTTATACTGTTTTTTAATTCTTCTTTTAAAAGAACTATTTCTTTATTAATATCAGCACCTCCTACTGAATTATAATATCTACGTTTGTCATACATGTATCCTGAAACTAAGTTATTTTGAATAAAAATATCAATAGTTTCATCAACAACCTCATACAAGGTTATTATTAATTTATTATAAATATCACCACGCTGAGGATCTTCAGAGTCAAGATATTGTGTCATTATAGAATAAGTTGATAGAACCTCATTCAACTTTTCGACAAGCAACGGTGTGGGTTCAATTGCCTCTTCAAATAGATACTCAATTTGTTTAATAGCCTTGTACACAAGACCTTCAGATAAAGACTCGTAAATCTGTCCTCTTTCTCTTTCTGCTGTATTTAACATCGTTATCATTAATAATATATTAAATTCAAAATCAAATATTGTGCCAAATTATACTCCCCGCAATACAACAGAAGAGCAGAATAAATTTAATTAATTGCATATAAACCTAATAATGTAATTAGATTTTTAAGACAATTAATATTTCAAAATTTGCTATGGTATTAATTAAAGAACAAAGATATAAAAAAAGGAAATCAAAATAACATATAATATTATTTAACTATTTATTAAAAGTGCAATATTAAAGTTATTTCTATTTTTATAATGATGCGTATGCAACCTTAAATAGACAAATAAAGGAGAGACTAATTGTCAAATCTCTCCTTTATCTGTATTCTGAAATAGTTATTTTTTATATTGTTCTAACTCTGGCAACAACTCTTTTATTTTTGCTACACGATTTGCATCACTTGGGTGTGTACTCATAAACTCAGGCATTGATGCTCCGCCTGTACTCATTGACTCCCAGAACGAAACCGCTACTGAGGGATCATATCCTGCCATTGTCATAAATATTAATCCCAATTTATCTGCTTCGTACTCTTGCTTACGAGAGAATGGCAACATTACACCATAGTTTGCTCCCAATCCAAAAATTGTTTCACCCCATAATTGAGCCGTTTCAGATTTTCCTGATAATATTCCCGATAGCGTTTGCGATCCTGCCGATAGTATCATTTGTTGACTTATACGCTCATTTGAGTGCTTGGCTACGGCATGTGCTATTTCGTGTCCAATTACTACTGCTAACTCATCTACACTTTTTGTATATGGCAACAATC
Source organism: Bacteroidales bacterium (assembly GCA_017416695.1). Lineage (GTDB taxonomy): Bacteria > Bacteroidota > Bacteroidia > Bacteroidales > G3-4614 > Caccoplasma_A. The sequence goes on along the minus strand of JAFQBL010000013.1, from coordinate 540 downwards.
CATCATAAACTACCACCTTTCCTCCTGGCATACAAAAAGCATTTGCTGTACTATCGTGAGTTAATACAAACTCCCACTCATATCCCGAAATTTGCGAACTCTTTCCTACTGATGCTAAATAGGTTTCTACTGCTTTTTGAATTTTTGCTCCACATTCCGCAACTACCTTTGCACTAATTGTATCAGGGGATGGTTGTGCCGTTGAAATGTACTCGTTATAACTTTGCAAACCTAAAGCCAAGACCTCCTGATCGCTAACCAATAGAAATTGTTTTCGATCTGTCAATGGCACTGTACTACACGCCGTTAGAATTACTGCTATCAGCAGTATTAAAGAATTTAATTTTCTCATCTTGATTTATATTTATTTATTCCAATTTTTATAGGGATTTTCTATTAGATTTGAGTTATAATATCGTACATCAGATGTCACCTCCTCGCCAACCCATACTGGTAGTGCAAACTCTTCTTGTTCATCCGACAACTCTATTTCTGAAACAATCAACCCATGATTGTCTCCCAAGAACTCATCTATCTCCC
>JAFQBL010000111.1 GCA_017416695.1 Bacteroidales bacterium | reverse complement strand
TAGGCTGCACACCCTCTTGAACAAGTTCTTTAACGGTCTTTTCATCATCTAATTGAGGCTCTTGAGGAAGATACCCTACTGAATATCCTGGCGAGAAAACTACCTCTCCTTGATATGAAGTATCTAATCCTGCTATAATTTTCAACAATGTTGATTTACCTGAACCATTAAGACCTATGATACCTATTTTTGCACCATAGAAGAATGATAGGTATATGTTTTTTAAAACTTGTTTTTGTGGAGGGTATGTTTTACTCACTCCCACCATCGAAAAGATAACTTTTTTATCGTCTGCCATACAATATTAATATTTATTCAAAATTCGATATTATTTATATACACTCATTAGGTTTGCGAAGTTAATATTTTTTATTTAATATTTGCTCATTAGAAGATTAGAGGTTTTAGAAAATTTATTATTTTTGCATAAAACAAACAAACTATTATATATGAAACTTAATAATTTATACACTTTAGGTGGAATTTCTGCTCTATCAATTTTAGGTGCATGTTCCTCTGCAAAAGAGGAAAAACCCCTAAATATTATTTATATAATGACAGATGACCATACACAACAGGCAATGGGGTGCTATGGTTATGATTATGCAAACACTCCAAATTTAGACCGCATAGCAAATGAAGGTGTTATATTCACCAACAGTTATGTTGCCAACTCATTAAGTGGACCAAGCAGGGCTTGTATGCTAACAGGTAAACATAGCCACGCAAATGGATTTACTAACAATATAGATTCTTATTTTGACGGTAGTCAGCAAACATTCCCCAAGTTACTACAAAATGCAGGATACCAAACTGCAATTATTGGTAAATGGCATTTACATTCAGTTCCTACAGGATTTGACCATTGGGAGATACTTAACGGGCAAGGAGAATATTTTAATCCTCAATTTATCACAAACGGAGATACAACCGTTTGTGACGGTTATGTTACAAATCTTATAACAGACAAGAGTATAGCGTGGTTAGAGGAGAATAAAGATAATGAGAAACCTTTCTGTTTGTTGGTACACCACAAGGCAATTCACCGCAATTGGATGGCTGACACTTGCAACCTTGACGCATACGAAGATGTAGTTTTCCCATTACCTGATAATTTCTATGACGATTACGAAGGTAGAGTTGCAGCAAAAGAGCAAGAGATGGATATTAAGACCAATGATATGGATTTGATATACGATCTCAAAATGTATCGTCCTGGACTTGAAAGTCGCTTACGCCAGAACTATATAACTGATGACGGCAAACATGGTTTATACGGAACAATGAACGAGGAGCAACGCAAAGTATGGGATGCTCATTATACTCCAATTATAAATGATTTTTACGCATCAAACCTTAAAGGTAAAGAGTTGGCAGAGTGGAAGTACCAACGCTATATGAAGGATTATATGAAAACCGTAAAATCGTTGGATGACAATGTTGGTCGCTTACTCGCATATTTAGAAGAGAATGATTTATTGGAGAATACCCTGATAGTATATACATCTGACCAGGGATTTTATATGGGAGAACACGGATGGTTTGACAAACGATTTATGTATAACGAATCGTTTAGTACACCTCTAATTATGCGTATGCCTAATGGATATGAGAGACGCGGAGAGATAAGCGATCTTGTTCAAAACATTGACTATGCTCCTACATTCCTTGATATTGCTGGAGCAGATATACCTGAAGACATTCAAGGCAAATCAATGTTACCAATATTGAAGAGTGAAAATAACACAATGGAGCGTAAAGCATTATACTACCATTTTTACGAATATCCTGCCGAACATGCTGTAAAGAAACACTACGGAATATATGATGGCAGATATAAACTAATTCACTTTTATGATGATATAGATGTTTGGGAGTTATACGACAGAGCAACTGATCCTAAAGAGATGACAAACCTATATAACAATCCTGAATATAAAGATATAATTATTAAACTCAAACAAGAGTTAAAAGAGTTACAGATTGAATATAATGATCCAATTTTAGAGCAATATCCTTTGTAGCGCGTGGTAGGTATGTTACGAGTAGGGGCGGATTTCACTTTGTATTTATTTAAGGGATTACCTCCCCTACTCGCACATTTTATATAAACAAAGGTTTGTTTATTCAAGTAATAAATTAATGCTCTCTGATAATAGAACAATAATGTTATATTTTTGTTCATTAAGAAAAGAAGTTTTATGGAATTAAATAATTTACATGGTCTGCTAATAGGCATTTGCACCTTTTTGATTATTGGACTTTTTCACCCAATAGTAATTAAAGCAGAATACTATTGGGGGACAAAAAGTTGGTGGATATTTTTAGTAATGGGTATTATAGGGTGCGTAGCATCAATACTATGCAACAATCTTACAATATCAGCGCTGTTTGGAGTATTCTCGTTTTCATCGTTCTGGAGCATTAAAGAGGTATTTGAGCAACGTAAAAGAGTTGAGCGAGGATGGTTCCCAGAAAATCCTAATCGCAAGAAATAATTTATAGATAATGATAACTGCATCTGTTGTAACATATAATACCGATATTGAGGAGTTGAACAACTGCCTCACAGATATTGAGGCTTCAATGATTGAGCGAGTATATGTTATTGACAACTCAAGCAGAGATTATATAGCCCAAACCTGCAAAGGTTTTGACAAGGCAGAATATATTCCATCAGAGAACAGAGGTTTTGGAGCAGGACACAATATTGCCATACGTGAAGCAATGTCAATAGGTAGCAACTATCATATTGTTATGAACAGCGACATAAGTTTTGACAGTTCAGCAATAGAGGTGCTATATAACTATATGAACTCAAATCCCGATGTTGCACAGGCACAACCTAAAATTGTATATCCCAACGGAGAGATACAATACACTTGCCGACTACTGCCAACACCTGCAAACCTTATTTTCAGACGTTTCATACCAAAGAGTTGGGGCAAAAAGATGGATGACAGGTATCTGCTTAAAAACAGAGATTTATCAAAAGAGATGAATATACCCTATCATCAAGGAAGTTTTATCTTTTTCAGGACAGAGTGTTTTAAAAAGGTTGGACTATTTGATGAACGCTTTTTTATGTACCCTGAGGATATTGATATAACTCGGAGAATGCATAAGTATTACCGCACAATGTACGTACCATATACAACAATTATACACAACCACAGAGCAGAATCATATAAAAACAGAAAGATGCTTAAAATACATATCATAAATATGATAAAGTATTTCAACAAGTGGGGCTGGATGTTTGATAAGGAACGGAGAGAGTGGAATAAGAAGGTTAGTTGTTAGTTGAGAAAAGTAGGCTTGTTAATTATAAAAATTATAACTATTTTTGTGTTGATATAGTATTCTTAAGTTGTAAATAAATTATATGAATAATAGATATTTGATACCATATATTAATGCGTGTATAAGAGCATTTGCAAAACGATTTAAGATATCAGCAAAAGTTGCATTTGAATACCTTTATAATTTTAAAGGCATTGACTTTTTATTGGAATTTTACGATATTGAACATCTACAATCAATTGATGATGCTGTTGACGATTTAGTAATATATTGTTCAAATAATGGAGGAACATTAAAATGAAACTATATCACGGAACGAATATAGATTTTAAAGATATTGATTTAACAAAATCAAATAAGTATAAGGATTTTGGACAAGGTTTTTACCTAACAGATATTCGTTCACAAGCAGAACAACTCGCAATAAAAAAATCTCGATTATTTGGAGGAGAGCCCATAGTTCAAGTGTATGAAATTAATGAAACTCTATTAGAAAGCGACAATTTAAATATCTTAAAGTTTGAAAGACCAAATACTGAATGGGCTGAATTTATATTTAAGAATAGAAATAGAGAGTACAATTATACTCATGATTATGATATAGTAATTGGTCCTATCGCAAACGATGGAGTAGCATACCTACTTGGAAGATACGAAGAAGGGACTCTCTCTATTGAAGATTTAAGCAAAGAACTTACATTCAGAGAACTCAATAGTCAATACTTCTTTGGAACAAAAAAATCGCTTAAGTTGCTTACAAGATTATGATACCTCAGAATCAAACTGATTTTTTAACAAATCGCATTGTTGACAAACTCACAGAGTTTATTGTTAATGACTATAATATTGAAATTGTATCAGCATTAAAGATTGTATATCAATCAAAGATATATCAACTTCTACAAGATAAAGATGGTGACTTATATTCACAAAGTCCATCTTATATATACGAACTTCTTAAGCCAGAGATTGATAAAGAAGGTTAGTTGTTAGCATTATTAGGCTAATTAGACAAAATAGTAAAAAGGTTGTAACGTGTGTTACAGCCTTTTTGTTATAATATTAATATTAGTTTCTAAAACTAAGGTGTGTAGCACCGTACAACTAAAAATTAACAACAGCGGACAGAGCAGATTTTTGACGGACACAACTCCGTCGCATAGGAGTTATGCTCCCCCATACTGCGGTCGGATTAACATTCAGTTAATCCTATTTGTTTCACAAATACCTTGTATGCATGCTGTGTCCCTACTTGCTTGGTTGCAAACTCTGTGTATCTTTTCCGAAAAAACAACCAAAATCAGGGATAATACAACAAAAGGTTGTAACGGTGTTACAACCTTTGGCAAATTATAAGTGATTTATGTTATTCTAACAACTACCCCGAAGGGGCGGCACTTGTGCCGACAACTAACAACTAAAAACTACTTTATTCCGTCTCGTTTCATTATTGCTTCGATACTTGGCTCACGTCCCATAAAATCGATGTAGAGTTTCATTGGTTCTTCTGAGCCTCCTTTTTCAAGGATGTTCTTGCGGAATGAATCGGCTGTCTCTTTATCAAATATTCCGTTTTGTTTGAATAGTGCAAATGCATCGGCATCTAATACTTCTGCCCATTTGTATCCGTAGTATCCTGCTGAATATCCTCCGTCAAATATGTGTCCGAAGTGTGTACTCATATTTGTTCCTTCTGGCACTGGCAATAGTGTTGCTTTTGCCATTGATGAATACTCTTGTTTTAACATATCGGTTGGTATCTCGCCTTGTAGTGTGTGCCATCCCATATCTAAATAGCCTAATGATAATTGACGTAGGCATGCGTATGCTGCGTTGAATTGTTTTGTTGCTTCTACTTTTTCTATTAACTCGGCTGGTATTTTCTCGCCTGTTTGGTAGTGTTCTGCAAATGTGTCTAAGAACTCTTTTTCGCTTAACCAGTTCTCCATTATTTGTGAGGGTAACTCTACAAAGTCGCGATATACTGATGTTCCTGATACTGCTGCATAGTGACATTTTGTTAACATTCCATGTAGAGAGTGTCCGAACTCATGTAGGAATGTTCCTACCTCTTCGAATGTTAATAGTGCTGGTTTGTCTTTTGTTGGTTTGGTAAAGTTCATTACAAGTAGTATGTGTGGACGACTGTCTGTTCCATCTTTTTCAACCCATTGTTTTTTGAAATCGGTTTTCCATGCTCCTTGTTGTTTTGTTTCGCGTGGGAAGAAATCGGTATAGAGTATTCCCATATAGTTTCCGTCTGCATCGGTTACTTTGAATACCTCTACCTCCTCGTTATATACTGCTATATCGGTTCTCTTCTCAAACTGCAATCCATACAGTGTGGTTGCTAATCCAAATACTCCTTTTTTTACTTTCTCTAAATCGAAGTAGGGTTTTAGCATCTCATCATTCAAATCGTAGTTCTTGGTTTTGTATAGGTTTGAATAGTATGACCAATCCCATGGCATTAGTTCTACTTCTTTTCCTTCTACCTCTTTTGCAAAGTTCTTAATTCTTTTTACGTCTTCTTTTGCTGCAGGGGTGTATGCCTCCAATAGGTTATCTAATAGGTTATATACTGCTTCGGGTGTTTTTGCCATACGGTTGTCAAGTACGTATGTTGCCCAATCTTTATATCCTAATAGGTTTGCTAACTCTTTGCGTGCTGTTACTTGCTCTAATATGTTTTGTGTGTTATCATACTCTCCGCCTAATGCGACTGAGTTATATGCTCGGTATAATTTCTCACGTAACTCACGGTTTTGTGCATACTTCATAAATGGGAAGAATGAGGGGTATGATACATTAAATAGATAACCTTCTTTGCCTTTTGCTTCGGCACGCATTTTTGCTGCTTCTCTTGCTCCTTCGGGTAGGCCTGCAAGTTCTTCTTCGGTTGTCAAAATCATTTCAAATGCGTTGGTCGATTTTATTTGATTTTGTCCGAAGGTTAGTGATAGACTATCGAGTTTTGATGTTAAACGGCGGTATTGCTCTTTCTCCTCGCCTTGTAGGTTTGCTCCGTTGCGAACCATTGATTTGTATGTATCTTCAAGGAGTGTTAATTGCTCGCGTGTTAAGTCTAATGTTTCTCTTGTCTCATATACTGCTTTTATTCTCTCAAATAGTTTTTCGTTAAGAGTTAGGTTGTTTGTATGCTCTGTTAGCATTGGCATCAACTCTTGTGAGAGATTCATCATTGCTTCATCGCCATCGGCTGACAAGAGGTTAAAGAATATGTTTGTTACTCGGTTTAATAGTAATCCTGATGCTTCGTATGCTTCGATTGTGTTTTCGAAAGTTGGTGCTTCGGGATTGTTTATTATTGCATCAACTTCTTGCTGATGTTGTTTTATTCCCTCTATCATGGCTGGTTTGTAATCTGCCAACTCAATTTTGTCGAATGGTGCTGTTCCGAATGGACCATCAAACTCTGATAATAACGGATTTTGTCTGCAACTGCTCATTGTGATTGTTGTGATTAATGCTAAGATTGTAATTAATTGTTTCATATTTCCCTCTCTTTTAGAGTGTAACAATAGTTATTGATTTTAAGGTTTTATTTTATACTTTTGCATAGTGTTGTGCAAAGTTATAAAATTTGATTTAAGAATGAAAGAGAGATTGTGTTTTTTAATAAAGGTTTACATTTGGTTTATTGCTTTTTTTGTTTTGCTTAAACCTATTTTTATGTTTAAACATTTTAATCTTTATAGCGAAACTCCTATCAGTGAATGGTTTAATATTATTAAGCATGGCTTGGAGATGGATGTTTCGGTTGCTTCGTATATTATCTCTCCTATTATTATTTTTTTAATCTTTAGTATTTTCTTCTTTGGTAAATGGTTTAAAATTGCTAATTATATTTATTTGGGTATTATTTCTGCTTTAGTATCTATTATTTGTATTAGCGATTTGGGCTTATACTCTTACTGGGGGTTTAGGATTGATTCTACCCCATTGTTCTACTTGAGTAATCCTTCAGAGGCTTTTGCAAGTGTTAATGTATGGGAGGTGGTAATTTTCTTTTTAGTTATTATCGCTACCTTCTTTATTTTATATTTACCCTTACGATATTTTACTAAGAAGTGTGACAATTTGCGTTGTTGCAATAATAAGATATTATGTGCTGCTGTTTTTATTTTAACAGGCGGATTTGCTTTTATTGGTATTAGAGGTGGTATTGGCCCGTCAACTATGAATGTGGGAAGAGCATATTACTCTACTGAGGTTAAGTATAACCATGCCGCAATTAATCCTGTTTTCAGTTTTTTATACTCGCTAACTAAAGAGAATGATTTTGCTGATTATGCAAGGTTTATGGATGGACAAATGGCGGATGATATTTTTAACGAACTGTATCCTGAAAGGGTTTTTATTCCAAGTGATGACGAGTGTTGGTTAAATAATAGAAGACCTAATATTGTTTTGTTGTTCTTGGAGAGTTTCTCAAAGGGTGCTTTAATTAATAATGGTACTGAGATTGCTCCCAACTTACTTAAACTGATGAATGAAGGTATTGCTTTTAATAATTTATATTCTAACAGTTTTAGAACTGACAGAGGCCTTTATTCGTTAGTTGATGGTTTTCCTGCTTTGCCTACTGTTTCGTTAATGAAGTATCCTGAGAAAATGGTTAATTTTCCATCGTTAATTAATGCTATTAAGGTGCAAGGATATAACACTTCGTTTTTGTATGGTGGCGATGCTAATTTTACAAATATGCGTCAGTTTTTCGCTACTGGTGGTACTGAGGAGTTTGTTACTGATGTGGAGTTGAACGTTAGCAAATTGGAATCGAAATGGGGTGCCAACGACCATATTACTTTTGATTTTCTTAAAAATGATATTTTAAGTTATAAGAGCGATAAGCCTTTCTTAAAAGTGTTTTTGACATTGAGTAGTCACGAGCCTTTTGAAGTGCCTTTTAATAAGTTTGAAAACAAATACTTAAATTCTGTTGCTTACACCGATAGTTGTTTAGGGGGTTTTATTGATGAAATTAAAAAGAGCCACGTTTGGGATAATACTCTATTTGTTCTTGTGCCTGATCATGGTGTCAGTTATCTGTTAGATTATAATGAGAGGGGTAAAGATAGCCACTCAATTCCTATGGTGTGGTGCGGTGGTGCTGTAAAAGGTCATATAAATATTGATGAGTATGCTTCTCAATCGGATATGGCTTCGACTCTTCTATCTCAATTAGGGGTTGATTATAGTGATTTTAGATATAGTAGAAATATTGCTGATACTACTCTCTCTAATTTTGCTTACTGGACTTTTACAAATGGTTTTGCTATGGCTAACGATAGCACCTTTGTTGTTTTTGATTGTGATGCTAATAGTGCTACTACTATGGAGGGTGCTGATAGTGAAAAACTTTTGCAACAGGGTAAGCCATATTGCAAAAGTTATATGATAGAATTAAATAGTTGTTAGTTTTTAGTTGTACGGTGCTTTGCACCTTAGTTTTTAGTTTAAACGGAGTTTCATCTTGAGGTGAAACTCCGTTCTCTTATAAGGCTAATTTGATTAATAATTCTAACAACCCCAAAGGGGCGGTACTTTGTACCGACAACTGATAAAACTGCGAGTAAGAGAGAGCAGGTTCGAGAAGCAAATGCTTCTCAACTAACAACTAACAACTGCTTTAATATTCTCAGCAAGTTGTTTGCTAAGTGCGTTTACATCTACATCTAAGCCTGCTTGTTTTATCTCAATTTTAGGCTCTATGATTTGCCACTTCATTGTTTCGGCAAATGCTGTCAGGCGTTTAACTGCTGCTCCTGCCCATGAGTATGAACCAAAACATGCAAAGGTCTTATTCTTAATCATTCTTCCCTCTATCTTAACACATAAATCGGCTACCTTAGGAAATAATTCTGAATTATATGTGGGAGAGCCTAATATAAGTGTGTTGTATTTGAATATATCACGCAACACATACGAGGCATCAACTTCTGACAGGTCGTGAATTACAACGTTCTTTACTCCTGCCTCTACAAGTGAGTTATATATTGTTTTTGCAACATCGGCTGTGTGACCATAC
>JAFQBL010000110.1 GCA_017416695.1 Bacteroidales bacterium | reverse complement strand
TTCTTTTTTCTTCAACTCCTCCTCTAAATTTAGAGGAGGTGGCATTCATGCCGGAGGAGTCTGAAAAGATTTTGTCCTATCCTTAACTCCTCCCTTTTTCAATGGGACGTTTCTTACATTGTTAGCCAAAAGTGACTAATAATTGGTAGCCAATATGTTATATGCGCCGTTTGTTTCTTTATTTGTTAACGGAGGTTAAAATTCAAAATCTTTTGTGGGAAATATATATAAGTATATCTCTATATAATAGATTACTTCTTTAATTGTACAACTCGTCTTATTCCAAGAGCAATACCCGGTATTAGAGCTACGAGGGTTGTTAAAATGTTTTTGCTCTTTATTAAATAGTAGAGATTTCCGGCATATAAAGATAGTGCAACCATTTGCGTGGCATTATAAAATTTTTCTTTAATGCTTTTGCTCAACGTAATACGCTGATTATACATAGCAGCATACCCCATAGGGTTATTACGCAACAGCTTGAAAGAATCCTTGGTCAGCCCCTCTTCCTGATAACGTACAATGCATGTAACTTTGTTGTACCAACGCAGCGACAAACCCTCTAATGCAATTTGGTTCCAAACAATCTCTTCCGGAACGAATTTTTCGCCTTCCCATACCTCAAACGGATGGTTGAGCAATATATCTGTCTTATAAACTTCGCATGCGTCGCGCTCGAGCCCATAATTTGCTCTTTCTAAATTATTCGCTGTGATGTAGTCCTTGTCTCCGAACAGAGGTTGTTGCAAAGGGGTATTTTCACTATTTCCTCGTAATGCTGAAATCCCGGCAATTGTTTTGTCTTTTAACACCTCAATTGCTTTTGGTGTTAAATACTCTATGGCATCGTCGGTCAGGTAATCGTCTGAATCCACAATCATGGTATATGGCGTATTAATATGTTTTACACCATAGTTGATAGCACGGTTTTTACCACCATTTTGAATGTAGTGATATTCTATCTCAAAATAGTGTTCTTTTTGCATCCATCCCGTTACCAGCTCCTTTGTGTTATCCTCGGAACCATCGTCAACAATGAACCATGTGAATGCTTTTGATGTTTGACGACACAGCGATGCATACAAATCGGGTAACAGATGTGCTCTGTTATATGTAGCGGTGAGGATGGTTATTAGTGACTGCATAGCTATGAATATTTTGACTTCAAATATTTAGTGTAAATGAATATGTATATATAAAGTATTATTGAATTCTTTGCAGTTAAAAATAATATAAATTGTTTTTTATCTTTAGGCTTTGGTAAATCTTCGATGAAGAATTTATAAGCATTTTTTAAAATATTGGAAATTTCCTTTTCTTTTTCAATAGAAAAGAAATTTTTAATATTCTTGTAGCAAGATAACCATAATGTCCAAAACAAACTATTATATTGCGCTTGGTTTATTTTATTTATATCTATTTTTTCTTGCTTAGCTACACTAAGTAATTTCATTTCTGTTAGTACTGAGTAGAAATGGTGAGGTCCAACTCCCTTACCTATGGAGTTATTACGTTGCCTATAATAAAATGGACTTGATTCAAATGCTACTTTTTTACAATTCAATATCCATATACGTTGCATGCCTTCATCGCTGTTGAATGCTTCTGTTGGCATACCAATTCTTTTAATTATGTTGGTGTTCCATAGAGCGAAACCGGGAATGGTATAATCAAACATCAATTCAAAAGCATCGTGTCCAGATATGCAACCTTTAGCAGCTAGTTTAGACATATCGTTTGCTTTATTCAATTCGGTAAATGTATTATTATCAATTTCATCTGAAAACAAACGACAAGATGGTATTACAGCATCGGCTCCGGTTGAGTTTTGAGTTCTTATCAGATTTTCCAATAATTTAGGATGTAACAAATCGTCTTGCGACATATATAATGTCCATGGAGAATTTAGGTGTTTACCAGATAGAAGGAAGTTCCACGAATATGCTACTGAACCTTCATGCTTTTTTACAAACAGTTTTATTCTCTCATCTTCTTTTGCCGCTTTTCTTATAATTGATACAGAGGAGTCTGTTGAACTATCATCGACAAACAAAACTTCAAAATCCCGAAAACTTTGTTGTGTTATGTTGTCAATGGTTTTTTCAAGATATAATTCGCCGTTATAAACTGGAACAAATATTGTTATTGAACTCATAAACTATTTATAAATATGTTAATTTGTTTGTCTGAGTTTGTTTAGTAAATAATAATAACATCTATACCACCCAGCATCTTGTAAAGTATGCATTATCCTATCTCCTAAACTTTTTGGCTTATATGCAGCATATGAGGCTCGAACTAATACGTTTTGATTCAATGCTTTTAATTTAGCAAGTGCAATTTGCTTTGTCATATTGCCTTTCGCGAGACAATTCAGATATTTTAAAACAATGAATTGGTATGAGTAGTATAGAACAACGTCTGCAAAATCATTATTTTTAAAAAAATTGCGTGTTAATAGATGTGCTTCATTGAAAATATTAAGCATGTTTTCAGGAATAGAATTTATACCCGTTATGTGGTTTTCAACTCTTATCCAATGATATAATGGCTTCTCTATGGCGCAAATGCTTTTTGATTGCATAAGGTATTGTATCATAAAAATATAGTCCTCATTTATTGGATATCTTGAGTACCTTATATTGTTGTCTTTTATTATTTGTGTATTAAGAAGTTTGTTGCAGTTTATGTTTATCATCCCATTTGTAAATAGTGGTAACAACTCTTCTTTATTCTCCATTATTTGCAGTTTTTGGGGTGATGGCAAATATTGTTTTTGTGATTTTAGTTCTCCTTTTTCATTGTATTCATCTACAAAGTAACCACATATAACCATGTCATAATCATGATGTTCGTACAACGAACTAAGATAATCGGTCTCCACGGTGTCATCGGCATCTACAAAGCAGATGTATGTGCCTTTTGCTTTATCAAGAGCGAGGTTTCTTGCTGCTGAAACACCTTTGTGCTCTTGCTGCAGTGCAACCATTCTTTTATCTTGTGCTGCAAGTTCCAAACAGATGCCGTGGCTGCTATCACTTGAGCCATCATCGACAAGGAGAAGTTCCCAGTTCGTGAAGTCTTGTGCCACGATGGAATTTACGCACTCTTTTATTGTCTCTGCCGAATTATATACAGGGACTATTATTGATATTTCCGGTGTCTTTTCCACTAATATAATTTTGTTGTTGTTTTCAACTCCTCCTCTAAACTTAGAGGAGGTGGTATTTATGCCGGTGGAGTCTGATTTTTTATTAGATATCAACTCCTTAACTCCTCCCTTTTTCAAAGGGGAGGTGCCCCATAGGGCGGTGGGGATAAATATCTTCATTTGTTATTTCTATCCCCCTGCGTCGCTCATTTCATTCGCTCCTTTGTCCCCCTTAGTAAAGGGGACAGTTATTGGGTATTTGTTTTCAACTCCTCCTCTAAGTTTAGAGGAGGTGGCATTTATGCCGGAGGAGTCTGAGGTTTTTAATGTTTTTTCCA
>JAFQBL010000109.1 GCA_017416695.1 Bacteroidales bacterium | reverse complement strand
CTTTTGGTTATTGATGAAGAGCAAAAGTTTGGTGTTGCTGTTAAGGATAAACTCAAACAGATTAAGAGCAATGTTGATACTTTGACAATGTCAGCAACACCTATTCCAAGAACTCTTCAATTTTCTCTTATGGGTGCTAGAGACCTCTCTGCTATAACCACACCGCCACCAAACAGGCACCCTATTCAAACAGAGGTACATCCTTTTAACGAGGAGATTATCAAAGAGGCCATTGAGTTTGAATTGAGTAGAAATGGTCAGGTATTCTTTGTCAATAATAGGATTTCCGTTTTATCGGAACTTGAGGTTCTAATCCATAAACTTGTTCCTGATGCAAGGGTTATTATTGGTCATGGACAGATGGAACCTGAAAAATTGGAGCGTGTTATTTTGGATTATGCAGACCATGAGTATGATGTTTTGCTATCAACCACCATTATTGAAGCAGGAGTTGATATGCCAAACACAAATACTATTATTATAAACGAGGCTCAGAATTTTGGGTTAAGCGATTTGCACCAACTTCGTGGTAGGGTTGGCAGAAGCAACAAAAAGGCTTTCTGTTATCTGCTTACTCCGCCCTACTCTGTTCTTAAAACTGATGCAAGAAGAAGGCTGCAGGCAATAGAGAACTTCTCGGAACTTGGCAGCGGTATTCATATTGCAATGCAAGATTTAGATATTAGAGGTGCAGGTAATCTTTTAGGCTCGGAGCAGAGTGGTTTTATTACCGATTTGGGGTACGAAACCTACCAGAAGATATTAAAAGAGGCTGTCAGTGAACTAAAAACAGAAGAGTTCTCTGACTTGTATGAAGAGGAGAAGAACAGAAATGATAATTTTGTTGAGGAGTGCATTATTGAAACCGATATGGAGTTACTCTTCCCTGCTTCATATATTGAGAACGAAAGCGAAAGGATATTACTTTACCAAGAGTTGGACAATATGGAGCGTGAAGAGGATATTGCTAAATTCAAATTGAAATTAGAGGATCGCTTTGGCCGTATTCCCAAACAGGGTATTGAACTTATAAGTGTGGTTACTCTACGCAGATTGGCCAAACTTTTGGGTATGGAGAAGGTTACTCTTAAACAGGGTAAAATGAACCTCTACTTTATATCTGACGAGAAGAGCAACTATTTTGAGTCTGATACTTTCGGAAAGATTATTGAATACGTTCAACGTGAACCTAAACGTGCCGCTTTGCGAGAGAACAGAGGCAAACGTATTCTTACCATAGGATATATTGATAGTGTTGCTATGGGTATTGAAATTTTGGAAAGGATTATTTGAGTTGTTAGTTGTCGGCTAAAGCCACTCCTTTTGGTGTAGTTGATAGTTTTTAGTTAATCAAAAAGACAAACCTTTATCTGTGATTTTTACAGAGTTAAGTTTTTCTAATTTACCTATTACTTCATCGGCAAATTCAAGGGATATGTGAAAAGATATTGAGCATCGGTTATCAAATATTCTCTCTCCAACTCTTATGCAATCTTCTTTGTCTTTGAGCAGTCGCATTACGCCCTCCATATCAATGTAGTCAAACTCTACGAGAAGTTCTCTCTCTATGGTTCGTTCAACTATGGTATTGTTGCGTATTGCATCGAGTGCTGCCTCCTTGTAGGCTACTATCAATCCTCCTGTCCCAAGTTTTATTCCCCCAAAATAGCGAATAACAACTATCAATACATTTGTTATTTCGTTTGATAGCATCTGCCCCACTATGGGCTTCCCTGCTGTTCCTGATGGCTCCCCGTTATCACTACTGCGAGTAAACTCGCCACTGGCTCCTACACGGTATCCCCAGCAAACGTGTCGGGCATCGTGGTATTTGTTACGATACTCCTCAACTAAAGCCATTGCCTCATCTACTGTAAATACAGGTATAGCAAAGGAGATGAATTTACTCATCTTCTCTTTGTATAACCCCTCAGAAATGGTGGCAACGGTTTTATATGAGGTTATTTGACTCATATCTGTGTAAAGTCAATATCTTTTCTGATTGGGTATTTTACATATTTAAACTGGGGCATTCCGAGTGCCATTCCTGCACAGATTGTGCCTTTTATCCCCAACTCTTTTTCAAGTGCCCCTTTATTAAGGCGAGTTGCTGTCAACACAAATCCTGTATAGAATTGTGCTACTCCCAAACTCTCTGCCATTAGTGAGGCATTTTGATATGAGAGATTGGCATTCTCTGCTCCAAATCTGTCGCCTTTGGGAGATGATATTATAAGCATTGCGGTTGCATTTCGCATTACTTTATCGTTTCCTTTCTCAAACTCTGCTTTTAGGCGGTCAAGCATAGGCACCATAGCAAATGCTTTGGGCATCAACAGTTTTGTTACTGGAGCAACAACTTTGTTTGCCAACATTTTGCGTATCTTGTAAAATGTTGATATGGTAAAAGATGTTACTTTTCGTATTTTATCAATATCTGTTATCAGAGTAAACTCCAAATTTTGTGAGTTGGTGGCTGTTGGTGCAAGATATGCTGCCTCAACAATCATTTTCAGCATCTCTTCAGGAATAGGTTTCTTTGTCATTGCCCTATTTGAACGTCGTGCTTTTATCAGTGTCATTAAAGACTCTGGTGCTGGATAATCATCGTAACTGAACGATTGTTGCTTATCAGCGGGAAAGAGTGAATGTGTTATTGCATCATGAGGACACACCGATACACAGTGCCCGCAACCGATACATGCCTCTTCTTTTTGAAGGAGTATTTCTCCTTTTTCTCCTTTACAGAATATGTCAGCAGGGCAAATGCCTACACATTTGCCACATGCCACACATTTATCTTTATTAATTGTTATCTGCACCATATACAGGTTATTCACATGCTTTAAAACTTAAATCCAAACCTTTTACCGAGTGAGTTAATGCTCCAACTGAGATATAATCTACTCCACACTCTGCATAACTGCGAAGTGTATCGAATGTTATTCCGCCTGATGATTCAGTTTCGAAACGTCCGCCGATTATCTCTACTGCTTTGCGTGTTAACTCAGGAGTGAAGTTGTCAAGCATAATACGGTCTATTCCTCCGCAATCTATTGCCTCTTGCAACTCATCAAGATTACGCACCTCTATCTCAATTTTTAAATCTTTACCTTTCTCTTTTAAGTATGATTGAGCACGTTTTATTGCATTTGTAATACCTCCTGCAAAATCAACGTGATTATCTTTTAGAAGAATCATATCGAATAGGCCTATACGATGATTTACGCCACCTCCTATTTTTACTGCCTCTTTCTCAATCATTCGTAATCCTGGAGTTGTTTTGCGAGTATCCAACACTCTTGTTTTTAGTCCCTCTAATTGACGTGCATAGCGACGTGTTACTGTTGCTATACCGCTCATTCGTTGCATCACATTAAGCATCAGACGCTCAGTTTGCAACAACGAGCGTACTTTACCTCGAACTATAAAGGCTATATCTCCAACTTTTACTTCATCACCATCATTTAAAAATTGCTCCATTTTTAATGTTGGGTCAAAGGCGGCGAATATACGTTTTGCCATCTCTACTCCTGCCAAAACTCCATCCTCTTTTACTATTAGTTTTTGAGCACCTTCTGCATCTTCAGGTGTGCAACATAGTGTTGTGTGGTCGCCATCGCCTATATCCTCAGCGAATGCCAATTTTATTAAATCGTCAATTAAATTTTCCATTGTTTCAGGTTTTATAATGTTTCTATTCTTATTTGCGTTATTCTTTCGTTGTCTCCTATAACATCAATTAATATATGTACTCTGAAACCGCTTTTTGCTGTTTCGTATTTACATATCATATATATCACGTTATCTTGACTATTATCGTGTAAAACTGAGAATGATTTTGGTTTATTTTGCAAAAAGAAGTTTGCCAACTCTTTTGTTGCCTCATCTTTTGACAATGGTCTGCGAAGTGGGTATGCTACCATAAAAACTTTATCAGACATTGCTTGAGATACAATCTCGGCATCACCTTTGGCAAAACCATCTTCTACTGCCTTTCGTGAATCATTTGCCATAGTTGGCAATATAAAAAGAAGTGTAAATGTTAATATCGCTACAATCTTTTTCATTATATATTGTTTTACTTATACTTTTGTATATACACTTTTTTATCTATTTTTGCAGATATACTAAAACCTAATGGCTGGTTACACAATACGCAGTTTACAAAAGTACATAAAAAGTTAATAATAGAGAACTTTATCCGATATGAAATTAGTTTTTTTAATGGTTGGTAAAACCAACGAGAAGTATTTTATTGATGCAATATCGGAATACGAAAAGCGTATTAAGCGTTTTACACCTTTTGAGATTATCACAATCCCCGACTCTAAAGGCATTAAAACTGCTGAACTTCAAAAGAGTACTGAAGGAGAACTCATTTTAAAACAGATTAAAAATGAGGACTTTGTTATTCTCATGGATGAGAAGGGAAAAAGATTTACTTCGGTAAAATTTGCAGAATTTATTGAGAAACTTTTATGCCGTAGCGACAAACGCATTGTTTTTGTTATTGGTGGCGCATACGGCTTTTCACAAGAGGTTTACAATAGAGCCGATGATAAAATCTCTTTATCGGACATGACTTTCTCCCACCAATTAGTACGGGTTGTTTTCACCGAGCAACTTTACAGGGCCTTTACAATTATTAATAACCTACCCTATCATCATGAATAGAGTAAAAATTTCTTCTTTGCTGTAGTTCTATCTTTTATAGGAGTATCTTCTATACCACAGAAAGAGAGACAGGAGGTGTTATAAATTTATAAGAAGAGGTCGCAACATATTGAATCGGATACGACAATTCCTTTTCGGGTAAGAACTACCCTTCCCTCTACCTCTTTTAAATATCCGTCATTGATATAACTTGTAGCCTCTCGCAAGAGATGTTGCAAGTTTTCTTTTCCAAATTGCTTTTCTATTAATGATAAATCTACCCCATCAGATGTACGCAAATGGGTAAATATTGTTTCATTATATCTATCCTGCAAGGTTAACTCCTCTACTTCAAAAGCATTCTCGCCCGATAATACCTTATTTATATATAGAGAGGTATTTGATACATTTGCTCTGCGAACTACGCCATCAAAACTATGTGCCGATGCTCCCAGTCCCAAATAGGGTACACCACTCCAATATCCCGAATTGTGCTGAGAGCGATATCCCTGTAAAGCAAAATTTGATATTTCGTAATGTTCGTATCCTGCTATGGAGAGTTTATCAATTAACATATTATACATTGCAATAGAAGTTTCATCGCTACAAGCCTCAATCTCTCCTCGTTTTAATTTTTGTGTCAGAACAGAGCCTGGTTCATAACTTAAATCATATGCTGAAATATGTTGAGGTTGTAAACTTATGGCTTGATTAATACTCTCTTCCCACTCCTCTATGGTTTGAGTTGGCAGAGAAAACATTAAATCAATACTTATGTTATTCACGCCAGATTCCCGTAAGAGTGTGTATGCTTCAACTGCTTTTTGCGAGTTATGACGCCGACCTATTATATTTAATAATCTGTCATTAAAACTTTGCACTCCCATACTCACTCTATTTATTGGAAGTTCTCTGAGAGAAGATAGATAATCTTTTGTTATATCATCGGGGTTCACCTCAATTGTTATCTCTTTTACCTGCGAGATATTAAAATATTGTTCAAGTGCTGAAAATATCTTCTTTAATTGGAATGGGGTTAGTTGCGATGGTGTACCACCTCCTATATATATAGTATTGAGCGTTGATACAGGCAACTCCTTTATCCGCATTTTCAACTCCATTGTTAGTGCATCAACATATTTATCTCTG
>JAFQBL010000108.1 GCA_017416695.1 Bacteroidales bacterium | reverse complement strand
GGGTGTGTAGATAAAATTCTGTTTTATCTTTATATACTGCATCACGAGTTGAAGACTGGATATTTGAGAGTGATAAACTATTTGTTCCATCAGTAAGAGTAAATGAGTTCAACTGACGACTACTTAACATAGTACCTTCTGGAGTACAATATTGCAACTGATTTTCTTCAAAGTTTGCAACGTATGTTACCGCTCCGTTTACCACTACTGAGCAACTACTGTTTGTTGAAACAACACTTCCATTGAGAGTCCAGTTTACAAACTGGTATCCACTACTTGCTACCGCTTTTAGAGTAATTGACTCTCCCTCTTTGAATAGATCTGATGTTGTATTATCATTGATTGAGACATATCCTGCTTCAGAGTTGTTTGCAGTTACTTCAACTTGGTAAAGTGCAACCTTATCGAATTTTATACTATCTACTTCAGAGATAAGATAACTATTTAATATCTCTCCATCTTTATAAATTTTTACAACTCGTTCATATTGCTGAGCAAGTATAACAGTTGCAAATGTTGCCAAAGCAACAATTAATGTGATAAATTTTGTTTTCATATTTTTTTGAGTTGTTTGTTGTTAGAGTCTTTATTTGCTAAAAAACAAGGTACGAAGTACCGTACAACTAAAAACTAACAAATCTGCGATTAAGCAAGAGCAGAACCAAACTTGTTTGAGTTATGCCGAGCGGTAAGCAGATTCAACAAACAGATGTTTGTTAACTTATTTTAAAATCTTCTCTGTCGCTATCTGTCCGTTTGCTTGTACTACTACAACATATATACCTCTTGGATATGCACTTATATTGTACGACACACTATTTTCATTGGGTATTTGTGTCATCATTTGCACTCCTTGCATATTATATACCTGCACCATTGATATTGGCTCTGGGCTTACAATATGTAGTTCTTCTACTCCTGACAGATATTTTATCTCTATCTCTGCACTCTCAATTTCGTTCTCCTCTATTGAAGTTATATCAGTATCCCCAAAGGTTATAACATCAATATCATCAATTAACATTGGGCTTGCAATACCATTCACAGTTAATAGAACTTCATCTTCTGAAGGAAAGGTAATTTTATCTATCTCATCAATAGATATTGAGGTTGCCTTGCCTGTTGAGTTTAGATAGATATTCATATAACTATCCTCCGATGCTATTACTGATAAAGTAATTGTCATCATCATTGTTGTTATTAAAATTTTTAATCTCTCCATAATATATAGAATTTATCAATTTACTAAAACATTACCGATGTTGATACTCCTGTAAAAAGTTCGTGTTGTATCTGTTGTGGTACAAGTCGTGATGAAGATAGAAGATTATAATCGCAGTCTAATGAGAATCGCATATTATCTGTTGCAAGATATGAAAGCGAAACTCCTGTTACAAAGCCAAAACTTCCGTCATTTTTCTCAATACCTCTCTCCTGCCACGATGCACAACCCGAATAAAAATTATAACCAAATAGAGTTTTGGAGCCAACTGCCCAACGCGATGAGAGTTGTGTTTCGTAATATGCTCCTGCATATAGCGATAACTCTCCCATCCAATCTTCCATTATCTCTTCATTAACGGCAAACATATTATTACTTACCGTTACTCTGCCTCCTACTCCTATGTTTTTATGAGGGAAATATACCCCCTCAAAACCTACACGATTACCAACCTTAATATCAATCGGCTCTCCATTTGCAGTTGCATAATTACCAAATATGGTTGACACACCTATCATTGAAGTGAATCGTGATGGTTTTCTGCCATACTCCCATTTTGGGGGTGCTGCTTTATATAGCAACCCCTTATCTTTGAATATAAGATCGGCAAAATAGTATCCGAGTTCGGCTGATACTATTCCTATCCCTGCTCCTACAAAAAGGTCGCTTACCCAATGTTCTGAATTAAATTGACGGCCCATTGCAGTGAGCGATGCTACCGTATATGATGCAACTGGTATCCATGGAGTAAGATGCCCATACTCTTTATTTAAAAGTGTTGCTGTCATAAATGCTGTTGCTGTGTGTCCTGATGGGAATGAGTGATTATCCTCTCGGTTTGGACGTGGAGAGTCTATTGTATGTTTTAATACCTCAACCGAGCCTACCATAAGAGCAACAGAGAGCAGATCAGATGTTATCATTCTGCCCCACGATGAACGTCCTTTTACTCCTGACACCTTCATTATATATTTAGTTGCAATGGGAAGGTACTGGATATAGTCATCAAAATATGATTTTACGCCTCGTGTTGTAGCAGATTTATAGGTGGAAAAACGATTATCTTCAGGCTTGGTGGCTACTCCTGCCACTACCATTGGGAGCGCTAATGCTGTTATCTCAAATGCTTTTGAAGATGAAAAGCAATCAAATTTTGTCTCTTCATAGAGTTTCAAACTCTCTTTCTTCTCTCCTTCTTTTGTAAGGGATATATCTTCTTGTGGAGTTGAGTAGATTGTGATTCTGTTTAATGCGCACAAGGGGGTTGCTTTAATAAAAAGCAATAGAATAAATATTAATATAGATACCCCTCTCATTAAACCTCATATTTTGACTCTCAAATATAATTATTTATATTTGACCAACAAATAAATCATATATAGTTTATTATCCTTTAATAGAAAATAGAACTATTTTTTTACAGAAGTAACTATTTACTCTCTTTTTTTAACGGAGATAGTTGTTGTTCGTTGGGTGTATATACCTTTTTTGTTTTCTTACGGGGTGAACGTTTCTTCTCTTTAACTGTATCGGTTAAAACAACTCTACTTTTGAACTCCTCTATCTCTGTTCTGTAATCTTTAGTTGGTGCATCATTTTGCCTTTTGTTATAGAACGATATGGTCAACACCAAAACTATAATAACAGTTAATGCTATTGCCGCTATACGCTCTGCCTTTGAGAAGTTCCAGAATTTGTCAGACATACCTATATTTTAAACAAGCCTGTTAATGAAAGGAATATGAATATAATTGCAACGGGGGCTATAAATTTAATACTAAAGAGTATTAGTTTATATAGTATAGTCGAATGTTTTACTCCGCCCAATTCAGCGAGAAAATCTCTCTTTTTCATTACCCAGCCTACATATATTGCTAACAAAAATCCTCCTATGGGAAGCAATATGTTTGCCGAGAAGTAATCGGATAGTTCAAAGAAATTCATATCAAAAAGTTTTACTTCACTTAGTAAACTAAACGATAGTGATGATAGTACACTCAACACCGCAACAATAAGCAATATTACTATTGACGCTTTTTTACGGCCTACTTTAAACTCCTCTGATATGTATGCTATTGCTACCTCAAGTAGTGAGATTGTTGATGTTAGCGCTGCCACCGCTGCAAAGATAAAGAACAATACAGCCCATAGGTTTGGCATAAACATCTGCTTAAACACATTGGGCAGGGTTACAAATATTAAATCTGGTCCTTGCGTTGGACTTATTCCAAACGATGCCATAATAGGGAATATCATAACTCCAGCAAGTATTGCAACCAACATATCCAACAGGGCAACTGTTAATCCAGTTTTAGGCAATGTGACATTTCTTTTGAAATATGAGCCATATGTTATTAGTATTCCAAGACCTATGCTTAACGAGAAGAATGCTTGCCCCATCGCCGCTAACACTACTCCTCCGTTTATTTTAGAGAAATCGGGATTGAATAGATAGTTTAACCCCTTTGCCGCTCCTGGCAATGTAAGTGCATATCCACAAAATACGAGCAATATTAAAAAGAGTAGTGGCATCATTATATTTGATGCCTTCTCTATCCCCTTAGTTACTCCACGAGATATAATCAGATAGTTTATAACAAGCAATGCTCCCACCCAAACAAGTGGTCTCCATACATCGGTTTTAAAAGTATTAAAGTTATCTGCTATCGCAGTTGCTGATTGAGTAAACAGGTCTCCTCTGAAGGCCTGATATACATACTCTACTACCCACCCAGCAATAACCATATAGTAACCAAGTATAAGAGTTGATGCAAGAATTCCTATATATCCTATTATGTGCCATTGCGACTTTGGAGCCAATACTTTTAATGCTCCTGCTGCATTGGTGCGGGATTTACGCCCAATTGCAAACTCGGCACACATTAGTGGTATTCCTAATATCAAAACACAGCATATATACACAATAAGAAATGCCCCTCCTCCATTCTCGGCTGTCATATAGGGGAAACGCCATATATTACCTAACCCAACAGCAGAGCCTACTGTTGTTGCTATAACTCCTAATTTTGTAGCAAATTGTGCTCTTTCACTCATATATTTTTTGTTTTACAAACGGCAAAGTTAATTATTTTAAGTTATAAACACAATTGTATTACATATATTTAATAGTAGGATAAAACAGGAGTAAGAGTTTCAGGTAGTTGGTACAGATTCTACGACTACAAGATTTTTAAACTTTTTGCAGTACAACATGCTTGTAATGAATTTTTTGCTTGTAGTTTCTCCAAAATATTTTGACGATGACGACTAACCGTAAATATACTTATATTTAAATTCGCAGATATCTCCTTGCTTGAGAAGCCAAGATCTATCATTTTAAGGATCTCTTTCTCTCTGTCAGACAAGATATTATCAGAGTCAATATCATCAATATAAATAGTCTTGGAGGTAACAGGATTTACTATAACAGAGCGTTCATTTCCAACTGCGGGTGTATATAGACACATAGCATAGCGTATAGCCTTACTCTCTTTAAAATAAAATATTCGATGCTTTACCTCTATTAATACTCCAACTCTGTTTCTCATCCTGATTATATTCTGCATATAACAATCACTCTCTTTACTATTGCGTTTCATATAATCAAAGAATTTCAACTCTTCAAGATGTTTACGCTCCAAATCATTTGGCACTATTCTACAGAATACCTCATTTTCCCATATAGAGTTTATGCTCTTAGACTCCCCATTTTTCCCTATGCCTAAGTACTCTGCATAACCTCCATATAACTCATATAGATATAAAAATAAAGGCTATCCAAAAGGATAGCCTTTATTGATTTATTGATGTTTAATCAATTAACAGCACTCACATTTACCTGCACTACCAAGAACGTTCTCAATTTTGTGCATATATTGTTTTTTCATATTCTCACGTGCTGGTCCAAGATATTTTCTTGGGTCAAACTCTGCTGGTTTGTTAGCAAATACCTCGCGGATTGCTGCTGTCATTGCAAGACGGCTGTCAGAGTCGATGTTGATTTTACATACTGCTGACTCAGCTGCTTTACGCAACCACTCTTCTGGAATACCGATTGCATCTTTCAATGCACCGCCGTATTTGTTAATAGTTGCAACCTCTTCTTGAGGAACTGATGATGATCCGTGAAGTACGATGGGGAATCCAGGAAGTTCTTTTTCAACACCCTCTAATACGTCGAAACGTAGTGGAGGAGGAACTAAACGTCCGTTCTCATCTTTTGTACATTGCTCAGGTTTGAATTTGTTTGCACCGTGTGAAGTACCGATTGAAATTGCCAAACTATCGCATCCTGTTTTAGTTACGAAGTCAACAACTTCCTCAGGACGAGTGTAAGTGTGGTGTTCTGCACATACCTCATCTTCAACTCCTGCTAATACTCCAAGTTCTCCCTCAACTGTTACATCAAATTGGTGAGCGTACTCTACTACTTTTTTAGTTAGAGCAACGTTCTCTTCGTATGGTAGGTGTGATCCGTCAATCATTACTGAAGAGAATCCCATATCGATACATGATTTACATGTCTCGAATGAATCACCATGATCAAGGTGAAGTACTATTTGTGGTTTCTCACATCCTAACTCTTTTGCATACTCAACTGCACCCTCTGCCATATAACGCAATAGTGTTTGGTTTGCGTATTGACGTGCTCCTTTTGATACTTGTAGGATAACTGGAGATTTTGTTTCAACTGCTGCTTGAATAATTGCTTGTAGTTGCTCCATGTTATTGAAGTTGAATGCGGGGATTGCATATCCGCCTTTGATGGCTTTTGCAAACATCTCTTTGGTGTTTACCAAACCAAGGTCTTTGTAGCTAATCATTTTGTTTAATTTTTATAATGTTAGTAAAAAAATTGTTCTCGGAATATGTACTATTCTCTAATACTTTGCAAAGTTACTATTTTTTTATGAATTATAGCCTATGTATAGTTTAAAAATATATACTATTCTATCTGTTTTTACTTATTGATAACATTCGCTCTAACGCCTGAGTAGTTATATTGCGTGATATTTTTCCGTTCTTGGCAAACGATATTTCCCCTCGTTCCTCAGATACTATTACAGCAACGGCATCTGTCTCTTGTGTTATTCCTAATGCTGAACGGTGTCGCAAACCTAACTCTCGTGGAATATTGGGGGCATGCGATACTGGCAATATACAACTTGCTGCAATTATCTTTCCGTCTCCTATAATTATGGCCCCATCATGAAGCGGGGTTCCT
>JAFQBL010000107.1 GCA_017416695.1 Bacteroidales bacterium | reverse complement strand
GAAAATAATAACACACCAATCGGTAGCCAAGATAAAACACGTGATGAAACGTGAACCAATATCATTGCACACCGATACCCCAATAGATGAAGTAGCACAAGCCTTCGAGAAGTATAACCTTGTGGCAATGCCAGTAGTTGATAGCATTGGACGTTTGGTAGGACGCATCACTGTCGATGACATTATGGATGAGGTGCGTGAACAATCAGAACGTGAGTATCAATTAGCATCAGGTATCTCGCAAGACGTTGAAGTAGATGACAACGTCTTTACCCAAACCAGAGCAAGATTACCATGGTTGGTAATCGGAATTTTTGGAGGATTGTTAAACTCAATAATGCTTGGCGGATTTGAGGCAGGACTTGCAGCAGTACCAGCCATAGCCCTCTTTATTCCTTTGATAGCAGGAACAGCAGGAAACGTAGGAGTACAATCATCTGCAATCATAGTACAGGGATTAGCAAACGGATCGTTAGACCTACGCAATGTGGGAACACAAATTCTGAAAGAGGTAGGCGTATCGTTAATCAACGCAAGTATAATAGCGTTGTTGACATTCGCATTCAATATGCTAATAGGAACAGAGGCCGATATAACAGTAGCGGTAAGCATATCACTATTTGCAGTAGTAATATTCGCCTCAATATTTGGCACATTAGTACCAATAACATTAGAGAAATTTAAAATAGATCCAGCCATAGCAACAGGACCCTTTATCACCACAACCAACGACATTGTAGGATTGTTGATATATATGCTCTGTTGTACATTGATGTTGGCATAGATAAGTTGTTAGTTAACGAACATGCGTTTGTTGAATCTGCTTACGCTCGGCAAAGTTTAAGAAAACTTATTTTGCCCTCGCTTAATAGCAGATTTGTTAGATAATCTAATTAGACCAATTAGTCTAATAAAAAAGCAGTAGGGATGCTGGTCTGCCACGTCCGCAAAAGAGAATCAAAAGAAGTAGGGACAGAGCATGCTCTGTCCGTAAAAAATATAAAATATAAACAAGCATTTGCTAACTATTCGGTATCATCCTAAAACCTGAGAAATTTTAGAAAAACAATACCACGAATAAGTCAGTCGAATGCTCACGTTCTATTACGTGGGCTTGGCTTATCCGGTATTGTGGGCAATCTCAGGGCCTCAGGATGTGGATAAAGTTGAGTCCACATTTTTTGTGCCTTATTTTGCTCATAATAGATTAGGATAGCCAATGCAAAATACTCACGTAAAATGGAAAAAGTACACATTGGCTCCATAATACGGGGCGAACTACGTAAGCAGAACAAGAGTAATCGCTGGTTAGCAGAGCAAATAGGAGTAGTGCCTCGCACTGTAAATAAGATATTCTTAAAAGAGTATCTCGATACCTATCTGTTACTCAAAATATCAAGAGCAATGAATGTCGATTTCTTTGCCTACTATTCACAAACCTTAAACTCTTAGCATCCGCTTTTTTTCCTCAACTATGCCCAATACGGGCAGTTGCCCGTATTGGGCAAAATAATATATTTGATTTTATTCTATAATTAGTTTTTTTTGCAAAAAATATTTAATTATAGAATCTACTTATATGGAAAATTCTCTTTCATTACCACATAAAATAAAAACAACAAGAGTGTGTACATTGATGATTACCCATACGTGTAATTTAAATTGTACTTACTGTTTTGAAAAGTATAAGTCATCTAAAAAGATGACTTTTGATGTTGCTAAAATGATTTTGGAGGAAGAATTTAAAAATTATAAAGGAGATGTTGCAAAAGAAAGGTTGGCTATTGAATTATTTGGAGGTGAACCATTAACAAATTTTCCTCTAATACAACAGATTTATGAATGGACAAAGAATCAAAATTTACCATTTAATTATATTTTTCAAATAACAACAAATGGAACATTATTAACTTCCTCAATAAAAGAATGGTTGAAAGAAAGAAAAGATGATTTTAGAATTGTTCTATCTGTTGATGGAACTGAGGCTATGCAACACAAGAATAGAGGTTGTGACCTTTTAAATTTGCCCATTAGTTTTATCAAAGAAGTATGGCCAAATTCATATTTTAAACTAACACTCTCATCAGATACTTTACCTAATTATTCAGAGGGAATTATATCATTGTATGAGAAAGGTTATAAAATAGCAAGTTCATTAGCAGAAGGACAATGTTGGAAAGAGGATGATTATATAATATACAAGAATGAACTTGAAAAAATTGCTGAATACTTTCTTAATCATCCAGAGAAGGAGTTAGAACATCCATTCAATTTCCTTTTTAAAGAATATACTGACCAAAGAATAAACGACAAGTTGCCTCATAAGAATTGTGGATGTGGAACTACTATTGCAATGTATGATACTGATGGTACTTTATATCCTTGTCATTTGTTCTTGCCAATGGTACATGGAAATCATTCTGTTTTGAAAGAGATTAAGGATATTGATTTTTCTAATCCATCTGTATTGGTAGAAAATAGTTGCATATCTTGTCCTATTTTAAAAATATGTAAAACTTGCTATGGATATAATTATGCACAAAGAGGTAATGTAATTTTTCGTGATAAAGGAATGTGTAAATTGCGATTAGTAGAGGCAAAAGTTATATCTATGTTTCAAATAAAATATTTTACTAATATAAAAAGAAAATTGAGCGATTATGAACTTTTGATGTTGAAAACGGCTCTTTCTTGTTATAAACATTTAAAGGACATATCAATATAATTAACTTATTTATTAACAATCTAAATTTTAAACAATGGATGCTAATATTATCAAAAACGCAGAAGAAATTGTGAAAAACAATCAAGATGTCGTTTCAAGAGTTGAAGTAGAAATTTGCAATATCGGTTGCGAATTTTGTGCAAACTGTTCAGGTATTGTTGGTGGATAAAACTAGCGGATACTAAAAATCATTATTAAATTTGGGACTGTTAGCAGTCCCAAATTTATAATTAAGGCTTGTTAAAACAAATTATTAATTAAAGATACAATATCTACCATTCCCCTCTCTACGGAAGAGGGGTTAGGGGAGAGGCTTTTATATTATAACCTTCACCACTCCCTCGCTTGTAACAACAAGGTAAATGCCTTTGTTAACTTTAATCTGAGCATCTGTATCACAGAAAATATCTTTTACAACTTGTCCAGCAATGTTTACAATCTTAACGTTGCCTGTATAGTTGTTAATATTTATAACTCCATCAGAGGCATATATTTTAGCAGAATTGCTATCGCTATTTTCAATACCCGATAAATCGGTTACATCAACAACTATGTCGTATGCAATACCTTTATCTAACGATGTAGTACATGCGTCAGGGAAACTACTCCAAGCATTAGTATATATAACCCTTATGCGAGATGCACCCAAAAGAGCATTGTCTGGAACAGAAATTTCTGTTGTTATATTCATACACTCATCATAGTTGCCATATACATTGTGTGCTGGAGGATTATTACCCCATGTAGTAACAGCAGAGCCAAATTCTCCATCAATATCAAAATCGGTAAATAGTGATGCGTGGCAATAACGAATATCTTCTCTAACGCTGTAACTGCTTCCTGTTCCAAGTGATTTTGCAACAAGGTTTAGTGTAAACGAGTTACCTTTGCCAACTCTTATTGTGTCAGGTACAACAAAGTATGCACTTCCAGGGTGAGAAGTAGCCGAGTAAGATATATTCTCTTCTGCTCCGCTCGATGTTATTGCTGTAAGGTAGTTATCTGTATAGTGATTGCCCGAAGGGGTGCAATAACCAACCTCGCCAGGAACACCTCCACCTGAAGAGAGTTCGTTAAAGTTTGCAATAAAATCAGTGTTTGCCGAGATAGTTGCTGTGTATGGGTTCTCATAACTTATCACTGATGTTCCAATACTCCAACCTGCAAACTCATAACCTTCAAAAGGAGTAGCGGTAAGAGTTACGTTTCCGCCCTCTTCAACCTCTGTTGCCGAACTTGTTGCACTACCTCCAGCACTTGCTGTAACGCTAACAGAGTATTTGGCTGGGGTTGGTGGTGTTATAGGCTCTTCGCTACCATCTTTTTTAATTGTAACTGTAAAACTCTCAACTGTGATATATTGCTGACCAGTTTGAGAAACAGAGAGGGTGAACGAAGTTGATTGAGCATTTAATCCCGAAGCCGACAGATTTTGGTCGTTAGTATTGGTGGGAGTGTTAGTTGTTGTTCCGTTTGAAACTGTTACTTGACCTTTATGTGAACTTGATACCCAATAGGTCATATTGTAGCCTGTAATAACATATCCTGCGGGAACAGATAGAGTATAAGTTACATTGTCATATCCGTTGGTGTTACTATCGTATGCGTAAGCATAATATCTGTCGTAACTGTTTGATAAACCATAAACCTCAGTTGTTCCGCTTGTTGAGGTTAGTTGCAAAGCAACAGGATTGTTTGTGTTTGTAGTATATGTCCAAGTGCTGCTTCTCGCACCACTTGCATTGGTTTTTGTTCCAGTCTCATGGCTAACAACGTAATCGGCAACTGCCAATGAAAACTCTGCTGTAATTTCAATACCGCTTGTTGCTATAAATGTAAAATCTTTAGTATCTATATTTTTAGTAGAGCCATTGCTTGTAACAGACCATCCATTGAAAATATAACCATCTTTTGGCGTTGCAGTTAAAGTAACCTCTTGATTCTCTTTTGCTGTGATAGTTGTTCCCTGTATAGTACTTCCATTATATGATACAGAACCATAATTGCTGTTATAGGTTATGGGTATTGATATATTTGTTGTGCCAACAACTAAAAAATTGGCAATATATGTATTGTCAGTAGTATTGCTTGTAACCTTAGTGTTAAAACTCTTTTCGGTACTGACAATAGAACCATTGCATGTCCAGTTATTAAATGTGTAGCCGCTGTTAGCAGTAGCGGTAAGAGTAACGGTAGAATTTTCAAATAGCGATGCGGTTACTGAAGTGCCGATAGTTCCTCCGTTGATTGAGACTTTACCTGCGGCAGAAGGAGAAACAGAAGCATTAACTTCAAACTCCTCCTTGTTTGGCATAAAGTTAAAATATGCATAGTTGCTTGTAATATAGTTGCGTGAGGCATCGGGGGTTATTGCAGATATTGTAAAGTATCCGTTCTGGCTTCCATTCCAACCCCAATTAAAGTGAAAATAGTCATTGCTTGTGTAACCGTCAACAACAAACATATGCTTGCCATCTATTTGATCAGGATTTATAGCACTTGTAGCCCTATATGGAACGGGGCAGTTATTGTTTAAACTCTCTTTTAAAAGTCTCTTCCATTCAGTATCACCAACCATATCTCTGCTTGTTGATGGCACGTTATTATAACCAAAACTCTTTTGAAGATACTCAGTAGAGCCCAATCCTGCACTCACGTCAGTAGAACTTGTGCCATACGAAGCCATAAATCTATATCCAAGGTCAACCATTATCTCGGCAACTTCTGTTGCTTGAGCATCGGTATATTGTCCCGATATATAGTTTAATGGCATATTTTCCCACTCATATACTCTTTGGCTTATATCTGTGGGTTCTGCTGTATTAGGGTTATATACTTTTCCAGTTCCGCTAATGGGCCATTCGTGATAACGCATAACAATGGCATATGCAGTTGGAACACATCCTGTTAAACAATGAGATGTACCACTTGTTGGGCATAGATTGTTAAAAGGAGAACCTTGTCCCCAGTTTGCAGTTTCAAGTTGTTTGACAATAGTTCCTCCTGTCTCTGTGGCTGTTGCTTTTAGGCTTTTTGTTGAGTTTGATATGTTTTCTCTAAAATATTTAATCTCTTTATCAATACCTTTTAAATACTCTTTCATTGGGGCAGGAATTTCATCAGATGAATTAATACTACCTTCAAAAGAGTATCCTATAACCTCTTGTAAATTATCTTCTGCCGAAACAATAACAAAAGCCTTTTCGTTTGAGAATACGTAAAATGTAGGCTCAACTTCCTCTTCTTTCAATAATGATGAACTTTGATTGTATAGCGAGTTACTATCCCATGCATACTCCAATTGAGAATCGATATTTTTTATCAACTTGTTGCCTTTCAGTGTTTTGGCAAAAAAGTTATTTGCAATTTCGTTTGCACCATCAATAGTAATAACTTCTGCGTTTACATTACCAATAAATGCAAATAGAGTAACTAATATACCCCATAAAGTAAAATTTCTCATAAATTAAATCTTTATAAAATTTTATTATGCAATATTCGTTATAAGTTTTGTAATATGCAAATATACAGTGTATTAAAAGTGTTTTTAATCTCCTAATTCTGATTTTGCTCTTTCAAGATTTTCGCATTGTTCTTCCCAATACTCCATAATAATACCAAGTTCTCTGTTCAGTTCTCCATGCTTTTGACAAAGGTCAATGTTTGAAAAACCTTCGGGAGTAGCCAATACCTTTTCAACTTCGGTAATCTGCTCTTCAATCTTGGCAATACGTTTTTCTGCATCGTTAACACAGTTCTGTAATTGCCTTATTTTGCGTTGAATCTCTTTACGTTCCATATATGAGAGTTTGTTGTCCGAAACCTCTTTAGGTTTCTCTTCAACCTCTTCAACTCTCTTCTTCTCCAACTCCACTAAACTGTCAATTTTGCGTTTTTGAAGAAAGTCGTAAATGCCACCCAAATGCTCCGTAACTTTTCCGCCGCCAAACTCATATACCTTTGATACAAGTCCATCAAGAAACTCTCTGTCATGCGAAACAATAATCACCGTTCCATCAAAAGCCTCAATAGCCCTCTTTAGCACATCTTTGGTACTCATATCAAGATGGTTGGTAGGCTCGTCCAGAATAAGCAAATTAACGGGTTCAAGAAGGAGTTTAATCATTGCTAACCTCGCTTTCTCTCCACCCGACAGAACTTTTACCTTTTTATCTGATGCCTCACCACCAAACATAAAAGCCCCCAATATATCGCGAATTTTAGTGCGTATGTCGCCAACCGCAACGCGGTCAATAGTATCAAAAACAGTTAACTCTCCATCAAGAAGTTGAGCCTGATTTTGAGCATAATATCCAATCTTAACGTTGTGTCCTATCTTTAAATTACCATTAAACGGAATCTCTCCGTTAATACATTTCACAAGGGTAGTTTTACCCTCACCGTTCTTGCCAACAAAAGCAATCTTGTCGCCACGTTTAAGAGTAAAAGTAGCATTAGAGAAGATATGACGTTCGCCATAATATTTGCCTACGCCATCAAGAATTAGTGGATAATCGCCCGAACGAGGAGCAGGGGGAAATTTAAGATTTAATCTCGAAGTGTCAACCTCATCAACCTCAATACGCTCAATCTTTGCAAGTTGCTTGATGCGAGATTGTACCTGTACCGATTTGGTTGCCTTATATCTAAATCGTTCAATAAACTCCTCTGTATCCTGAATCTGTTTTTGTTGATTTTCGTAAGCCCTCATCTGTTGCTCCAACCTCTCGGCACGAAGTTCAACATATTTTGAGTAGTTTACTTTGTAGTCGTATATCTTTCCAAGTGAAATCTCAATAGTTCTGTTTGTTACATTATCAATAAAAGCCCTATCGTGCGATACCAGCATAACAGTGCTTCCGCTTGTAGCCAGAAAGTTCTCTAACCATTGTATTGATTCAATATCCAAGTGGTTGGTAGGCTCATCAAGTAGTAGTAAATCGGGGCGACGTAAAAGAATCTTTGCAAGTTCAATACGCATACGCCAACCACCACTAAACTCCGATGTGGGGCGATTAAAATCTTCTCTTACAAAACCCAATCCCAAAAGAGTCTTTTCAATCTCGGCCTGATAGTTCATTGCACCCATAATTGCCATGTGTTCGTTGGCAATTGAGAGTTCGTCAATAATATCGTTATACTCTTTGCTCTCATAGTCGGTACGTTCGGCAAGAGCAGTGTTGAGTTCCTCAATATGTTTTTGCAATTCAAAAATTTCGGCAAAAGCAGTCTCCGTCTCTTTCAGCAGAGTTTGAGTGTCTGAAACAGGCATGTGCTGAGGCAGATAGCCTATAGTGATGCCCTTAGGAACAGAAACATTACCATTAGTTGGGATTTGAACACCAGCAATAATCTTTAGCATAGTTGATTTCCCTGCTCCATTGCGTCCCACTAAAGCAATTCTGTCGCGTTTATTAATAATGTATGATATATTGTCGAAAAGAGGAGTCGCTCCAAATTCAACAGAAAGTCCGTTAATTGAAATCATAAATAAAAAAATATATTACAAAGTTACAAAAAAATACAACCATCTATCGGAAAAAATATATAATTTTACAATAAATATATTATAGTATAATTATGAGTTCGTTTTTATATAGTGTAGCAAAAGCATTTTATCATGGCAATGCCGAAAATTTAAGAAACCATACATTTGTATTTCCAAGCAGGAGAGCAGAACTGTTTTTCTTAAAGCATATATCTAAACTCTCGGGTAAGTATATATTCTCACCCTCCACAATAACTATTGATGATTTTGTATCTCAACTATCGGGTTATGCTCCAGCCGACAGAGTTGAGATGTTATTTTTGTTGTACAACCACTATATAAATGCAACTTCAAGAGAAGAGTCGTTTGATGACTTTTACTATTGGGCAGATATTTTGTTAACCGATTTTGATGACGTAGATAACTTCTTGGTTGATGCCTCAAAGATATTCTCCAATATATATGAATTAAAAGAGATTGATGCACAATTTAAAGATATGCTCACAGAGGAGCAGTTGCAGTTTCTGCAACGCTTTATAAATAACTTTAATTTGGGCAAGAAAGATGATGCAAGCAAA
Source organism: Bacteroidales bacterium (assembly GCA_017416695.1). Classification (GTDB taxonomy): domain Bacteria; phylum Bacteroidota; class Bacteroidia; order Bacteroidales; family G3-4614; genus Caccoplasma_A. The sequence continues at coordinate 5,460 of JAFQBL010000107.1, read as the reverse complement.
AAAGAGTTTATAACCCTATGGCAAGTAATGAATAGGCTATATCAGGGTTTACGCTCCGACTTGGCATCTCGTGGATGTGCCTATAATGGGATGATGTTACGCTCAATAGTTGAGAGAATTTTGGCAAATGAGATAACAAAAAAAGATATAGAGTTACGATATAAAAAGATTGTCTTTATCGGATTTAATCTGCTCTCAGTGGCAGAGGAGACAATGTTTGCACAGTTAAGAGATATGGGAGTGGCAGATTTCTATTGGGATTATAATATGCCCATAAAAGATGATACATTTTCAATAATGGCAGACTCTATGTCTAAAAACATAAAGAACTTTCCTTCGGCATATAAATTATACGAAACTGAAAATCAAAAATTCCCCGATATAGAGTTGGTGGCAATACCCTCAAATGTAGGACAAACAAAATATGCAGGAGAGATAATAAGCAAAATTATATCCAATGCTTCTGGAACAGAAGGAGAGAGAAAGGAGCAGGAAACAAATACGGTAGTAGTGCTTCCCGATGAGAAACTATTATTGCCAATGTTGCATACAATCCCATCGGTTGTTGGTAGCATAAACATAACTATGGGCTATCCTTTAAGCGAGACACCACTGTTTTCTCTCTTTAAATCCATATTTGACATACACACAAAAGCAAAGGTTGATGAGAAGGGACAAGTAAAACATTATTATCAAAATGTATTATCACTATTGCGTCAACCAAATATAAAGGAGTTACACGGAGATATAGTCTCTAATTTTATTGATAAAATAATCAAAGGTAATATTGTATATGTAACCTCATCTGTAATTCCAGAAGAGTTAAAATATCTCTTTCCTTGTTTGTCAACCAACGATGAAAAGTTTGAGTATATAAAAACAATAATAGATAAACTTTGCGAAAATTTAAGTGAGAAAGACTCAATAACATGTGAGTTTCTTTACTATTACAAGATGATAATAAATCGCTTACAAGCACTTGTAAAAGATTTTTCATTGCAGGATAAGACTCTATTCAAGTTAATTGAAAAGATGAGTTCATCCATAAAAGTTCCTTTCAATGGAGAACCTCTATCGGGATTGCAAATAATGGGAATTCTTGAAACTCGGGCATTGGATTTTGACAATGTAATAATATTGTCGATGAACGAAGGGTGTTTTCCTGCCGATTCTCGAGGAGATACATTTATACCATATAATGTACGAAGAGGATTTGGAATGTCATCGTATGAACAACGCGACGGAATAGCAGAATACTATTTCTATCGACTGCTGTCTCGAGCAAAACGGGTATATTTAGCATACGACTCACGTGCCGAAGGAGCAAAAGTGGGAGATTTAAGCAGATTTGTATATCAACTAAAATATCAGTACCCCAATAAAATAAACTCTTTTGTAGAGAAAAATATAAATTACTCAATTAAACTACCCAAAACAGAAAAAATAGTTGTTGAGAAAAAAGATAAAGTATTAAAGAAGTTGAATGCCTATAAAAAAGGAGGAAAAAGAGCACTCTCTGCATCAACCTTAAATACATATATAAATTGTTCTCTGCAATTCTACTTCTCAAGTGTTGAATGTATAAAAGAGTCAGATAAGGTTTTGGAAGATGTTGATTCTTCAGTATTTGGAACTATATATCACGATGTGATGGAAAAAATTTACGAACCCTATATCGGTAAAACCATCACCAAAGATATATTGGAAGAACTTCAATCAAAGAAAGATGAAATAGAACGTCTGACTTTAGAGGCTTTTGCTAAAAACTATTTTAAAACAACCACAATAAAACCATTAACAGGAAGGTTGTCTTTGCGTGGCGAGATAATAAAGAAGATGGTTGATAGAACATTGGAGTTAGATAAAGGACGGAGTCCATTTGTATTGTTGCAAACAGAGTTAAATTTGAATACCTCAATAACTCTACCAACCAATGAAGAGGTGTTATTGACAGGAAAGATTGACCGATTAGATTTAACGTCAGATATTGTAAATATAGTTGATTATAAAAGTGGTAAGGTGGTGCCAGAATTTTTAGATATTGATGATATATTTATACCAACTGTTACGCGAAAAAAACAGGTATTCCAACTTCTGTTTTATGTCTATCTCTTACAGATCTCTATTGAAGAAGAAATAGCACAAAGTGGTAAAAATAAAGATCTTAAAGAGTTAATGAATGTAGCAAATATTAAAACCCTTTCGCATGGTAAAATGTTCTCTCCAGGATTGTATGCATTCAATAAATATTTTTCAGACACTTTTCAATGGAAGATAAAGAAAAAAGAGAATGCAAGAGTAACGGAAGATTATATTATAGAACCCAACAACCCATTGTTTGTGGAGTATGTTGAGAGATTGGAGAAGACGTTGTCAGAAATATTTAACAAGGATATACCATTTACCCAAACAGAAGAAGAGGAGACATGCAAATATTGTCCCTATGCAAATATATGTAAAAGGTAGATGCTTGTAAATAACGTGATAGGTTGCAGTATTCATCTTTTTAAAAAAAAGTGTCTTCTTATGATTGAAGATAGCCCCAAAGTTTGAAAAAACTTTGGGGCTATCTTTACTATATGATATTGACTCTCTTAAAAAAAAATATAATAATTTCAGAAAGTTTTCAATTAAAAATAGAGTTCACCAAAAAACTCAGGGCGATGAAAATCGGGAGCGGCTGTCTCAATTTTATTCCAACTAACGTAGTGAGGAATAGAAGTCTTGTCTCCACATTTGTAAAAATTAGCCTCAATCATTTTAGGAATATTATTATAGTCAATACCCATCATATCAAAAGGAATTGCCACAACAACCTGCCAAGAGTGGATTCCCTCTTTCTCCTCAAAAGGCTCGCTGCCCAAACTACTCCATGTCTTTATTCGAGCCATTTGTTCATCAGAGTAGTGTGTGCTTTCTGTTCTGCTTTTACGTTTTGAAGATAGAGCAGTACCTATACAGTTAAATTCAAAATTGTAATATTCACTCTCTCCTGGAATCTTTGCAAAAAACTCAACACAACTATCTTGATATACGTGTGAATTATACTCTTTATTTACGGCACGAATATAACTGCCTCTAACAAAGAAACTGATAAAAAGGTATTTGTCTCCACGAGCAACATCAAAAGCCACAATAGGTTTATGAGGAAACTCGTTCCAATTAATCTCCGAAACATAATCTCTTTGAGCATTACCCTCCATTTGGTTGGCAACCTCTTTTAATTCCAAATCCTCAAGTTGTGGCATATAAATAGCCTTAATACACTTTTTCATTATCTTATACAATTGTTAGTTGATATAATTATACACTCCCGAAACAAAACCGTATGTAGCCATCAGTAAAATGATGGAGCCAATACATCTGTTAATAATCCAAAGAGAGCGTAAGTTAAATTTAGATCTTACCTTGTCAATAAAATATGTAATAGTAAACCACCATAACATGGCACCACTAATAATTGAAGCATAACCAATCACGTAGTCGTGAAATTGCGATTCGGCAGAGAAGAAGTTGAATCTGGCAAACAGACCAATAAATAAAAACAGAATTAAAGGATTTGATAGCGTCAAAAAGAATGCCGAAATTAAATCCTGAATATGGTTTGCTGTTTTAGGCTTTTTTATATTTAGATTCTTTGCAGGATTTTGTCTGTAAATATATATACCAAAACCAGCGAGGACAAGGCTACCAAGTATCTGTATAATAAGTTCGTAGTTTTCAATGAATTCTAAGATTATAGAGATACCAAAACCAGTAAGCACAGCATATATTAAATCCGAAAGGGCAGCACCTATACCAGTGAACAATCCTGTAATTCTGCCTTTGTTTAAAGTTCGCTGAATACATAGCACTCCAATCGGTCCCATCGGTGCTGAAACAAAAATCCCAATCAACAAACCTTTTAATATGGTACTTATAATTAAATCCACAATTCGTCTCAATTTATTGTATTAACTGCAAATTTAAATAAAATTTTTGTAACACCTCCAATTTTTTAGCATTATAAATTTCAAACAAAAAAACTTGAGTATAAAAGTGTAAATATTTATGATTTTGGTTTTGCAAAACCGACTAAATTATTAATTTTGTAAGCAAATTCAGAATAAGTTCGCTTTTGACAAAATAATAAAGCATAATATAATAACTACTACTGATGGTATCATTTTTTAAAACCCTAACAAACAGTGTTATAGCGGTATCTTGTGATCATAAATTATCGCAAGAGGAGATTGAAAAACTATGTTGGCTCTTTGGCTCAGCAAAAGAGATTAAACAAGATGTAATTTCAGGAAAGTTCGTAGGCCCACGCAAGGAGATGATAACTCCTTGGAGTACAAATGCCGTAGAAATAACCCAAAATATGGGAATTTCAGGAATTGCTCGTATTGAGGAGTACTTTAAAGTAAGTGGCAAAAATGTCAAATATGACGCAATGTTACAACGCCTTTACGATGGACTAAGCGAAGAGATATTCAATATTAATAAAACTCCCGATGCAATAGTCTATATCGATGATATAGTAGAGTATAACAAAAAAGAGGGATTGGCATTAAGTGAAGATGAGATACAATATCTAAACAATTTGTCAGCAAGAATAGGTCGCAAACTAACCGATAGTGAAGTATTCGGATTCTCACAAGTAAATTCAGAACACTGCCGTCACAAAATATTCAACGGAATATTTGTGATTGACGGAGAGGAAAAGGAGAGTTCTTTGTTTAAGATGATTAAGAAAACATCTGAAACAAACCCCAATAAATTGGTATCGGCATACAAAGATAACGTAGCCTTCAACGAAGGGCCAAGAGTTGAGCAGTTTGCGCCAGCAACACAAGACAAACCAGACTATTTCCAGGTTAAAGATATTGATACTGTAATATCGTTAAAGGCCGAAACACATAACGTCCCTACAACAGTTGAACCATTTAATGGAGCTGCAACAGGAACAGGAGGAGAAATTCGTGACCGTTTAGGTGGAGGAAAAGCAAGTTTGCCAATAGCAGGAACAGCAGTATATATGACCTCATATCCACGCACCGAGAAAGGACGCACATGGGAGGGTGTAATGCCTGAACGTGAGTGGTTATACCAAACTCCAGAGCAAATATTGATTAAAGCATCAAACGGAGCATCAGACTTTGGAAACAAATTCGGACAACCAATGATTTGCGGATCTCTATTAACATTTGAGCATGAAGGCAATGATAAAAAGTATGCCTACGATAAAGTGATAATGTTGGCAGGAGGTGTAGGATTTGGAACACGTCGCGATGCAATAAAAGGAACTCCAACACCAGGCGAAAAAGTAGTAGTGATGGGAGGAGATAACTACCGTATTGGAATGGGAGGTGGAGCCGTATCTTCAGTAGAAACAGGAGAGTACGACAACGCCATAGAGTTGAATGCTGTTCAACGTGCAAACCCAGAAATGCAAAAGAGGGTATCTAACGTAATCAG